>NZ_JBFTRV010000014.1:0-164727 GCF_056399665.1 Massilia sp. 01N410 | reverse complement strand
GGTCGCGCTGGCGCCGCGTTAGAGAGGACAGGCGTTGCAGGAACTGTTCGAACTGCCGTGCTTGCATGCTGCCTCCGTCAACGGTTCAGGTCGACATTGGACCGCAGGCTTGCAGAAAAGATTCCACACTTGGCGCGAACAGCGCCAATCAATTCGTAGTGCGCCCGATGCCCGCTTTTACGGCGCTGAATCGGCAGATTTCATCGAGCTATACGGCTACCTCTGCTTGATCGCCTGTGCCACGTGAGAAAGATGGACAAGATTTAATAATGCGCGTGGCGTCATTCGATAACATGTCGATGTCAGCTAGGCCTGACAGGGAACATTCGGTTCTCACTCTCCCACGTTCGCCGGTGGACTTGTCTGCCGGCTTTTTTTTTGTTCGAAAAAAAGCCCGCATTGCGCGGGCTTCGCTGGAATCGAAACGGCAGCTTTACTGAGTAATCGGAGCCGCAGGCGCCGGGGTGACGGCAGGCGCCGGAGTGGCGTCCTGTACCGGCGGCGTGCTTGCAGCCGGAGCCGGGGTTTCAACAGGAGCGGGAGCGGTAGCCGCTGCCGCGTCCGGTGCGGCAGGAGCAGCCGACGCCGGCGTCGTGACAGCGGTCTCCTGCTTGTCCTTCATCGTGTCGGTCTTCGCGACATGCTTGGCCTTGCTCTTTGCATGTTTGGCGCTGGTCTTCGCCTCCTTGGCATGCGCCTTGGCCGCCTTCGCATCGTCATGTGCCTCTTTCGCGTTGGCTTGCGCTGCCTGTGCTTCCACATGCACCGGCTTGGTGGCGGCTTTCGATGCCTTCAGGTCGGCATTGTTGACCAGTACGGCCTGCTTGGAGGCCGGGGCCGCGGCCGGGGCCGGTGTCTGGGCAAACGCCGCGGTGGCGAACAGGGCGGAGATCACAGCGGCAATGGTTTTTTTCATGATAAAGATCCTCAGCTGTTTGTTGGTCGATGTGCTCGTAAAACGCAGCCTCTGCCCTAGGTGTTGACCTACTTTACAAACGCTTACGCTGCTGACAGATACTTACATGCTTTGCAACAGCGCCATCGCCAGCCCTGTTCGCCCCCCGCTCAGAACTTGTAGTTCAGCCCGACATTCACGAAACGCCCGACCGCTCCCGCCTGGTGCAGCGCCGGGTTGTAGAAGGTCGACGGCGAGCTGCCGTAGGTCTGGAAGTCCAGCGGCGGCGGGCTGTTGAACAGGTTCAGCACCGAGGCGTGCAGGCTGAGCTTCTGCGACAGGCGGTACTCGCCATAGACGTCGACCGAGGTGAACGCACGGATACGGCAGAATTCCGTATTCGGCGTCGCGAACACGAAGGAGATCGCGTCCGCGCAGGTGGCGGCATTGGTCGACGAGGGGTCGGTCACGGAGAAGCTGCTGACCCAGTTCACCGTGGTCGACACGGTCAGCGGGCCCTTGTCCCAGCCGATCTTGAGCTGGGCCCGGTCGCGCGGGTTGCCGGTATCGCCGGAGGTGGCCGACGGGCCGTGGGTGCCGGCCAGCTGGATCGCCTCGGCGCCGGTGGTACCCTGCTTGTACGAGATCATGTGGGTCGCGGTCAGCTGGGCGCTGAGTTTGCCGCCCGCCAGCGGCCAGTTCATGCGCGCGTCGAGGTCGATGCCGTTGGTCATCGTGTACAGCGCATTCTCGTAGGGATACGGTGCGAACAGCGCATTGCCGACCGGCGGCGTGACGGTCGAGAGGCTGCCGTCCGGGTTCACGAAGGGCTGGGCGATCGGCACGCCGCGCACCAGGAAGGGCGTCGCGTCGTAGGCCGGGTCGTTGATCGCACTGATGATCTGGTTGTCGATGCGGATGTGGTAGTAGTCCAGCGACACATTCAGGTTGCGGACCGGCTCCAGGATCAGGCCGAAGGTATAGGACTTCGATTTTTCCGATTTCAGGTTCTTGCCCGGGGTCTGGACGCCCGCGATCGACACATTGCATTGCTGCGGGAAGTTGCCGGGCGTCGTGGTGGGATCGGCGCCCGTGTTCGCACACAGGACCGGATCCGGCTGGGTATTCGCGAAGAAATAGTTGCCGGTGTTGCCGATCTCGGCCGGATTCGGCGCACGGAAGCCCTCGGTATAGGTGCCGCGCAACGTCACCTGGCTGAGCGGCGACCATTTGAAGCCCGCCTTGGGCGTGACGGCCTTGTCGATGCCCATCACCTTGTCGTAGCGCACCGAGGCATCGAGCTCGAGGTTCTTCAGGATCGGCGCCACGATCTCGCCATAGCCGGCGGCAATGTTCTGGGTGCCGATGGCCCAGGCGTTATTGCCGATCTGGGTGCCGTTGGCAACGGTGGGCGGCGCCTGGGCGTCGAGGGCGCGGTGCGTATATTCGAGGCCCAGGTTCAGGGCCAGCGCGCCGCCCTTCAGCGTCATCAGCTCGTGGCCGGCGGACACGCGCACGAACTGCAGCTTGCTGGTGGCCTTCGCATGCTGCATCGGGGCGATGAAGTCGCGCTGGGCCTGGGTATTGCCGCTGGCGGCGTCCCCGATCAGGTAGGGATGGACAGGATCGTTGAAGGCCGCTTGCAGGTTGGTGATGTTGAAGCCGTTGTTGATGTCCTGCCGGACCTTGCTCTCGCTGGCGCCGAGCGCGGCCGTCAGATCCCAGCCGGCAAGGCTGCCGGCCAGGTCGGCGCCCAGGCGCCAGGTATCGGACTTCACGCCGGCGCGGCTGCCGCCCAGTTCGGGAAAGTTGTATTGCAGGACCTGGGGCCGCCCGGTCGTGTTGCCGGGATAGGTGGCGGGCACCGTGATCAGGACCGGCGCGCCCGGCGGCGTTGCCTCCGGAGGAATGCCCGGCCCATAGGCCAGCGCCGACAGTCCGGCCAGCCCGAGCGTGCTTGCATAGCGGTTCACCTGCTCCGCCTCCGAGCGGAAATACGAGCCCTTCAGGTTCACTTGCCAGTCGCTGCCCAGTTTCTGGACATAGGAACCGAGCAGGTTGATGTTCTTGGTGCTCGGTTGCAGCTGCAGGCCGCGGTCGCGGTAGGCGCACTGGCCGGCATTGAACTGGGCGCTGGTGCAGCCCGGCAGGTTGGTGACGGCGCCGGTGTCCGGATCGATCAGGTAGCCGGTAATGCTGGCCGGCTGGAAGCCATTGGCAGCGGTCGGCACGCCGCGGGTCAGGTTCTTGCCGCCGAAGGCCGTCCAGTCGGTATTCGTGAACGCCCGGTTGCGGTTGCTCGCCAGGATCTCGTTCTGGTGGCGGTATTCGAGCGCGATGTACGCGCTGTGGCCGTCGCGGTCGAGATCGCCCCAGCCGTGGATGCCCGAGGCGTGGGCGGTGACGCCGTCGCCGCGCCAGGCCTGGCCGGCCTCGGCGGTCAGCTCGCTGCCCGAGTATTGCTTCTTCAGGATCACGTTGACCACGCCGGCCACCGCATCCGAACCGTAGATCGAGGAAGCGCCGTCCTTCAGCACCTCGATGCGATCGATCGCCTCCATCGGGATCTGGCTGATGTCGACGAAGCTGCGCTGGCCGTCGTCCGACAGCGCATAGGGCGCCATGCGCTGGCCGTCGATCAGCACCAGGGTCGCGCCGACCGTCAGGCCGCGCAGGGAGATGCCGGAGGCGCCGGCCGCGAAGGCGCCGCTGAAGGATTGCGACAGCGTGCCCTGGCCGTTGGCGGTGATGTTGCGCAGCACCTCGGAAACGGAGGTGTAGCCAGTCTGCTTGAGCTCCTTGGCGCTGATGATCTGGACCGGGCTGGGCGTTTCGACGTCGGTGCGGCGGATGCGCGAGCCCGTCACCTCCACGCGCTGAACCTGCTGGTTGGCGGCCGGCGTTTTGGTCGTGTCGGTCGTGGTCGAGGTGGTGGAATCCTGGGCGATGGCAGCCAGCGGAATGGCCGCCAGGCTGGCCAGGGCAAAACGAACCGCAAGGGTAAGCGGCTTTTGCAGGAAAGCCGAATGCGATGTAGCCATGAGAATAGGTCTCCGTGATAGGAATTCGTCGAGTACCTGGCTAGCGGCCTTCTTCTTTTTCCCCGGCAGTCAGGCCGATCCATCAAAGCACCGGCGTATTTTGGTGTCAATTGAACGCGAATCAGTTACATCTTTGTGTGGCATTTTTGGTCACAAATTGCACCTTGTCTCTCGTTCCCCCATCGGTGGGGCTGCACGGCGTTGGGCGTGCTCACTAGACTTTCGCCTTCCCTTTGTGCAGCCGACCGGATCCGCCATGACCATCCTGATCAAGCTCCTGATTGCCGCCTTCCTCGCCTTCGGCGCCGCCTCGCCCGCCCCCGCCGCGCAAGCCACCGCGCCCAGGCAGGCAAGCCCGCAACCCGCCGGCAGCGCCGACGCAGCCTCGAACCGGGCGGTGTACAAGGCAATGCTGGACGAGACCCGGAAGATCAACGAGATCTGCGCGCGCGACCATTTCGGCAAGGCCTGCATCGCGGCGCAGGAAGAATTCCAGCGCAAGTTCCTGAAGCAGGTGCCCAAGTTCGACGCCGCCACCATGGCCATCGGCGCCGGCGGGCCGGCAAAACAGGCAAAGTAGGCCCGCACGGCCGGCCATCCGGGCCCCGGCTGCAAAAAATGAAATAATGGCGGCATTGCCATTTCAATCAAGCTGCACAATGCCCGCTACCGCATGCTTCACCGGAGTGCCACGATGACCACGACCATGCAAACCATCGGCCTGGTCCTGTTCGTCGTGGCCCTGCTGCACACCTTCTCCACCCACATGTTCGAAGTGCTGGCGCACCGCCATCCGCGCCATGCCGGGCTGTTCCACCTGCTGGGCGAAGTCGAGGTCGTGTTCGGCTTCTGGGCCTTCGTGCTGATGGGTTTCATGGCCCTGGTCGAGGGCCGCACCGCGGCGGTCGACTATGCCGAGTCGCGCCACTACACCGAGCCGCTGTTCGTGTTCGTCGTGATGGTGGTGGCCGCCTCGCGTCCCGTGCTGGAAGCGGCGCGCGCTTTGCTGCGCATCCTCGCGGGTTTAATCTCTTCCTTGGCGCCGGTGCGCAAAGAGGTGGCCCAGGCCTGGCTGGCCCTGGCCCTGGTGCCGCTGTGCGGCTCCCTGATCACCGAGCCGGCCGCGATGACCCTGGCCGCCCTGATGCTGGCCCCGGCCGTGTTCCGCCAGGGCATGCCCGAATGGCTCAAGTACGGCGCGCTGGGCGTGCTGTTCGTGAACGTCTCGATCGGCGGCACCCTGACCTCGTACGCGGCGCCGCCGGTGCTGATGGTGGCCGGCACCTGGGGCTGGGACAGCGCCTGGATGCTGACCCACATCGGCTGGCGCGCCCTGGTCGCGGTGGTGTTCAACGCCACCGTCATCACCTTCCTGCTGCGGTCCCACCTGCGCCAGCTCGATACCTCCGTCGACGGCGAAACGGCGCCGGTACCGCCGCTGGTCTCGCTGATCCACCTGGCCTTCCTGGCCGCGGTGGTGCTGCTGGCCCACCATCCGGTGCTGTTCATGGGCCTGTTCCTGCTCTTCCTCGGTTTTACCCAGGCCTATAACCGCTACCAGTCGCCGCTGATCCTGAAGGAAGGCTTGCTGGTCGGTTTTTTCCTGGCGGGCCTGGTAGTGCTGGGCGGCATGCAGCAGTGGTGGCTGCAGCCGGCCGTCGCCAGCCTCGGCCCGACCGCCCTGTTCTTCGGCGCCCTGGGCCTGACGGCCGTCACCGACAACGCCGCCCTGACCTACCTCGGCTCGCTGATCACCGGCCTGTCCGATCACGAAAAATACATGCTGGTGGCCGGCGCGGTGGGCGGCGGCGGCCTGACGGTGATCGCCAACGCCCCGAATCCGGCCGGCGCCGCCCTGCTGCGCCACGGCTTCGCCGACGAGTCGATCGGCGCGGTCTGGCTGTTCCTGGGCGCCCTCGGTCCCACCTGTGCGGCGGCCATCATGTTCTTGTTGTAACGTAAAGCTTCGGACAACAAGGAAAAGCGATGGACAACGATCTGATGGTCAGCAAGACGGGCACCATCGAGCGCTGCATCAAGCGTGCCCGCGACGAGTACGAGAAGGACCCGACGACCTTTGTCGGCGACATCACGCGCCAGGACGCCGCCACGCTGAACGTGATCCGCGCCTGGGAAGCGGCGGTGGAGATGGGCGACTACGTGCTCGCCCATTACGGCCTCGGCACGCCGCGGGACGAACGCGAAGTGATCTCGCTGCTGGAACAAGGGGGCTGGATCGATCCCGCCCTGGGCGAGGACCTGAAGCGCACCGGCGAATTCTGCCGCGCCGAATGGGACTACCAGGCGGCACCGCTGCCGGCCCTGGTCACCATCATCAAGCGCGGACTCGACGATTTCGACGCCTATGCGAGCGCCCTGCTCGGCAGGGCCGCCGGCACGCCGGAACCCGCCGCGCCGCCGCCAACCACGGGCAATTCCGCCCTCTGACTCTGCCGCGCCTGGCCATCCATTTTTTGGCTAACTGGTATCATGCGCGCTTTCATGGACCGGACAACACAAGAACATGAGCCAACCGACCAACCTGCCCTCCTTCTGGAGCCGGCTTTCCCTCGCCTTCGGCGCTTTCTTCAAGACCCTGGGCGACGCCGAATTCGCCGCGCGCGTGCGCGATGACCAGATCGGCCCGATCGCCGCACCGACGCCTGCGCCTGCGCCTGCGCCCGCACCGGCACCGGCCGCCGCACCGCTGCGCGTGGCCACGCCCGACGCCGCCCTGCAACTGCTGTCCCTGCTGCAGCGCGAGGCGCGCCTGATCGACTTCGCCAACGAGAACATCACCGTCTACAGCGACGCCGACATCGGCGCCGCCGCCCGCGTCGTGCACGAAGGCTGCGCCCGCGTGCTGCGCGAGCACTTCACGATCGAACCAGTGCGCAGCGAGCTGGAAGGCGCGCGCGTCACCCTGCAGGAAGGCTTCGACGCCGCCAGCGTGCGCCTGACCGGCAACGTGGTCGGCAAGGCGCCGTTCACCGGTACCCTGAGCCACCGCGGCTGGCGCGCCGCCAAGGTGACTCTGCCGCAACTGGCCGACAAGCACGACGCCAGCATCATCGCTCCGGCGGAGGTGGAACTGTGAGCGCCAACATGGAAACCGCGCGCTATGCCATCGGCATCGACCTCGGCACCACCCACAGCGCCCTGTCCTGGGTCGACCTGCAGGCCAGCGACGGCGAAAAGGCCGACCAGGGCGTGCTGCCGATCCCGCAGCTGAGCGGTCCCGGCACCGTCGAGGCGCTGCCGCTGCTGCCCTCCTTCATGTACCTGCCGCACCCGGACGAACTGGCGCCGGGCGAGCTGGCCCTGCCCTGGACCGATGGCCAGGCCGCGCCCGCTTCTTTATCCATCATCGGCGAAATGGCCCGTAGTCGCGGCGCCGGCACCCCGATCCGCCTGGTCTCCTCGGCCAAGAGCTGGCTGAGCCACCCGGGCGTGGACCGCCGCGCCGCCATCCTGCCGACGGATGCCCCGGAAGAAGTCGGGCGCGTGTCGCCGCTGGCGGCCTCGACCCGCTACCTGGAACACATCCGCAATGCCTGGAATGCCGCGCATCCGGAAGCGCCCTTCGACCAGCAGGCCGTCACCGTGACGATCCCGGCCTCCTTCGATCCCGGCGCGCGCGAGCTGACCGCGGAAGCCGCGCGCCATGCCGGCTACGGCAGCCCGACCCTGCTGGAAGAGCCGCAGGCGGCCCTGTACAGCTGGATCGAAGGCAGCGGCGGACGCTGGCGCAAGCAGGTGAAAGCCGGCGACATCGTGCTGGTGGTCGACGTCGGCGGCGGCACCAGCGACTTCTCGCTGATCGCCATCCTCGAGCGCGACGGCAACCTGGAGCCGCACCGCGTCGCGGTCGGCGACCACATCCTGCTGGGCGGCGACAATATGGACCTCGCGCTGGCGCACCTGGTGGCGCGCAAGCTGCAGGCGAACGGCACCCAGCTCGACGCCTGGCAGATGCGCGCCCTCACCTACGCCTGCCGCGGCGCCAAGGAACATTTGCTGGCCGATGCGAATGCCACCACCTGGCCGATCGTGGTGCCGAGCCGCGGTTCGAAGCTGATCGGCGGTTCGATCCGCACCGAACTCACGCGCGACGAAGTCACCACCTTCATCACCGACGGCTTCTTCCCGAAGGTCGAAGCATCAAGCAGACCGGCCACCCGCGCCCGCGCCGGCCTGACCCAGATCGGCCTGCCGTATGCGCAGGACGCCGCGGTGACCCGCCACCTGGCCGCCTTCCTGGCCCGCCAGGCCGGCGCCACCGCGGAGCTGGAAGGCTTCAACGGACAGGTCAACCCGGAACATAGCTTCCTGCACCCGACCGCGGTGCTGTTCAATGGCGGCGTGTTCAAGTCCGAGATCCTGTCCCAGCGCGTGATGGACACCATCAACGACTGGCTGTACATGGAAGGCGCGGAACCGGCGCGCATGCTGGAAGGCGCCGACCTCGACCTGGCGGTCGCCCGCGGCGCGGCCTACTACGGCTACGCGCGGCGCGGCGGCGGCGTGCGCATCCGCGGCGGCACGGCCCGTTCCTACTACGTGGGCGTGGAATCCTCGATGCCGGCCATCCCCGGCATGGAGCCGCCGATCACGGCCCTGTGCGTGGCGCCCTTCGGCATGGAAGAAGGCAGCGAGCTGGAACTGCCGGGCCAGGAGTTCGGCCTGGTGGTGGGCGAGCCGGTGCACTTCCGCTTCTTCGGTTCGACGGTGCGCCGCCAGGACCGTATCGGCGAAGTGCTCGAGTTCTGGGGTCCGGACGAGCTGCAGGAGCTGAACGAGATCCAGGCCGAGCTGCCGGCGGAAGGCCGTACGCCGGGCGACGTCGCCCAGGTCAAGCTGCACGCGCTCGCTACCGAGGCAGGCACGCTGGAGTTGATCGCGGTGTCGCGCGAAGGCCAGCGCTGGAAGGTCGAGTTCGACGTCCGCGCCACCGAGCAGCAGTAAAAGGTGAGTGTGAACGGCGCCGTGGGCACATCGGCAGCAGCGCCGGCCTGGCTGGTCGGCATCGACCTGGGCACCACCAACACGGTGCTGGCCTATGCGGCACCTGGGACGCAGCAGGTCGACACCTTTGCCATCGACCAGCTGGTGGCGCCGGGCGAAGTCGCACCAGGCCAACTGCTGGCGTCAAGCCGCTACCACCCGGCCGCGGGCGAACTGCCGGCCGGCGCCCTGCAACTGCCCTGGCAGGCCACCGACCCGGCCGGGGTGCCGGATGCCGTGGTCGGCCGGCTTGCCCGCCTGCTGGGCGCCCACACTCCTGGTCGGTTAGTTGCATCTGCGAAGAGCTGGCTGTCCCACCAAGGCGTCGATCGCACCGCGCCCATCCTGCCCTGGGGCGCGCCGGACGAAGTGCCCAAGGTCTCCCCTTTGGCGGCCAGTGCCGGCTACCTCGCCTACCTGCGCGCGGCCTGGAATACACGCCATCCCCGGCAGCCGCTGGAAAACCAGGACCTGGTCCTGACCGTACCCGCCTCCTTCGACGAGGGCGCGCGCGCGCTCACGCTGGAAGCGGCGCGCCTGGCCGGCCTGCCCTCCTTGCGCCTGCTGGAAGAGCCGCAGGCCGCCCTGTACGACTGGCTGCACCGCCA
Organism: Massilia sp. 01N410; assembly: GCF_056399665.1. Lineage (NCBI taxonomy): Bacteria > Pseudomonadati > Pseudomonadota > Betaproteobacteria > Burkholderiales > Oxalobacteraceae > Massilia > Massilia sp. 01N410. The sequence goes on along the minus strand of NZ_JBFTRV010000014.1, from coordinate 155,179 downwards.
CCGCGATACCCTGGCCGCCGAACTGGCGGACACGCGCCTGGTGCTGGTGGCCGACGTCGGCGGCGGCACCACCGACTTCAGCCTGGTCAAGGTGGCGCTGGAGGATGGAACGCCCAGGCTGACCCGTATCGGCGTCGGCAACCACCTGATCCTGGGCGGGGACAATATGGACCTCGCCCTCGCCCACCTGATCGAATCGAGGCTGGCGGCGCAGGATGGCCAGCAAGGCCAGCCTGCACGCCTGTCCGCCGCCCGCCTGGCCCAGCTGACCGAACGCTGCCGCGCGGCCAAGGAACAGTTGCTGGCCCCCGATGCGCCGGACCAGGTGAGCGTGACCCTGCTGGGCGCCGGCGCCCGCCTGATCGGCGCCAGCCGCAGCGCCCCGCTCACGCGCGAGGACGTCGAGCGCATCGTGCTGGACGGCTTCTTCCCGCTCAACGAGGCGCGGGAAGGCGCGCACCGGGCACGCGCCGGCATCGTCGAATTCGGCCTGCCCTATGCCAGCGATGCGGCCATCACGCGCCACCTGGCCGACTTCCTGCGCCAGCACGCCAGGGCAGCGCGCGAAGCCCTCGGCATCGGCGACGACGGCAGCCTGCCGGTCCCGGACATGCCGGTCCCGGACATGCCGGTCCCGGACACGCTGCTGCTGAACGGCGGCGTATTCCGCGGCGCCGCACTCGCACGGCGGCTGGCCGACACCCTGTCCACCTGGCGCGGCGCCGGCATCCGCGTGCTGCACAACGCTGACCCCGACGTCGCCGTGGCGCGCGGCGCGGTCGCCTATTCGCTGGCGCGCCAGGGCCTGGCCCCGGGCATCGAAAGCGGTTCGGCGCGCAGCTACTTCCTGCTGCTGGAAGACTTGCAAACCCGTGCCCAGGCCGGCGGCGCATTGAAAGCCGTCTGCCTGCTGCCGCGCGGCGAAAAGCCCGGCGTCGAAGTGCGCCTGCTCGATCGCAGCTTCGGCCTGCGCCTGGGACGGCCGGTGCGCTTCCACCTGGTGTCGGCGATCGCCGATCCGCAAGGCAGCCGGCCGCAGCCGGGCGAGCTGCTCGAACTGGATCCGCTCGAGGTCGTGCGCCTGCCGGCCATCGCCACCGTGCTGCGCGCAAGGGACGTGGGCGCGAAGACTGAGATGCCGGTCCAGCTGGCGGCTTCGCTGTCGGAGGTCGGCACGCTGGAAGTGCATTGCGTCGCCGAAGATGGCAGCGGCCAGCGCTGGAAGCTCGAGTTCCAGCTGCGCGGGCAGGAAGACGAGGCCCGCGACGACAGCGCGGACGGCGACCTGCCGCCGCGACTCGATGAAGCCATCCAGCGCATCGACCGCATCTTCGGCGCCCGCAACCAGCAGGTCGAGAGCCGCGAAGTACGCCAGCTGCGCGGCAGCCTCGAACACCTGCTGGGCGGCCGCGAACGCTGGGAGACGCCGCTGCTGCGCCGCCTGTTCGACGCTCTGATGGAGCGCGCGAAGGGCCGGCGCAGATCAAGCGAACACGAACGGGTGTGGCTCAACCTGGCCGGCTGGTGCCTGCGTCCCGGCTTCGGCCACCCGCTCGACGAATGGCGCATCGAGCAGCTGTGGGCCCTGTTCGAGACCGGCGTCCAGTATCACAAGGACAGCCAGGTGCGCGCCGAGTGGTGGACCTTGTGGCGCCGCGTCGCCGGCGGACTCTCCCTTGATGCGCAGCTGCGCCTGCTCGACGACTTCGCCTTCAACCTGCAGGCCGAGCCGGCGGACCGCGCCAGGCGCCCCGTCACCCTGGTCGACGGCAGCGAGGACGACATGCTGCGCCTGGGCGCCTCGCTCGAACGCATCCCCTCCGCCTACAAGGTCGAGATCGGCGACTGGATGCTGGGGAGAATCACGGCGATTCCGGCGATGCCGAAGCCGGATGCGAAAACCGCCGCCACCTATGCGCGCTATCTCTGGGCCCTGGCCAGGGTCGGCGCGCGCCAGTCGTTGCAATCCAGCGCCCACGAAGTCGCGACCATCGAGGCGGCCGAGCGCTGGCTGGAGATCCTGCTGCAGCTCGACTGGAAGCGCATCGAACCGGCCGGCTTCGCCGCCGCCCACATCGCGCGCAAGACCGGCGACCGCTCGCGCGACATTGGCGAGGCCTTGCGCCAGCAGGTACTGCACAAGCTGGCCGCCAGCGGCGCCCCGGCCAGCTGGGCCGCCATGGTGCGCGAGGTCGTGGAACTCGACCAGGCCAGCACCACGCGCATGTTCGGCGATGCGCTGCCGCCGGGCCTGAAGCTGCTGCGCTGAGCCGAACAAATGGCTTCGCACTTCAAGGCCGTCGCAGCGACATGCGCGATCGCAGCCGCCCTGACCTACTCCTCGCTGGCGGTGCCGGGACGGGTCAGCGCGGTGTGTTCCAATGTCGTCACCCCAAGCTATTGTCCAGTGCTCGCCTATGGCTTTCCGCTGCCCTTCCTCGCGGACAGCCAGGCAGTGTCGCCGGTCGGCTCGGTGGCCCGGGATCCCTTGTCCCTGTTGACCGGCGAGGATGACATCCTGTGGCCACGATTGGGGCTCACGAGCCTGTTCTGGTTGCTGATGGCGATGATCGGCAGCCTGGCGTGGCGGCGCCGGCGCGCATAGTCCGGTTCTTCAACCGTGCGCCCTCCCCCACGGTGTAGCATGTTCCGCAACCGAGCATGAGAAAGGATCCACCGTGAACCAGCGCTACCAACCGATCACGCGCCTGGGCCTGGGCGGCACCGGGCTGGGCGACATGTACCACACCACCAGCGACGCGGCAGCCATCGCCACCGTCGATGCCGCCTGGGAAGCCGGCATCCGCTACTTCGACACCGCGCCCCACTACGGCGCCGGCCTGTCCGAGCACCGCTTCGGCCAGGCGCTGCGCAAGCGGCCCCGCCATGAGTACACGCTGTCGACCAAGGTCGGGCGCCTGCTGGCGCCGCACATGCCCGGCGAAATCGAAGCGCCCTTCGTCGGCGCCCTGCCCTTCAAGCGCGTGATCGACTACACGGCCGACGGCGTGCGCCGTGCGGTCGAAGACAGCCTGCAGCGCCTGGCCCTCGGCCACATCGACATCGCCTACGTGCACGACCTTTCGCCCGACATGTTCGGGAAAGAATTCGAGCATTACTACCGGATCGCCGCCGGCAAGGGCGGCGCCTTCGAAGGCATGCTCAAGCTGCGCGAGGAAGGCTCGATCAAGGCCTGGGGCCTGGGCGTGAACACGGTCGATCCCTGCCTGCGCGCGCTGCGCGATTCCGATCCCGACATCTTCCTGCTGGCCGGCCGCTACACGCTGATGGAAACCACGCCGTTGCAAGAGCTGTTCCCGCTGTGCGCCAGGCGCGGCGCCCACGTGGTGCTGGGCGGCCCTTTCAACTCGGGCTTCCTGGCCGGCGGCGAGCATTACGACTACCAGCCGGCCAGGCCGGAGCAGCATGCGCACCGCGAACGCCTGCGCCAGGTGGCCAGCCGCCATCACGTCGACCTGCCGGCGGCCGCGCTGCAGTTCGGCGTCGCCCATCCGGTGGTGGCTGCGACCATCCCCGGCGCCAGCAGCCCGGAGCACCTGCGGCGCAATGCCACGCTCATGCACATCGAGATTCCGGCCGCGTTCTGGGAAGCGCTGCGCGCCGAGGGGCTGGTGCCGCCCGAGGCGCCGCTGCCGCCGCGGAAAGCGAGGACCTAGTATCGAACATCTGCTACCCTCCATGGTATCGACATCCTTGAGGGTACACATGGCAACTGAGCTGAGCTTCGTCGAATACGTTCTCGAAACCGTCAGGCTGGGCAGCCGCATGACGTACCGGAAGATGTTCGGCGAATACGCGCTCTACCTGGACGAGAAAGTCGTCGCCTTCGCCTGCGACAACAGCCTCTTCATCAAGCCTTCGCAGGCTGTGGGCAGGCTGGCGCCAGACCTGCCGCAGGGGCCACCCTACCCGGGCACAAAGGACTATCCGATCGCCGACGAGCTGCTCGACGATCCGGATCTGCTGCGCCGCCTGATCGAGGAAACGGCGGCGCTGATGCCGCTGCCGAAGCCGAAGAAAAAGCCGGCCAGGACGGCGGTCGCCGGCTGAGCGGGTTCCCTTATTTGCGGCTGACGCGCCACAGCTCGTAGCGCTCCTCGCCCGGCTTGACCTGGCCGGCGAAATGCCGGTTCAGGTTGCTGGAGGTGAAGACCAGCCTGCCGTCGGGACCGATCGCCGGCGTGTCCGGCCAGTGCACGCCCTCGTCCGCAGCCAGCAGTTCCATCGATCCGGTGCGCGGATCGTATTCGACGATGCCGTTGCGGCTGACGTCCGTGATGTACAACCGGCCCTCGGCGTCGGTGACGATGCCGTCGGTATTGCCGCCGACCTCGCCCAGGTCGCGTATCGCCCTGGCCAGCGCGGCCTTGCCGGCGCGCGGGTCGCGCAACAGGGCGGTCGGCATGGCGTAGGCATGGGTGCCGGTGGTGACGGTCCAGTACAGGGTCTGCCCGTCCGGCGACAGCGCGATGCCGTTCACTCCCAGCACCAGGGGCTTGCCGGGCCATACCTCTTCGCCATGCGACATCACCTTCACGCCGGGCTGCGGCATCAGGCTGGCATGCCGGTCGAGCAGGCGGCGCGCGCGGCCAGTGCCGAAGTCGACGACGATCAGGCCGGCCTGGTTGGCCGGCGCGCTGCGCAGGCCGCTGTCCGAGACGTAGGCGATCCTGCGCGCTTCATCGACCACGATGTCGTTCAGGAAGCTGCCTTTGCGGTCCGCCACCGCGTCCAGCGTAATGGTCTTGACGAGCTTCCCGGTATATAGCTCGAACACCATGATCTTCTGCCCACCCTTGGGTGCGCTCGCCTCGCCGGCGACGAAGCCCTGGTCGAGCGCCCACAGCCAGCCATTGCGTTTATCGATGTAAAAGCCGAGCACGTTACGCAAGTGACTGTCGGGCGCACCGGATACCGCATTCGCCGCGGCCGAGGGGAAGGCCGTCAGCCGAGCCGGCCCGGTGGCGGCGCCCGTATCCAGGATGCTCAGGGTGGCCGGGCTGTCGGCCGATACCAGGCGCGGCGTGCTGACGAAAGCGCGTCCGTGTGCGTCGAAATGGATGCCGGCGATGGGGGCGCCGACCGAACCGGCGAAGGGAGCGCGGTCGCGGCCGCCCGCGGCGGCGTCCCAGCTCACGCCGGCGTAGCTGCGCCAGCGCTCGAGTGCGGGCCGGTCGGCCGCGCTTGCGGCGCCGGACAGGAACAGGGTGGTGGCCGCGGCATAGGCAGCCAGGAAAAAGCGATGCGCTTTCATGATGGCGACTCCTGCGAATTAGAGGATGGAACGGAAGCTGCCGCCTTCGACGCGCACGGCGGCGCCATTCGTTGCGGCGCCGAGCGGGCTGGCCAGCAGGGCCACCATGGCGGCGACCTCGTCGGCCTCGATCATGCGTGCGATCAGGGAGCTCGGGCGATAGGTATCGAAGAAGTGGGTTTCGATCTCGGCATCGCTCATGCCGGGACGCGGCGCGGTCTGGCGCAGGTACTCGACGATGCCGTCCGAGCGGGTGGCCGCGGGCAGCACGCTGTTCACGGTCACGCCGCTGCCGCGCGTGAGTTCGGCCAGGCCGCGCGACACCGCCAACTGGGCCGACTTGCTGACGCCGTAATGGATCATGTCCGGCGGCGTGAAGGCGCCTACTTCACTCGAGATGAAGATCACCCTGCCCCAATTCTTTTCCAGCAGGCGCGGGAAGTAGTGCCGTGCCAGGCGCACGCCCGACATCAGGTTCAGGTCGAGCATGCGCTCCCAGTCCACGTCGCGGATCTCGGCGAAGGGTTTGGCTTCGTAATAGCCGAGGTTGTTGACCAGGATGTCGGTGTCCGGCAGGGCGGCAGTCAATGCCAGCACGCCCTCGGCGGTAGCGAGATCGGCCACCAGGGTCGTGACCGTGGCGCCGGGTGCGGCGGCGCCGATCTGCGCCGCCGCGGCATCGAGCTTGTCCTGGCTGCGTCCGGTTATGCTGACCTTCACCCCTTCCTTCGCCAGCGTGCGGGCAATGGCCAGGCCGATACCGGCGGTCGCTCCCGTCACGAGAGCGGTCTTGCCATTCAATTGCAGATCCATGTGCTTCTCCAATGCTGTGTTCAGGTCCACAACTTTATTCCCACCCGTAGGCGAGATAAACTACGCAAAAAGCAAAGTATTTGTTCTCAGGAGGATAAAATCAGCCGCCAATTCGATTACCTGGACGACCTCGAAGCCTTTCTCGCGGTGGCCGATCACGGCTCGTTCACGGCCGGCGCCGTGGCCCTGTCGACCACGGCCTCGGTACTGAGCCGTGCCGTGACGCGGCTGGAACACCGGCTCGGCGGACAGCTGCTGCGCCGCTCGACCCGCAAGGTGACCTTGACCGAGGCCGGCCGCCAATACCTGGAGCAGGCGCGCGCCGCCTTCACGTTGCTGGGCGACGCCGAGCGCGAGATCCAGGGCCAGGCCGACGCCATGACGGGCCGGGTGCGCATGAGCGTGCCCACCACCTGGGGCCATCACCGCCTGCCGGCGCTGCTGGCCCGTTTCACGCGCGCCTATCCGCAGGTGCGGGTCGAGCTGAACATCACGAACCGCAATGTGGACCTGGTCGCCGAGGGCTTCGACCTGGCGATCCGGCTCGGCCACCTGCCGGACAGCGGCCTGGTGGCGCGCAAGCTGGCGGACGAGCCGCTATGCCTGGTAGCCTCGCCGGACTACCTGCGTCGCGCGGGGACGCCCCAGACCCTGGGCGCGCTGCAAGGGCACGCCTGCCTGCCCTTCATCCTGCCGCGCACCGGCCGCATCGCGCCATGGGTGTTCAGGGATGGCGGCCGGGACATCGAGTGGACGGCGCCGTCCACCATCGCGGTGTCGGACGACGTGCTGGGCGTGGTGTCGCTGGCGGTGGCGGGCATCGGCATCGCCCAGAGCTATGACTTCATCGTGGCCCCGCACCTGGAGAGCGGACGCCTGGTGGCACTGCTGCCGCAACTGCGCGGCCGCTCCCGTCCCTTCTCGGTCGTGTACGCGCCGCACCGGCGCCAGTCGGCCGCCACCCGCGCCATGATCGCCATCCTGACGGGCGCGGACGGCTCCGGTCCCGCACCGTAGCCATTGTCGGCAAACTCGCCCGATTTGCGGCATCATCGTCCTCCTCGATAGCACGCAAACAAGGAGAAATCGATGACCAGCAGCTCGAACCCCTTCTCGACCTACGTCCCGCCACGGGTCTGGTCGCCCGCCACACAATCGGGCGGCGCCTTCGCCAACATCAACCGCCCGATCGCCGGCGCCACCCATGAGCAGGAGCTGCCGGTCGGCAAGCATCCGCTGCAGCTGTATTCGCTGGGTACGCCGAACGGCCAGAAGGTCACGATCATGCTCGAGGAGCTGCTGGCCGCCGGCCACGCCGGCGCCGAATACGACGCCTGGCTCATCAAGATCAACGAGGGCGCCCAGTTCGGCAGCGGCTTCGTCGGGATCAACCCGAACTCGAAGATCCCGGCCCTGGTCGACCGCAGCGGCGACAAACCCGTGCGCGTGTTCGAATCCGGCTCGATCCTGGTCTACCTGGCGGAAAAATTCGACGCCTTCCTGCCGAAGGAATTGCCGGCCCGCGCCGAGACCTTCAACTGGCTGATGTGGCAGATGGGTTCCGCGCCTTTCGTGGGCGGCGGCTTCGGCCACTTCTACGCCTATGCGCCGGAAAAGCTGGAGTATCCGATCAACCGCTATGCGATGGAAACCAAGCGCCAGCTCGACGTGCTCGACCGCCTGCTGGCCGAGCGCCGCTTCGTCGCCGGCGACGAGTACACGATTGCCGACATGGCGATCTGGCCCTGGTATGGCGGCATGGTGATGGGCGAGCTGTACGAGGCGGCCGAATTCCTGTCCGTGCACAACTACCAGCAGGTGCGGCGCTGGGCCGACGAGGTCGGCGCGCGCCCGGCCGTGATCCGCGGCCGCAAGGTCAACCGCGTGCGCGGCAAGCCCGAGGAACAGGTGGCCGAGCGCCACGACGCCGCCGATCTCGACTGATTTCTTGCCTGAGGTCTATCGGACGCGCCTCGAGGCCGTTTGCGGCTAGTATCTGTTCAGTTTCCAGCCGCATGGACGAACCCTCATGGACGATTCCGACCGCAAGGACGGGCGCGGGGTCCAGCCCTCGCGCCGCCGCTTCGTAGGCACCATGGCCACCGGCCTCGCCGCGGCGCCGGCACTGGCCCAGGCCCAGCCCGGCGCCCAGGCAGCGCCGGTCGCTGCCCGTTCCCTGACGCCGCCTCCCTATCCCGGTCCGCCCTTCCCGCGCCAGAAGCAGGACTGGCCCGGCCTGGCCGGCCGCAATGCCGTCGCGCTGCCGGGCGACATCCGCGACGAAGCCTTCTGCAAGAAGATGGTGGAGCAGGCCGTGCACCAGCTGGGCGGGCTCGACATCCTGGTCGACAATGCGGCGCGCCAGCAGTCGATCGATTCCATCCTCGAGCTCACCACGATGGAGCTGGACTGGCATTTCAAGACCAATCTGTACGCCCTGTTCCGGATCACCAGGGCGGCGCTGCCGCACCTGCCGCCGGGCGCCAGCATCATCACCACGGCGTCGGTGCAGGCTTACGACCCCTCGCCCAACCTGCTGGCCTATTCGCAAACCAAGGCGGCCCGGGTGGCCTTCACGAAATCGCTGGCCAAGCAGCTGGCGGACAAGGGCATCCGCGTGAACGCGGTGGCGCCCGGGCCGGTCTGGACGCCGCTGCAGGTGAGCGGCGGCCAGACCCAGGGCAAGCTGGAGAAGTTCGGCGACGATTCGCCGATGAAGCGTCCAGCCCAGCCGGCCGAACTGGCGCCGGCCTATGTCGCGCTGGCTGCCGCCGACGCCAGCTACACCACCGGCCAGGTGTACGGGGTGGCCGGCGGCGCGGGGAATCCCTGACCGCCAGAGGAGAGCAGCCGGCACAATTGATCGTCATCAAACGCGCGGGGTACGCGCCTTTTACCCTGACCGGGTTGCACCGACACCAACCCAATACCAGCAGGAGAACCGTCATGAGTTATGCAGACCGCGACAAGTACGGCATGTACAAGGACACCGGCCACGCCGGTCCCGGCCCCGCCCTGATGGGGGCAGACACCCTGCTCGGCGACGGCGTCGTCAACGGCGCCAACGAGGATCTGGGCGACATCAAGGAGATCATGCTCGACATGAACACCGGCCAGGTCGCCTACGCCGTGCTGGCCTTCGGCGGCTTCCTCGGCATGGGCGAGAAGCTGTTCGCCGTGCCCTGGCAGGCCCTGCACCTGGACACCGTCAACCACCGCTTCGTGCTCGACGTCGAGAAGGAGCGCCTGAAAACCGCCCCGGGCTTCGACAAGGATGCCTGGCCCGACATGGCCGACGTCCAGTGGGCCAGCCAGGTCCACAGCTTCTACGGCACCGACCCGGACCGCGGCGGCCCGCCGAGCATGGGTCCTGACGTGGCGATGCGCGGCATGCCGGGCGGCGCCGGCTCGGTGTCCGGCATGGGCGCGGGCATGGGCGGCCTGGGCGCCGGCCATGCGGGCGGCGTCCAGACCGGCGCGGGCGTGGCCTCGGGCGTGGGCGGCGGCGCGGGTGGCGGCGACCTCGGCTCGGGCAGCGGCATCAGCACCGATCCGCGCGCCGGCAATCAGGGCGGCGACGACGACCTGAGCCACATCCGCGGCAGCAATATCGGCTGAGGCCCGTCGTCAGGAGCCACTTTGCGAAACGGAATGCGAGACGACTTCAACCATCACAACTTGCCGGGCCAGCGCTGATGCCGATGTGGCCGCTGTCCCTCCTGGTCCTGCTTCCGTTCATCGGCGCCTTCGTGGCCGTGTGCATGCCGGAAGGCTCGCGCACGCGCCCGGCGGCGGTGGCCGGGCTGGCGACCCTGGCCGCGCTGCTGCTGGCCGTTTCCCGGTTCGGGCAAGTCCGCACCGGCGAGGTCCTGCGTGCGCGCGCCGCCTGGCTGCCCGAGGCCGGCCTCGACCTCGTCTGGCGGATGGACGGGCTGGCCTGGCTGTTCAGCGTGATCGTGCTGGGCGTCGGCCTGCTGGTGCTGGTCTATGCGCGCTACTACATGTCGCGCAGCGATCCGCTGGGCCGCTTCTTCGCCTACATGCTGGCCTTCATGGGCTCGATGCTGGGCGTGGTCTTGTCCGGCAATATCATCCAGCTGGTCGTGTTCTGGGAGCTGACCAGCCTCACGTCCTTCCTCCTGATCGGCTACTGGCACCAGCGTAACGATGCGCGGCGCGGCGCCCGCATGGCCTTTACCGTGACCACGGCGGGCGGGCTGTGCCTGCTGGCCGGCATGCTGACGCTCGGCCACATGGCCGGCAGCTACGAGCTCGATGCGGTGCTGAAGGCAGCCGACCGGATCCAGGCCCACCGTCTCTACCCGACCGCGCTGGTGCTGATCGCGCTCGGCGCGCTGACCAAGAGCGCGCAGTTCCCCTTCCATTTCTGGCTGCCGCACGCGATGGCCGCGCCGACCCCGGTCTCGGCCTACCTGCATTCCGCGACCATGGTCAAGGCCGGCGTGTTCCTGCTGATGCGCCTGTGGCCGGTGCTCTCGGGCACCCAGGAATGGACCTGGATCGTCGGCGGCGCCGGCGTCTGCACCCTGCTGCTGGGGGCCTTCTACGCCATCTTCCAGCACGACATGAAAGGCCTGCTGGCGTATTCGACCATCAGCCACCTGGGCCTGATCACCGTCCTGCTGGGCATCGGCACCCAGCTGTCGGTGGTGGCGGCGATCTTCCACACCATGAACCATGCGGTGTTCAAGGCGTCGCTGTTCATGGCGGTCGGCATCATCGACCACGAGACCGGCACCCGCGACATGCGCATCCTGCGCGGGCTCGGGAAGGTCATGCCGTTCACGGCGGCGCTGGCCGTGGTCGCCAGCGCCGCCATGGCCGGGGTGCCGCTGCTGAACGGCTTCCTGTCGAAGGAGATGTTCTTTGCCGAGGCGGCGCTGGCCGGCGGCACCGAGGACTGGTCGATGGCGGTGGCGGCCACCCTGATGGGGATCTTCAGCGTCGCCTACTCGCTGCGTTTCATCGGCGTGTTCTTCGGCCCGCTCGCGCATGACATCCCGAACCGCCCGGCCCACCAGATCCACGAGCCGCCGCGCTGGATGCGTTTCCCGGTCGAGTGCCTGGTCCTGCTGTGCATCGCCGTCGGCGTGCTGCCGGCGCGCACGGTCGGCGCCGTGCTGGCGGTGGCCACCCGCGCGGTGCTGGGGCCGAACATGCCGGAATACGACCTCGCCATCTGGCACGGCTTCAACCTGCCGCTGCTGATGAGCTTTGTCGCCCTGGCCGGGGGCTGCGTGTTCTACGTCTTCCTGCGCCGCCGCGCCAACCTGCGCCAGCGCACCGACGTGCCGGTGCTGCACCACCTGAAGGGCGCCCAGGCCTACGAGAACATCATGCAGTGGCTCAGCCTTGCGGCCGCCTGGCTGATCCGCTGGACCGCCACCCGCCGCCTGCAGCCGCAGTTCCGGGTCATCGTGTTCATGCTGGTGGCCGCGCCGCTGCTGCTGGCCCGGCCGCTGCCGGCCTGGAACCCGCCGGACCTGGGCGACTTCGACCCGCGCTTCTCGCTGCTGTGGCTGATCGGCGCCGCCTGCGCGGTGGCGGCGGCCTGGAAGGCCAAGTACCACCGGCTGGCGGCACTGATCATGGTCGGCGGCACCGGCATCGCCACCAGCATCAGCTTCCTGTGGCTGTCGGCGCCGGACCTGGCGCTGACCCAGCTGATGGTGGAAACCGTCACCACGGTGCTGATCCTGCTCGGCCTGCGCTGGCTGCCGCTGCGCCGGGCCCCGCCCGGCCTGCTGGCGCGGCCGCCGGCCTCCACCCAGTTCCGCCGCGCGCGCGACCTGCTGCTGGCGCTGGCCGGCGGCCTCGGACTGGCGGCCCTCAGCCACCTCGTGCTGACCCGCCCCGGCGGCCGCAGCATCAGCGATTTCTACGTGCTGCGCGCGCTGCCGGAAGGCGGCGGGGCCAACGTGGTGAACGTGCTGCTGGTCGACTTCCGCGGCTTCGACACGATGGGCGAGATCACCGTGCTGGGCGCGGTGGCGCTGACCGTGTACGCGCTGCTGCGGCGCTTCCGGCCGGCGCCCGAGAGCGTGGCGATCCCGCTGCAGCAGGCCAACGACGCCGACCCGGCGATGCGCCAGCCGCCGGCGCTGCAGGCCGCCGGCGGCTACCTGATGATCCCCGCCGTCTACATGCGGCTGCTGCTGCCGGTGATGGGCACCATCGCCGCCTATTTCTTCATGCGCGGCCACAACCTGCCGGGCGGCGGCTTCGTCGCCGGCCTGATCTTCGCCACCGCCCTGATCGTGCAGTACATGGTGGCCGGCACCGAATGGGTCGAGGCCCACCTGCGCCTGCGTCCGCACCGCTGGATCGCCTGGGGCCTGGCAACCGCCTGCGGCACCGGCCTGGGCGCCTGGCTGCTCGGCTACCCCTTCCTGACCAGCCATACCGCCCACCTGGCGCTGCCGGTGCTGGGCGAGATCCACGTGCCGAGCGCCTTCGTGTTCGACCTCGGCGTGTTCCTGGTGGTGGTCGGCTCGACCATGCTGATCCTGGTGGCGCTGGCCCACCAGTCGCTGCGCAGCCACCGGCTCCCGCCCGGCGCCGCACGCGCCGCGGCACCGTCGGCGCTGCCGCCGGCCAAGGAGATCCAGTAATGGAAGCCGTCATCTCGCTGGCGATCGGCATCGTCTTCGGCGCGGGCATCTGGCTGGTGCTGCGGCCGCGCAGCTTCCAGGTGCTGTGCGGGCTGATGCTGATGTCCTATGCCGTCAACCTGTTCATCTTCGTCATGGGCCGGCTGTGGATCGACCGCCCGCCGCTCATTCCTTCCGATCTGCCAGCAGGCAGCGCGCCCGATCCGGCCGCGCTGGCCGACCCGCTGCCCCAGGCCCTGGTGCTGACCGCGATCGTGATCGGCTTCGCCACCACCGCGCTCTACCTGGTGGTGATGATCGGTTCGCGCGGCCTGACCGGCACCGACCACGTCGACGGCAGGGAGCCCGAGCCATGAAGGCGCTGGACCACCTGCTGCTGGTGCCGATCCTGCTGCCGCTGCTGTGCGGCGCGGTGCTGACGCCGCTGACCCAGGGCTGGCACCGGCTCAAGTTCGCGCTCGGCTACGCTTCGGTGCTGGGCATGCTGGCGACGGCGCTGGCGCTGGCCGCGTTGGCCGACGGCGGCTACTGGGAGGACGGCATCGGCGTCTACCTGGCCGCCAACTGGGCGGCGCCGTTCGGGATCGCCCTGGTGGCCGACCGCCTGGCTGCGCTGATGCTGCTGCTCACCGCGTTGCTGGGCCTCGCCGCCCTGCACTTCGCCAGGCAGCGCTGGGGCCGGATCGGAGCGCACTTCCATACGCTGTTCCAGTTCCTGCTGATGGGGATCAACGGCGCCTTCCTGACGCACGACCTGTTCAACCTCTTCGTGTTCTTCGAGGTGATGCTGGCGGCGTCCTACGGCCTGGTGCTGCACGGGTATAACGCCGAACGGCTGCGCGCCAGCATGCAGTACATCGCCGTCAACCTGGCCGCCTCGCTGCTGTTCCTGCTCGGCGCAGCGCTGATCTATGCCGCCGCCGGCACCCTGAACATGGCCGACCTGGCCGCCCGCGTGGCCGCCATGCCGCCCGCGGACCGCGGCCTGCTCGAGCTCGGGGCCACCGTGCTGGCGCTGGCCTTCCTGATCAAGAGCGCGATGTGGCCGCTCGGCTTCTGGCTGCCGACCACCTATGCCGCCGCCTCGCCCCCGGTGGCGGCGATGCTGGTGCTGATGACCAAGGTCGGCGCCTACGCCATCCTGCGCCTGTGGCTGCTGCTGTTCCCGATAGCCGAAGGCGCGGCGGCCGGCTTCGGCTCGAATTTCGGCTACCCTGCGCTGCTGTGGGGCGGCATGGCCACCATCGTGTTCGGCGCCGCCGGCATGCTGTCCACGGACAGCGCCGGGCGCCTGGCCGGCTATGGCGCCATCGTCTCGTCGGGGACGCTGCTGGCGGTGATCGGCTACGGCCAGGCCTCGCTGGTGGCGACCGGGCTGTACTACCTGGCCGGCTCGACGCTCGCGATCGCCGCCTTCCTGCTGCTGATCGAACTGATCGAACGGATCCGCACCCCGCGCGCGGCGATGCTGGCATTGACGATGGAGGTCTGGGCGGTCGAGGACAAGCCGGACGAGCCGGAGGGGCGCGGCGTGCCGGCCGCGATGGCCTTCCTGGGGCTCTCCTTCGCCGCCTGCGCGCTGGTGATCGCCGGCCTGCCGCCGCTGTCCGGCTTCGTCGCCAAGTTCAGCCTCTTCCACGCGCTGCTGAATCCACCGGACGGCCCCATTCCGGCCGCCGGCTGGGCGCTGATGACCCTGATCATCGCGGCCGGCCTGGTGGCGGTGCTCTCGATGATGCGCTTCGGCGTACGCACCTTCTGGGCCAGCAGGGTCGATGCGCCGCCCAGGCTGCAGCGCTCGGAAGTCCTGCCGGTGGTCTTCCTGCTCGGGCTGACGGTCTTCATGACGGTCGAAGCCGGACCGATCTTCGGCTACCTGGGCCGCACCAGCGAAGGCATCCACCGGCCGGCGGACTACATCGCCCGGGTGCTGGGCCAGCCGCCGGTGGCGTCCGCGGTGGAGGCGAAATGAGGCGCTGGCTGCCCTTCCCCCTCGTCTCGCTGGCCCTGTGCGCCCTGTGGCTGCTGCTGAACCAGACCGTGCACCCGGCCCACCTTTTGCTGGGCGCCGCCATCGGCATCGCCGCGCCGCTCCTGAGCCGCAAGCTGCAGCCACTCGGCTACCCGCGCATGCGCACGGCGGCGCAGTGGCGATCCCTGGTGCGCCTGCTGGCCATGGCTTCGGTGGAAGTGGTGCGCTCCTGCTTCGCGGTGTGCCGGATCATCCTGTTCGCCGATTACACGCGGGTCAATTCGCAGTTCATCCGGGTGCAGCTGACCCTGCGCGATCCCTACGGCCTGGCGGCCCTGTCCTGCCTGATCAACATGACGCCCGGTACGGTCTGGGTCGAGATCCTGCCCGAGCGCCACGAACTCGCGCTGCACGTGTTCGACCTGAAGGACACGCAATGGTGGATAGCCACCATCAAGACCCGTTACGAACAACCCCTGATCGACATCTTTGAAACGGAGGCTTCCCGTGGCGACCCTGTTTGAACTGGCGGTCGGCTATGCGCTCGTGTGCGTGCTGGCGGCCATGCTGCTGTGCACCGTGCGCCTGCTGGCCGGTCCCTCGGCCCACGACCGCGCGCTGGCGCTCGACACCTTGTGGATGTGCGGGATGCTGCTGGCGCTGGTGCTCGGCATCCGCTACGGCTCCCAGGTGTACTTCGAAGCGGCGATGCTGATCGCGCTGCTGGGCTTCGTCTCGACCGTCGCCCTGGCCAAGTTCCTGATGCGCGGGGAGATCATCGAATGAGCGGCCTGGAACAGCCCCCTTCCTGGGCACTGGCGGGCGCCGCGCTGCTGCTGGTCCTGGGCGCCAGCATCACCCTGATCGGCGCCCTCGGCCTGCTGCGCCTGCGCACCTTCTACCAGCGCATCCACGGGCCGGCGATCACGATCACGCTCGGCGCCGGCTCCGTGCTGCTGGCGTCGATGCTGTACTTCACGGCCGCGCAATCGCGCCTGGTGATGCACGAACTGATCATCGCCGCCTTCCTCTTGATGACGGCGCCGGTGGTCTCGATGATGCTGATGCGCGCCGCCGTCTACCGCGACCTGCGCGCGCGCCGCCAGGACTCCGGCGTGGAAGCCGGCAAGGTGTACGCTGTCGCCCCTGCGCAGCAACTGGCCGCCCCGCCGCCGCCGTCCCCGGATGCGGGTCCGCCATTACCTGGGAGGTAATCGCCACGCGGCACGCTGCCCGGCACACTGGTCTCCATCAACCACCCGCCACAAGGAGATCGCCATGAACCACGCAGCCACCCAGGCCACCATCATCGCCGACCGCTACCTCGCCGTCTGGAACGAACGCGACGACATCACCCGCCGCGCCCGCGTCGCCCAGCTGTTCGCCGCCGACGCCACCTATGCCGACCCGATGATGCACGGCAGCGGCATCGACGGCATCGACAGCATGATCGCCACCGCCCAGCGCCAGTTCCCCGGCCTGCGTTTCAGCCTGCACGGCGCGCCGGACGGCCACGACAACGTGGTGCGCTTCTCGTGGACGCTGGCCGCCGACGGCGCCGCGCCGGTGGCCAGGGGCAGCGACGTCGCCTACATCGACGGGCGCGGCCGCCTGCTCAAGGTCACCGGCTTCCTCGACGCCGTCTGAGGAGACCACCATGAGCCCCCATGCACGCATCGACGGCCCCAACACCATCGCCACCGCGGATGGGGTCCAGCTGTTCTACCGCGACTGGCCCGGCAGCCGCGCGCAGGCCCAGCCCGTCCTCTTCGTCGGCGGCTGGTCGATGGCATCAAGCTCCTGGGGCTACCAGATGATGGCCCTGCAGCGCCGCGGCCTGCGCTGCGTCGCCTTCGACCGCCGCGGCCACGGGCGGGGTCGATCCGGCGCTGCTCGAGCAGTTCCGCAGCCGGCAGCTGCTGCGCGACTACCCGTTGTGGATCGAGGAGAACATCGAGCCTTTCGTGCCGGGCGCGAACGCGACGACCAGGGCCTGGCTGGCCGCGATGGCCCTCGATAGTTCGCTGCAGGCCCTGCACGATTGCCACGCCGCGGTCCAGGGCGCCGACATGGTGGACGAGCTGCGCGCCATCGACGTGCCGGTGCTGATCATTGCGGGAGATCGGGACGTCTCGGCGCCGCTCGACCTGACCGCGCGCCGCAGCGCCGCCCTGGTCCCGGACGTGCGCCTGCGGGTGATCGAAGGCGCGGCCCACGGCATGTTCGTGACCCATGTCGAGCGGGTGAACACCGATCTGCTTGAGTTCATTTCCGAGCCCGGTTACATTGGGCGCGACCGACAGGAGCGAGGATGAGCACAGCCACAGCAAACATCGAAGACGCCGGCACCGGGGCGGAGTCGACATACTTCAGCGACTTCGCGTCCGCGCTGCGCTACTGGCGCACCCGGCGCGGCGTCAGCCAGCTGCGGCTGTCGACCGACAGCGGGGTCTCGCAGCGCCACCTGAGTTTCCTGGAGAGCGGCCGCTCCCAGCCCAGCCGCGACCTGATCCTGAAGCTCGGCATCGCGCTCGACGTCCCGCTCCGGCAGCGCAATGCAATGCTGCTGGCCGCCGGTTTCGCGCCGGCCTACCAGGAACGCAGCCTGTCCGACCCCGAGCTGGCGAGCGTGATGCAGGCCCTCGAATTCATGCTGCGCCAGCAGGCCCCCTTTCCGGCGCTGGTGGTCGACCGCCTGTGGAACCTCGTGATGTTCAACGAGCCCGCCGCCGGCATGATGAAGTGGCTGCTCGGCATGCCGGAAGAAGCGGTCATCCCGCGCGACGGTTCGGTCAACGTGCTGCGCCTGATGCTGAGCCCCGACGGCCTGCGCCGCCACCTCCTCAACTGGGAAGCGGTGTGCGCCGACAGCCTGCTGTGGATCCAGCGCGAAGCCATGGCCGACGGCCCGGGCAGCGAAGCCACCGCCCTGCTGGCGGAACTCTCCATCCTGCCCGGCATGCCCTCGGCCGGCCACCTGCCCAACCTGGAGCGGAGGGCGCTGCCCTTCCTGCCCATGCAGATCGCCCGCGACGACATCCGCCTGAACCTGTTCACCACCATCACCACGCTCGGCACGCCGCACGACGTGACGGTGCACGAGCTGCGGCTGGAGTCCTTCTTTCCGGCGGATCCGGAGACGGCGGCCTGGTTCCGGGAGCGCTTCGGCGGCTAGACAGGCCACGGAGGCGCTGCAACTCGCGCCGCCAGGCTGCATTTCGCGCCGGTTCGCCGCAATTCGTCGCATGCCGTCCCGCCTTCTCCACGACCAGGGCAAAGTGTGCTCACCCGATGCACTTTACCCAACGAACCCGAAGGAGCCCATCATGCTGCAGCAGATCCTGATCCACACCCCCGTCTACGTCTGGGCCATCCTGGCCGTGCTGGTCTGGCGCGGCACGGCCGCCCTGCGCGACCGCGAGATGAAGGTCCGCAGCCTGTTCATCGTCCCGGCCGTGATGCTGGCGCTGTCGCTGCAGGACGTCGGCAGCAAATTCGGCTCGAGCGGCCTGGCCTACGCCGTCTGGGCCGCCGCGGCGGCAATCAGCGCGCTGCTGGTGTGGAAATCCGGCCGCAGCCGCACGGCGCCCGGCTCGGGCCCCGGCAGCGTGATCGTGCGCGGCAGCTGGGTACCGCTGGCGATGATGATGGCGATCTTCTTCACCAAGTACGCGGCCTCGGTGCTGCTGGCGGTGCTGCCGCATGCGCGCCAGGATGCGCTGGTGGCAGCCGGCGTGTGCGCCCTGTTCGGCGTCTTCAACGGCTGCTTCCTGGGCCGCCTGGCGCTTGATGTCGCCGCCGTGCGCGATCAGCGCGGCTTGAGCACCGCCCGGAATGCCTTCAACGCAGCCGGATGATAGATGGTGGCATGCGTCTCGCCGGGCCAGGCTTCATAACTGAAGCCGAGGCCCGGCGCCTTTTCCAGACTGTTCTTCAGCGCGGCATCCATGTCGGGCAGGCCGTCGGCGCTGGCCGCGATGTAGAGGGTTTTCTTCACCGCGCCGGACGGCGGCTGCGTGCGCAGGCGCTGGGCCAGCCGGCGGTCGTTCCACCACAGGCTGGGGTCGATGGCGATATAGGTGTCGAACAGGTCGGGCTCCAATGCCAGGGTCTCGACCACGAACAGCCCGGCCAGCGATTCGCCCACGATCGCCCGCTCCCGCGTGACGCGGTAGCGCCTTTCCACTTCCGGCATCAGCTCGGTGCGGATGAAGTTGCGGTAGGCCTGGGAGCCGCCGACCTGGGGTGCGATGCTGCGGTCCTTCGCAACCTCGGTAGGGCCGGTGAGGTCGCGCCGGCGCTGGGTGTTTTCGATTCCCACCAGCAGGAAGGGCCGCACGGTGCCGTTGCCGGCGCCGACCTGCAGCAGGCCGGCCACGTGCAGGAAGTCTTCCAGCATGCCGCCGTCCGGCATGTACAGCACCGGCAGCGGCGTGCCGGCGGGGATGCCGGCCGGGACGTAAACATTGATGCGCCGGGTCTCGCCGAGCGCGGCGGACTGGATGGTCCAGGTGTCGCCGATGGACAGCGGCGCGGCTGCGGACGCGACTGCCGGCGCCGCCACCGCGGCGTTCCAGCAGCCGATCGACAGGCAGATCGCGAAGACGGCGGAAGTGATACGTGACATTGGCATGCTCATTCTTTCTTATGATTGTGACAAAGCGTGGATTTGTTGGGCACCCGCGGCTGCTATTGTCCAGCATGGCCAACAGTATCCACTTTTTTCCCTTGCCCGACCTGCTTCTGACGCTGTATCTGCTGCTCGTCTTCCCTCTTCAACGCCTGTGGCGCAGCCTGCATCCGGCGCCGCGCAAGCCGCCGCTGCCGCCGCTGCGGACCTACTGGAAACAGGCCCGCTTCGTGCTGGTACTGCTTGCCGCGCTGGCTGCGGTCATGTGGACCGGCGGGCATTCGGCGGCAAACCTGGGGCTGGCCTTCCCGCGGACGTCCGCCGCGGCCTGGGGCCTGGCCATCGCTTGCGGCGTGCTGCTGGCCCTGCACCTGGCCGGCAAGCGGATGGAGCGCAGGATGACGCCGGCGCAGCTCGCGGCGCAGGAAGCACGGCTGCAGCAGCTGCCCTTCGTGATGCCGCGCACGGCGCTCGAGACCGCGGCCTACCTGGCCACCTCCGTTCTCATGACCGCGGCCTGGGAGATCCTGTTCCGGGGCTACCTGCTGCTCGTGGTACCGCCGTTCACCGGCCTGCCCGTGGCGCTCGCGCTGGCCGCCATCGCCTACGGCGCGGCGCATGGCTACAAGAATCCGCGCCAGTTCGCCGGCTCGATCGCGGCCTCCTTCGCCTTCGCGATCGGCTATGCGCTCACCAGGAGCCTGTGGTGGCTGATCGTGCTGCACGCGGCCGCGCCGGTCACGATGCTGTTCACCGTGCGAAAAATCCAGGCGCGGGCGGCGCAGGCCGCGGCATCCGCGTCGGCGGCATAGCCGCGCGGCTCAGCGCAGCATCGACTCCCACACCTTCTGCAGGCGCTTGCTGGACACCGGCATCGGCGTCCTCAGCTCCTGCGCGAACAGCGAGACGCGCAGCTCTTCCAGCATCCAGCGGAAGTCCGTCATGCGCGGATCGAGGTTCTTCAGCGGCTGGTTCTTGATGGTGCGCTGGAACTGGGTCGCCGCCGTCTGCCATTCCGCCATCAGCTGGGCGTCGCGCGCCGTATTGGTGCGCAGCTTTTCGAGGCGCACGTTCATCGCCTTCAGGTAGCGCGGGAAGTGGGCCAGCTGGCTGTACTCGGTGTCGGCGATGAAGCGCTTGTGCACCAGTTCCTTCAGTTGCGCCTGCATGTCGGCGGCCACCGCCTGCGGCAGGTTCTGCAGGCGCTTGGGCATGCCGTGGAACTCGGCCAGCACCTGTCCCACCAGGCGCGCGATCTCGTTGATCAGGAGGCCGATGCGGCCCTTGCCCTCGTCCTTGCGCTTGTTGAAGGACGCGGCATCAATCGGCAGCGGATCCTGCAGACAGGCGATGTCGATGGCCTTGTTGACGATCTGCTCACGCAGGTCGTCGGACGAACCGACCGACATGAACTGCATGCCCATCTGCTGCAGGCCGGGAATGTTCTTCTCGGCGAACTTGAGCTGGTCCTTGAACTGCAGCGCGAACAGGCGGCGCAGGCCGATGCGGTGGGTGCGCGCGGCCACGTTGGGGTCGTCGAAGACCTCCAGGTCGCAGTGCGTGCCCTTGTCGACGAGGGCCGGGAAGCCGATCAGGGTCAGCTTGCCCTGGTTGATCTCCAGGAGTTCCGGCAGCTCGCCGAAGGTCCAGCTGGTGATGTTGGTAGTGGCCGACGCCGGGGTGCTGGCCGGTGCCGCTGCCGCTTCCTTGCCTTTCGCCGCCGGCGCATTCGCAGCGGCAGCAGGAGCGGAAGCCGTGCCGGATGCCGAGCCGGATGCCGCAGCGGGCTTGCCGAACGCCGCCTGCGCCTTCGCCTGGCCGCTGGCCACGGCCGCCGGCGTGGATTCCGCCATGCGCTGGAAACTCTGGCGCGCCTGGCTGCCCAGTTCCGCCTGCAGGGTTGCCAGGCTGCGGCCCATGTCGAGCTGGCGGCCATGCTCGTCGACCACCTTGAAGTTCATGAACAGGTGGGCCGGCAGGGTCTCCAGCTTGAAGTCGGTGGTCAGCACGCGCGCACTGGTGTGCTGGTGGATGTCGGCGATCAGCGCATCGATGAGATCTCCTCTGCCGAAGCGCACCGGGTCCTGGTTGCGCTCGAAGAAGCCGGCCGCGTAGTCCGGCAGCGGCACGCAGTGGCGGCGCAGCTTCTGCGGCAGGGACTTCAGCAGCAGCTGCACTTTTTCCTTCAGCATGCCGGGCACCAGCCAGCCCGGACGCGCCGAGGGGATCTGGTTCAGCGCGAACAGCGGCACGGTGAGCGTGACGCCATCGCGCGGGCTGCCCGGCTCGAAGTGGTAGCTCAGCGACATCTCGATGCCGGTGACGTTCATCGTCTTCGGGAACAGCTCGGTGGTGACGCCGGCCGCCTCGTGGCGCATCAACTCCTCCTTGTTCAGGAAGAGCAGCTTCGGGTTGTCGCGCGACGCGTCCTTGTACCACTTCTCGAAGCCGGCGCCGTTGACGATGTCGCCCGGGATCTCCTTGTCGTAGAAGGCCGCGATCAGCTGGTCGTCGACCAGCACGTCGAGGCGCCGCGACTTGTGCTCGAGGTTCTCGATTTCACGGATCAGCTTGTGGTTGTGGGCGAAGAAGGGCGCACGGGTGTCGTAGTCGCCCGCCACCAGCGCGTCGCGGATCAGGATCTCGCGCGATTCGGCCGGATTGATGTTGGCGTAGTTGATGCGGCGCTGACTGTAGACGACGATGCCGTACAGGGTCGCGCGCTCGCTGGCCGTCACCTGGGCGCTGCGCTTCTCCCAGCGCGGTTCGCCCCACGATTTTTTCAGCAGGTGGCCGCCGATCTTCTCGACCCACTCGGGCTGGATCTGGGCCAGGGTGCGCGCGTACAGGCGCGTGGTCTCGACCAGTTCGGCCGCCATCACCCACTTGCCCGCCTTCTTGCCGAGGTAGGAACCGGGCCAGATGTGGAACTTGATGCCGCGCGCACCGAGGTAAGCCCCGGAGTCGTCTTCCATCTTGTAGCCGATGTTCCCCAGCAGGCCGGTCAGCAGCGCCATGTGCAGCTGATCGTAGGTGGCCGGGGCTTCGTTCATGCGCCAGCCCTGCTCCCTGACGATGGTAAGCAGCTGGGAATGCACGTCGCGCCACTCGCGCAGGCGGACCTGCGAGAGGAAGTTCTCGCGGCAGTTCTCCTGCAGCTGGCGGTTGGTTTTCTTGTGCTCGATGGCCTGCTCGAACCAGCGCCAGATCTTCACGTAGCTGAGGAACTCGCTCTTCTCGTCGGCGAATTTCTTGTGCTTCTCGTCGGCCTGCTGCTGGTATTCCATCGGCCGGTCGCGCGGGTCCTGCACCGACAGCGCCGACGCGATGATCAGCATCTCGGTCAGGCAGTTGTTGTCGACGGCGGCCAGGATCATGCGGCCCACGCGCGGGTCGAGCGGCAGCTTGGCCAGCTTGCGCCCCATGGGGGTGAGTTCGTTGGCATCGTCGACCGCGCCCAGCTCCTGCAACAGCTGGTAACCGTCGGCGATCGCGCGGCCCTGCGGCGACTCCACGAACGGGAAGGTCTCCACGTCCGTCAGGTGCAGCGACTTCATGCGCAGGATGACGGCCGCCAGCGAGGAACGCAGGATCTCCGGCTCCGTGAATTTCGGGCGCTGCAGGAAATCCTGTTCTTCATACAGGCGGATGCAGACGCCGTCGGCCACGCGGCCGCAGCGGCCGGCACGCTGGTTGGCCGCCGACTGCGCGATCGGCTCGACCTGCAGCTGCTCGACCTTGTTGCGGTAGCTGTAGCGCTTCACGCGCGCCAGGCCGGAGTCGACCACGTAGCGGATGCCGGGCACGGTCAGCGAGGTCTCGGCCACGTTGGTCGCCAGCACGATGCGGCGCGCATTGGTGGTCTTGAAGACGCGATCCTGCTCCTCCACCGACAGGCGGGCGAACAGCGGCAGGATCTCGACGTGCGGCGGATGCTGCTTGCGCAAGGCTTCGGCGCAGTCGCGGATCTCGCGCTCGCCGGGCAGGAAGACCAGCACGTCGCCCTGTCCCAGGCGGCAAAGCTCATCCACGCCGTCGACCACGGCGTCGATCAGGTCGCGCTTGTCGCGCGCGGCCTGGGCCTTCGACACCGACTTGCCCGCATCTTGCCTGCCCTCTGCGGGCGCGCCGGCCGTGACCGGGTCGCGGTCGACCGGGCGGTAGCGCACCTCGACCTTGTACAGGCGGCCGGAGACTTCGATGACCGGCACCGGCTTGGTCTCGCTGCCGAAATGGCGCGCGAAGCGCTCGGCGTCGATGGTCGCCGAGGTGATGATCACCTTCAGGTCCGGGCGACGCGGCAGGATCTGCTTCAGGTAGCCCAGCAGGAAGTCGATGTTCAGGCTGCGCTCGTGGGCCTCGTCGATGATGATGGTGTCGTAGGCCTTGAGCAGCGGGTCGGTCTGGGTCTCGGCCAGCAGGATACCGTCGGTCATCAGCTTGACCCAGGCGCCAGGCTGCAGGGTGTCGTTGAAGCGCACCTTGTAGCCCACGTGCTCGCCCAGCGGCGTGCCCAGTTCGTGGGCGATGCGCTTGGCGGTGCTTGAAGCCGCGATACGGCGCGGCTGGGTGTGGCCGATCATGCCCTTCTCGCCGCGGCCCAGTTCCAGGCAGATCTTCGGCAGCTGGGTCGTCTTGCCGGAACCGGTTTCGCCGGAGACGATGATGACCTGGTGCTTCTGCAGGGCTTCGGCGATCTCGCGGCGGCGGCCGGAGACCGGCAGGTCTTCGGGGAAGGTGATGACGGGCAGCGGCGTGCGCATCGGCGGCTTGCGTTCGGCGCGCGGCTGCTCGCTGCGTCCCGGCTCCTTGCGTGGCTGCTCCTTGGGTGGCTGCGCACGTTCGCCGTCTTGCGGCGTCGCTGCGGGCGCACGCGCTTTCGCCTGCGCGAGCGCATTCGCCAGCGCACCATCGCGTCCACCTCGCTGGCCCCCACCTTGGCGGCCATCGCCACCACGGCGCTCGCCGGCCTCGCGGTGCACGCGTTCCGGCTTGGCCTGCAGGTCCGGCGTCTTCGTCAGCGGCGCGCGCGTGTCGGCGCCGCCCGCGTCCTGGCGGGACGGGCTTGGATTGCGGTCGGTGGAAGCGGCGCGCGCCGGGCTCGGCGAAGGCTTGTTACTCTGTTCTGACATTGATTTTTACAAGGTATTTGGTGCGCAAGTCGCGCAGCCAATTATAATGCGGCAAATGGAAAACCCTACCCAATTCGTCCAGTGGCTGCGCTCGGTCGCACCGTATATTCACGCGTTCGGCGGCAAGACTTTCGTCGTCGCCTTCCCAGGTGAGCTGGTCGCCGCCGGCGCCCTGCCCGTGCTGGCCCAGGATCTGTCCCTGCTGGTGGGCCTCGGCATCCGCGTCGTGCTGGTGCACGGCTCGCGGCCCCAGGTCGCCGAGCAGCTCGCCCTGCGTAACGTCGAGGGACGCTTCCACAACGGCGTGCGCATCACCGACGGCGCGGCGATGGAATGCGCGAAGGAAGCGGCCGGCGAACTGCGCCTGGACATCGAGGCTGCCTTCAGCCAGGGTTTGCCGAACACGCCGATGTCGAATGCCCACATCAGCATCGTCTCCGGCAACTTCGTGACCGCGCGTCCGCTGGGCGTGATCGACGGCATCGACTTCGAACTGACCGGCGTCACCCGCAAGATCGCGGCCGAGAAGATCCACCCGATCCTGCAGACCGAGGACAATATCGTGCTGCTGTCGCCGCTCGGCTTCTCGCCGACCGGCGAGGTGTTCAACCTGACCATGGAAGACGTGGCCTCGCAGGCGGCGATCGCCCTGCATGCCGAAAAGCTCATCTTCATCACGGAAACGCCGATGATGCTCGACGCCGCCGGCGCCGAGATCCGCGAACTGTCCTCGCACCAGGCCGAAGCCGTGCTGCAGGCGGGTTTCCTGCCGAACGACGCCTCGTTCTACCTGCAGCATGCGATCAAGGCCTGCAACAGCGGCGTCGACCGCTCCCACATCGTGCCTTTCCAGCTGGACGGCTCGGCCCTGCTCGAACTGTTCACCCACGACGGCGTGGGCACCATGATCAGCCACGAGAACCTGGAGAGCCTGCGCCAGGCCACAATTGAGGACGTCGGCGGAATTATCAAGCTCATCGAGCCGCTGGAAGCCGACGGCACCCTGGTCAAGCGTCCGCGCGAGCTGATCGAACGCGAGATCGACCATTTCTCCGTCATCGAGCACGACGGCGTGATCTTCGGCTGCGCCGCGCTCTACCCCTTCCCCGGCGAGAAGATGGGCGAGATGGCCTGCCTGACCGTGAGCCCGGACGCCCAGACCCAGGGCGACGGCGAACGCATCCTGAAGAACATCGAAAACCGCGCCAGGGCCGCCGGCCTGACCAGGCTGTTCGTGCTGACCACCCGCACCGCGCACTGGTTCAAGAAGCGCGGCTTCGTGCCGGCCACCGTGGACGACCTGCCGAAGGACCGCGCCCACATGTATAACTGGCAGCGCCGGTCGCAGATTTTCATCAAGACCTTATAATTGTCGCTTTCGAATTTCGAACCAGGAGCAAGAACATGGCGCGCACCGTCCACTGCATCAAACTGAACAAGGAAGCCGAAGGCCTGGACTTCCCGCCCTACCCGGGCGAACTGGGCAAGCGGATCTATGAAAGCGTGTCGAAGGAAGCGTGGCAGGGCTGGCTCAAGCACCAGACCATGCTGATCAACGAAAACCGCCTGAACATGGCCGACGCCCGCGCCCGCAAATACCTGGCGACCCAGATGGAGCGCCATTTCTTTGGCGAAGGCGCCGATGAGGCGGCCGGTTACGTGCCGCCGACGGCCTGATCGTCCGCATCGCAGCAAAGCAAAGCAAAACGGCGCCAGATCTGGCGCCGTTGTCGTTTCCGCAAGACGAAGCGCTCAGGGTGAGCTCAAGCCTTGAGCACCGCCATCACATCCTGCACGACTATCCTGTCGACCCAGTCGCCGCGCTGGGGGGCGGTGATCACGGTGCTGTTGGCCCGGTCGATCGGCGCCCATTCCGGATTGTTCTGCCGCATCAGCGCGATCACCGGCACGTGGACGGCATTCGCCAGGTGCATCACGGCCGTTTCCACCGAGATGACCAGCTCGCACAGGCTCAACACGGCCGGCAGCTGGAAGAAGTTGTCTTCCGCACTGAACAGCCAGGTCCGCTCCAGCCCGGCCGCGGCGAACAGCTCGCGGGCCCGCCCCAATTCCTCGGGCACCACGTTGACGACGAAGCCGGCGTCGCGCCAGTCCGCCTCGCAGCGCATGGTCCGGATCAGCCCGATGACCCGTTCGAGCGGCCAGCTGCGTTCCACCGACTTGGAAAACGCGTTGACGAAAACCACGCGGGACGGCTTGCCGTCGACGCCCATGAAGCCCCAGTCCGCGAACTGCCTGCGCGCATAGGCCATCCACTTGTCCGCCACCTGGAGCACCGGGAAGCGCGCGGACGGCGGGATCTCCATGCCGAACAGCTGGGTGAACCAGCCGGCGTAGATGTCGCTGATGTGCTGCCCGGCATGGGAAGCCGCCGTGTAGGCCGGAATGAAGGCATCCAGCTTGCGGTAGATGAGGCGCTTGGGCAGGTCGTAGGGCCGCACCCGTTTCTTCTGCCCGACCACGAAGCCCTGCGGGCTGATGCTGCGCGCCAGGCTCGCGTACTTGTGGCGCTCCAGCACGGCGAGCGAGACCACGACCGGATAGTCTTCCCGGCGCGCCGCTTCCAGCGATTCGCGGTAGAGCCGGGGGCTGTAGGTTTCGTCGTAGACCTTGTGGATGCAGGAGCATTCGGCCAGCCAGTCGTACAAGGCATACTTGCGGAGCTGCTCCCATTCCGAAGAACGGGAGGTGCGGCGGCGCTCGTCGACCCACAGGTGGATCTTCAGATGGGGATGGGCCTGGGCGAAGGCCTGGAAGCAGGCCTGCAGGTAAGTGAAGTCGCCGATGGCCAGGTGGGCGATGAACAGGATCTTGTCGGCTTGCCGCAGCAGTGCGGGAGCGACCAGCGGGGCCTGCATGGCCGGAGGAAAAGGACGGACGGCATCGAATCCCGATGGTTGCGGCACAACATAAGGCCCGGCGAAAGCGGGCTTGGCGGCATGCTTGCGCCAGGTATCGAGCCCGATGGATTGCTCACCTGCTGGTTTCATATTCCGACCTTGCACTGAAGACGATGCGGAAATTCTATGGGGAATCAGCCATGCGAAATGCAAATGAACTGTAAGAATTGGTAAAGTTATGTCAAGACGATAGCATGGTGCACTGCGCAAGCATGCATGCGCACGATTGGATGAACGAAAAGCACACAAAAGCGCCGAGCGCGCGACGGCGCCCGCACAAACGCGGAATGACGCCGCAGCGTCAGCGCGGCAGGCAGGCGGGGGCGGCGTTCAGGTAACGCCAGCCGCCGCGCAGCTCCACCACGGGCAGGCCTGGCGCCAGGCGCTGGCCCGCGGGGCACAGCAGGCGGTCGACGCTGTCGCTGCCGGCATTGAACAGCACCTTGCGCGGCTGGCCGGTCTGTGGATAGACGGCAGTTGCCTGCAGGTCCATGCCGCCGTCCACGTTGCGGCTGCGTTCAAAGAAAATCTCCGGATCGGGATCGTAGAGAGCAGGAGCGTGGTCGAGCACATGGCGCGCCAGCGGGCTGAATTGCGTGTACGCGTATTTCTTGGCGTGGACCATGGCGCCGGCCTGCAGCAGGAAGACCATGCCCAGCAGCGCACGCGGCCAGTGAGCGCGGCCGCGCAGCCACCAGAAGGCCAGGAACAGCAACGGCATCGCACCCCAGAAGGCGTAGCGCAGGACGCCCTGTCCGCCGGCGTTCCAGTTCACCGCCGACAGCGCCGGAAATGCCAGCGCCAGCATGAAAAGCGCCGTGAGCATCCCCGCCGCCAGTGCCAGTCCGCGCCGGCGCCGCGGGAAGGCGCCCGCCAGCAGGACCAGGATGCCGGGGATGGCGAGGATCATGCCCTGGTTGAGATCGAAGAAATACGAGCAGAGGCGCGCCAGCCCGACCAGATGGCGGTCGGTGGAATACAGGGCGATGACGCTGGGCGTTCCCCATTGCCATTGCCCAAAGGCGAAAGGCAGCAGGGCCAGGCCGCCCTGCAGGACGGCACCAGCCAGCAAACGCCCCCAGTGCGGCGCCTGGACGTCCCTCTCCTCGCCGCGCGCAACCAGCAAGGCGAACAAGGGCGCGAATACGGAAAAGAAAGCCAGCGAAGGATTCTGCATGGCCGCCATGCCGGCCAGCAGGCCGCCGGCAAGCGGGCGCCCCTGGACGAACAACATCATGCCCGCCAGCAGGGCCGCCGCCGTGACCATCTCGGGGCTGCACCAGTTGCCGTACAAGATGCCGCCGCTGAGCAGCACCAGCCCCAGGGCCGCAAAGGCGCGCCTGCCGGAGCCGAAGAAATGGAACATCACAATGCCCAGCAGCCACAGGGCACCGAAATTAACGATCTGGAATGCCTTGAAGGGATTGGCGGCGCCGGCTTCCAGCAACAGCCGGAAAGGCAGGGCGGCGAGCACCGGGTAGGCGAAGAAGTGGATGGTGTAGATGCCATCCTTGCCGCGGTAGAGGCCGGGCATGGGTATCTGCTCGCCGCGCGCGATCTTGTCGCGCATCGACAGGAACAGCGCGCGATAGCCGGGCTCGGGCGACAAGGCGGCGGCCAGCGCGGCATCCTCCACACGCAGCTCGGGCGTGCCGTGGCTGGCGATCGCGACGGTGGTCACGCCGTATTCGAAGAAATCTCCCGCCTTGTCCGGCTTCGACACCAGCAGGACCAGCAGGATCAGCGCCAGCTGGATGGCGAAGGCCAGGCGCGGCGAACCCTCTCGCCTCACAGTTGGCGGCACTGGCGCATTTCGCAACGCGCCATGAACACCTTGCCGTTATCGCATTGCATGCGGTAGACCTCGACCGGCCCCGGCTCGGTGACCAGGGCCGCGCCCTGCCCGCCCGTGCAGGCCTGCTGCCTGGCCAGCTTCTCGACGGTGTTCGACGAGACGCCCAGGCGGAACGGCAGCTTCTGGATCGGCGTGCCGTCCGCGTCGACCGGCCCGGCAGGCCTGGCCGGCACCGCCGCCGCCGCGGATACGGGCGGCATCGGTTTGTGGAACATCGAGCAGCCGCCCAGCAGCGCGGCAAGGAAGATCATGCATGGCAGACGCTTCATGCCGCGCTCCGGATCAGAAGCTCAGGGTCTTGACGCCTTCCGCCATGCCCAGCAGGCAGACGTTGGCGCCGCGCTGGGCAAACAGGCCGACGGCGATCACGCCGACGATCTGGTTGATTTCCGTTTCCAGCGCCACCGGATCGGTAATCGACAGGCCGGCCACGTCGATGATGTGGCCGCCGTTGTCGGTGACGAAGGCTTCATCGCTGCCCGCCTTGGTGCGCAGGCGAGGCTGGCCGCCGAGGGCCGCCAGCTTGCGCATCACCGACGCGCGCGCCATCGGCACGACTTCGACCGGCAGCGGGAACTTGCCCAGGGTCTGGACCAGCTTGGAGCCGTCGGCGATGCACACGAAGCTCTTCGAGACGGAGGCGACGATCTTCTCGCGCGTCAGGGCCGCGCCGCCGCCCTTGATCATGGCGCCGGAGGCGTCGATCTCGTCGGCGCCGTCGACGTAGACGGAGATCGAGTCGACCTCGTTCAGGTCACGCACTTCGATGCCGTGGCTGCGCAGGCGGGCGGCGGTGGCTTCCGACGACGCGACCGCGCCCTTGATGCGGTGCTTGATCTTGCCGAGTTCGTCGATGAAGTAATTGGCGGTCGAGCCGGTGCCGACGCCGATGATTTCGCCGTCGACCACATAGTCGATGGCGGCGCGGGCTACCGCCTGCTTGAGTTCGTCCTGAGTCATGATGGTGTTGTTGGTAGGTGAGAAATGCCGCCATTCTACCGGATGCGGGCGAAGCTCAGATCAGCCGCAGCATCGCCGCCTTCAGCACACCCGCCGTCTTGTTGGCCGCGCCCAGCTTGCGCAGCGCGTTATCGATGTGGAAGATTACGGTGCGCTCCGAGATCGCCAGGATCTCGGCGGACTCCGAGGCCGTCTTGCCGTCCGCGGCCCAGCGCAGCACCTCGACCTCGCGCTCGGTCAGCCTGATCGAGGCCGCGCCATCCGGCCTGGCGGCCAGGATGTTCGACAGCGCCGCATGCGCCGCCTGGGCCAGCCAGTGCATCTTCTGCGAGTTCGCCTGGTATTCGCTGTGCGCGATGGGTTCGCCCGAACGGGCAAGCGTCAGCAGGCTGGCGACACCCTTGAGGTCGTGCGTCGGCTGGGCCCAGCCGATCTGCAATCCATGGGCGCGCGCATCTTCCCACAGCGCGCGGCTGGATGCGAACAGCGCCTCCGACCACAGCAGGGACCGGGTCGACGTCATGCCGTGGGCCACGGTGGGATCGTCCTTCATGTAATGCTCGGACTGGTATCTCAGCTGCCAGGCTTGCGGGTAATTGTTCACCATGATGGTGCGCGGGTTCGAGAACGGCAGCGGCAGGCGCATGCCGA
Organism: Massilia sp. 01N410; assembly: GCF_056399665.1. Lineage (NCBI taxonomy): Bacteria > Pseudomonadati > Pseudomonadota > Betaproteobacteria > Burkholderiales > Oxalobacteraceae > Massilia > Massilia sp. 01N410. The sequence goes on along the minus strand of NZ_JBFTRV010000014.1, from coordinate 124,338 downwards.
ACGCGCAGCAATCGAAGCCGAGTTCCCCGGCCGCCTTTGCCAGCAGGTCCAGCAAGGCGGCCTCGCTGCGCGCTTCCGCCAGGCCGTGCAGCCAATCCTGATGTCCATCCATGCCGAACTGCTGCGCCACCCTGCTCTCCAGGTAAGGGAACCGTGATACCTCGAACACGCCGGCCTGCAAGAACTTACAGTGCCTTGCCGGACAGAAGACTGCTAGACTGGCGTGCCACGAATTGTTGCCAACAATAACACAAGAAGCACCCTACCCAGCCGGCATTTTTTCACCCCTGAGGAGACGAGGATGATCAGCAAGAACACGATTTGCCTGTGGTTCGACAAGGATGCACTGGAAGCGGCGCAGTTCTACGCCGCCACCTTTCCGGACAGCGCGGTCACGGCGGTCCATCACGCGCCGGGCGACTACCCTGCCGGCAAACAGGGCAATGTGCTGACGGTCGAGTTCACGGTGGCCGGCATTCCCTGCCTCGGCCTGAACGGCGGTCCGGGCCACCCGCACACGGACGCCTTTTCCTTCCAGATCGCCACCGAAGACCAGGAAGAAACCGATCGCCTGTGGAATGCCATCGTCGGCAACGGCGGCCAGGAAATCGCCTGCGGCTGGTGCAAGGACAAATGGGGCCTGTCGTGGCAGATCACGCCGCGCGTGCTGTCCGAAGCCATCGTCGACCCGGACCCGGCGGCGGCCAAGCGGGCCTTCGAAGCGATGATGGGCATGGTGAAGATCGATGTCGCGGCCATCGAGGCGGCGCGGCGGGGCTGAGGCAGGCCGACTGGAGCTGCTCATGATCGGAAACTGGAAACCCGCGATCCTGCTGGCCGCGCTGGCGGCGACGGCGAATGCGTCTGCACAGCAAATCCCGACCGCTGAAGCCGCGTTCACGGAATACGTCGCCGCGCAAGTGCGCCTTCAGCCCCTGGCCGGCCAGGCGGTCACGATCAAAGGCCCGCTGACCCTGAAGGTAGGGGATCTGCAGGCCAATCTGGACCGGGTTTTCGGTTTCTGCGGCGCGAATGCCGCAGCCTGCCAGGGCGAGATCGACCGCTACGTACAGGGCGTCGCGCAAGTCATCAAGGATATGAATGCGCCGCCCCGCAAGGAAGACGTGCGCCTTGCCGTTCGCCCGAGCTCGTACCTGCAGCAGTCGGCCGCGGCCACCGGAAAAACCGTGCGGAGCTGGCCCCTGAGCGGCGGCCTGGTGGTCATGCCCGTGCTGGATTCGCCCCGCACCACCCGTTCCCTGAACGAGGACGACTTCAAGAAACTGGGGTTGAGCGCGGAGCAGGTCGTCCAGCTCGGACGAGACAATCTGGTCCGGACCCTCGCGCCCCTGATGACGCAGGCGCGCGTGGCGAAACACGGCCAGATCGGCGACCTCACCGGCGACGCCTACGAATCCAGCCGCCTGGCCTTGCACGACAGCTGGGCGCCGCTGGCGGAAGCGCAGGGTGGCACCCTGATCGTTGCGGCGCCCGCGCGGGATGTTATTTTTTATGTCGGTGAAGAGTCGCCGCAAGCCATCGACGCCCTGCGCGCCCTGGTAAACGACGTCATGAAAAAGGTGCCGGCGCCGCTCTCGCCGGCGCTGTTGCGCTGGACGAGAACCGGATGGGAGCCGGTTCCCTGACAACCCACCAAGGGAGATGCCATGTATCGCTGTCCGCATTGCGGCGACCTGTCGATCTCGGGTGCGACGCAATTGTCTCCGCCATTCGATGGCCGGGTCAAATGCCTCACCTGCGCTGCCGAGCTGAAGGTGAAAATCAAGCTGACCAACTTCATCCTGCCGGCCTATTTCATGAGCCGGAGCTTGATGGGATTGCTCTTTCATATCCATATTGACCTGGATATTTTCTGGGAGATGACGATCGTCCTCATCCTGGCTTTCCTCCAGATCCGTTTAAGCACCTACGAGGAAGTCCGGAAGCCCTGATGCCCCTGAGGGATCGGGCGAGATACAGGAGACACATCGTGGACCAGTTCACCGGCGGCTGCCCTACCGTGTCGGCCTCTGCCACTGCCTCGACTGCCGCAAGCATCACGGCGCCGTCTTTCACGCATCCGCGATCTTCCCGGAACAGGCGGTGGACATCGAAGGCGAGGCGCGCCTATGGCGGCAGGCATTTCCGCCCGCACTGCGGCTCTTTGGTGTTCGCGAAAAGCGGGGAAGAAATCGAGGTCTACCTGAGGGCGCTGGACAAGCCGGACCAGTTCAGGCCGACCTACGAACTGTGGACCGTCCGCCGCGAATCCTGGCTGCCGCCTTTTCCCCTCGCCAGGCATTACGAATACGACCGCCCGGACGGACGTACCGAAGACTAGTCACTGCTCCGGCGGCAGGCAGCCGAACAGGCGCTTGCCCGGCCGCTCGCCATCCCAGATCTGGTGCACGGCGGCGCTGCCGTCGCGCTGCTTTGCCAGGCAAAAGCGCGCCTCGTAGGCCTGGACGGTGCCGCGGAGCTTGCCGGGCCTGGCCTCGATGCGCAGGTAATAGACCCTGCCCGGCTCCAGTGTGGCCGCCCTGGTGCGCGGCAGGGACGCGACCTGCCCGCCGTAGGGCACGCACATCGAGAAACGGAGCGGGAAGGTGCGTTCGGGCGGCATGGTCATCTTCCACAGCGGGCGCTGGCCGTCCGAAACGGTGACGGAGTGGAAGTCCGGCGTTCCTTCGCGGTCTTCGCGCGGACTGATGGTGAAGCACGGACCGCCGCGCGGGCCCTCACGCACCTCGGCCGCGCCGATGCGGGCCGCGGCGTCCGCAGCCGGCACGAGGATACACAGCACGCAGAGAAGGGGTGGGAATCGCATGACGGTCTCGCCTGGGAACGAACGTACGCGGGAAAGCCTACGTTGGCGGGCTCGCCTGGGGGTTGATTGGGCGCAAGCGCGATTAAGCTTGACTAGCGGGTGCGAGCTCGCTATCACTCATCCATAATCTGGCCAGCCAGAAATGGGGTTGTTGATGCGCTTCGCTATCCCTACTGACTCCTGCCAAGGCCATACCTGGGCAAGCAAGCAAGAATCCCCGTTCAACTTTGCAACGGAGGTATACATGATCGACGCTTATCTGCAAATCGACGGCATCAAGGGAGAGTCCGCAGACTCGAATCACGCTGGGTGGATTGAACTAACTAGCGCCTCTTTCGGTGTGAAGCAGCCCAGAAGCGCCACAGCATCCACCGCTGGCGGACATACGGCTGAGCGGTGCGAGCAAAAAATCATTTCGCTCAGCAAGCTCGCTGACCTCTCGTCCCCGATCCTCATGCAGACTTGCTCAGCAGGGCGGACGATCCCGAAGGCCAGGCTCGAGTTCATGCGAGCAGACAGCGACGGAAAGCCCATCAAATACTACGAAGTAGAGTTGGAAAATTGAATCGCCACGAGTTTTCTAGACACTCGACAGCCGCAGATCCATACTGACCAGCACACCTGCCCTAACCGACTACTTTGGACGGAAGCCCTTCTGTTTGTTCACCGTTTCCACAAACTGTAAAACCTCAGTGTGGTCTGTCACCTTGGGATAAAGCTGCTCAAGACAATAGTTCACGACTCCGAACGCTGAGAGAAGTTCGCGTCGTTCAATCCCAACTGAGCCATGACTTCCATCATTGCCCATGTGTCGAATACTTGTCATGGCAGCTTTGATTTGTTTGTACTTAGGATCGGTAAGTTTGCTGATACGACTCGCAAGGTCGAGGCGCTCACCCTTCGCATTGGTACGATCAACCTTCAAGTCATCTAACAAATGCTCTAACACGGTGCGCAGCCGATTCACGCATGAGTCGGCGTCACACCAGAAGACTTGAAATGCCTTTTCCAAGAACGCAGTCACGTCCTCGGGAACGTTGTCGTTTGTGTTTGGCTCGATGATCTTGAGCGGAGGGTAGAAGAACCTTGGCGTGAGCACGTTGTAATAGCTTCTGTCACCGTCACTGTAATCTTCCTCGATACCTGCGTCGCCACAGACGACAACATTTTCACTGCATGAGGCGCATTGAAGATGCCCGGTGAAAACATAGTGAGCATATTCCGCGTCAAACCATTCCTCACCCCAACTTTGCTGCGTGGCAGCGTCCTTATGCAGAGAGAAGCTTCCGACAACCTTCAACCTGCCGCCAGCGCAAGATGGGCATTTCCAAGGGGGGACGTTGTCCATCGCGAAGCTCTGTAATAAGTATTTCTGCTCCAAACTCCCTCCTGTCATTTTGTCTGCCGTTTGGTATTTAAGTGTATTCAACTTGCCAGCTCATCGGGAAAAGCTGCCGATCCTTACGTGGGACTCAGCCAAGCGCCCATTGTAAACGCTTTAACAAAGGTAGAATTGTTTAACGAACATTGCGCAATTTTATACCTTCGAGGAACCGAATGAAAATCGTGAGCTATTGCAGGGTAAGTACGGATCGTCAAGGTGACAGTGGCTTGGGCCTGGAAGCGCAACAGGACCGCATTAAGGCGTATGCTGCTTCCCGTAATGCCCGTATCCTTAAGGAGTTTGTAGAAGTCGAATCCGGCAAGCGCAGCAACAACAGGCCAGAACTGCTTGCAGCCCTGCATCTGGCGAAAGTTACTGGCTCGGTGCTGGTTATCGCTAAAATGGATCGCCTGTCCCGCAACGCAGCCTTTCTGCTGACCTTGAAAGACTCGGGCGTGAAGTTTGTTGCAGCCGACAATGCAGATGCCAACGACCTGACCGTAAACATTTTGGCAGTTGTAGCCCAGCAGGAAAGGGAATCCATTTCATTGCGTACCAAGGAGGCTCTAGCAGTCGCCAAGAAGCGTGGAACGAAGCTGGGCAACCCGAACGGCGCAGCAGCCTTGAAACGTGCTGGCAAGGGCAACGTAGCAGGCGTGCAAGCAATCAAAGAAAAAGCAAACGCTCACGCAGCCGACCTTAAGCCAGTTATCGAGCACCTTGTAAGCCAAGGTATCAAGTCGCTTGGAGCGATTGCCAAAGCTTTAAATGACGACGGTTTCAAGACTCCACGCGACAAGGCATGGCACAAGACTTCGGTAGCAAATTTGCTAGCCCGGCTTGAGGACTAATCTAAGAAGCGATAGCAGGCATTTCCGGGCATTTCTCGCAACACACATACCGCCCCAAAACTCAGCACTAGCACCCACTTGGGCCTTTAAGCGGCCTCGCCAAACCCACTCGGATATTTTACGGCCAGACTCGCCTAATTCGACCTCGCATCCACTCGTGTTAAGTGCCACGTTCGCTCTCTCGACTTCGTGACCGTAGATAACACTTTCCATTTTTAAAGTCAAATTCGGCTGAGACTTAATTCCAGATCTTCGGGTGGTGTGAACACATACCCTCGTCCTTGTATAGGTAGTACCCTGCAATTACTCTGACTCTTGCCACAATGAAAGTTGGGTGTCCCGAAGTAATACTTTATGTGAGTATTTAACCTGCTCAATTTGGTGAAATACGACACTCCCTATAGTGTATTCCACTGGGAATGTCTCAACATCTTCCACCGTATTGTGGTCAGCGAATAGAACTACATTAGTACCTTTTGCGTGCTGTGCCGAGCGAAATACGATACCGTCAAACTTGTACGGGTGCACATGAGCCAAATACTCTGCCATTGTTTGAGTTACAAGATATTCCGCTTCATTCCCTGGAACGATCGGCTGAGAAATAAGCGTATGTAGTTTTCGCAAAAACCGCCTAGTTTCCCGTGCAGTTCTGAAATTAGGATCAAGAAATGCATCCCATCCGTCGTCTAGGGCACGCTCCAAGCGTACGAAATCGAGCAGTCGCAGTGGCCTTGCGAACTGAAGTTCGATAACGGCAACAACTTGTCCGATAGCTGGGCGCAACTCTGCTATTGCGGTATCTGCTTCTGTCGCACAATATAGTGCTACGACTCCTTCAGCACTCATCCTCCCCGCACGCGCTTTAGCTCTAGGCGTCGGACCAACTTCCTTATAGGGGTTATCGAGCACGGCCTTAGTTTGTTCGGAATGAATTATCCTGCTCCGATAAACTTTAAAACCACTTACTTCTTCCCGTACTACACGTTGAAACTTAAACGGATCAAGTTGAAAAGTTGTTATATCATCTAGATCAGCAAAGATTCCATTGAAAAATTTACGAACCGAGTCACTGAAAAATCGACGCTTATGTTTTAACTCCTCAACTATAAGATTCCATCTCGGCGTGAAATAGTCAGGCCCAGCTCGCATCGAAACTGGTGCATATGATGTGCTTAAGTCAAGAAGGAAAGGTCCGTCACCATCCTCTCGAAGTTTTTGAGCATCGACAATTGCTTCAGCTAACTCGTCACGAAAATCCACATCCTGCTTTAGAATTGCAAATACTACTTCATCGAGGTAAAAGGCATTAGGCTCACCCGGATAATAACCTTCATCATCCGAGTCATGATTCTTCGCTTCAGGCCGAAAAAACTCTGTAATTATCGGCCCAATGAGATCGGCTAGACGCTCGATATTGAAAACCTTGCTTTGCTGACTCCTACATACAGAGCAGTAATCGTCGCCCCCTTCAGCTTCAATGATCCGTTTTAAATGTTTGTTTTGTGTACAGTTAGCGCATATCGACATTATCAATCCTAGCAACCTGACAGCGGAGCATGACTAGACATTCCATCCTCCTTGCATGATTTTGACTCCAGACCATTCCTGAGCATGTTGTATATTTTATCAGCAACAGCTGCCCGTTTACCGCTAAGCCATCCGTGTTAAGGAACGCAACCACTCCTCGCAGTTACCAGATATTGAACGGAAAACCCTCGTTTGTGGCAAAATTATAGGTACACACGAGTTCAGTTACGACAAAGGACGGCAATGCGACAGCTAACGATTATCAGCGGAGCAGGCATCAATATAGGTATTTCTAATTCTTGCCCAGACGCAAAAGATTTACTAGGTTTTACTTATCAAAAGATTAGTCAGAGTGTTTATCGAAAGATTCGCGATGATATTCAACGCATGTTCACGCCCGACTCGTTCGATTTCATACTGGGCGGCTTACTTACCGTTAACCTAGCAATGCGAAAAATCAAGAGCGATTTGAAACGCTTCAAGATGAACGAGGAAGCTTTTGCCGATTTATTTAGGCACAGTGATATTCAGGATTCCATCGCTAACGCGCTTCAACAAATTGAGCAAAGTTTAACAATTCCACTTGACGAGTTGCTAGGCACCCTAAAGAAATTCGAGCCAGCGATTGAAAGCCTTGCAGCCCAGTATGACTCGATAAACTACTTTACGCTGAACTTCGATAGCGTTTTCGACCACATGCTTTTAGGCCCAAATTACCGCAGAATGGGGATATGCACTGACTACTGGGGAAAAAGCGGACTCAAAAAGAATCAAGATGCCAAAATAAAGATTTTTCACCTACATGGCGACCTACGTTACAAACCAAACAAAATTAACAAAAGGAGCAGACAGGTCGATGAAGAGTACCAATGGCCTGTGATTGTCGTAGGCGATCAGCAGGTTAAACGAGGAATTATTGCTTCGAATACTGCGTTATCGTTTTACAATAGTCGTTTTAAAACCTTATGCGACCCCAAGGGCAATGACCGACAGGCTTACGCAGAAAATAACTTGGCAATCATTGGATTTGGCTTCCGCGACGAAGACACGCACATTGTCAGCAATATACGTGATGGCATTAAAGGCGGGGTATTTGACAAAATTAGTACTTATGATTTGGAAGATAGGCTTGTTGGATTATGCGAGCGTCATAACTGGGCAAAAGCAGATGAATATGATCTTATCGACTTCCTCGCCAGCCTTTGAGCGATAGCAAGCAACGACCCCAATCGCGGGGCAGATTCGCGATGCTAGCAGGATTAGCAGAGAAGCCCGCCAATATCTGTTCGTACAGCGACAATCTGCCTCTATAGCGTTTTTGACGCATTACCTCTGGAGAATTCAGGTACTTGAGTGCGAAGTAATCGGCCAACACTTCGGCTTGAGCTTCCATATTGTAGTCGGCCAGCGTCTTACCGGGCGATAGTTCATAATCGTATGGCAGACAAATTCGCACAGCACCCCTCAGACGTACTGCGTACCCGATCTGATGTTGCCATACATGAACCATTTCATGAAAAAACCAATGCACCAGATGTGGAGCCGCGGAACTGTAATCGGGGAGAAAACAGGATCGATGAAAGTACATGCTGCCGTTGGGCGTCATACAGCAGTTCCTCGGCTGGAACGGCATGTAACGCCGCGCATGAATGCGAACATGTTGATAGTCGATTGATTCACCGAATAGCAACGCTGTCATTGCTATTTCGCCCGAAGTTAAGGAGCGCAAACTACGTGATGTGCTAACTAACACAAGAGCACCATCCTATGTTAGCTAGCGAAGCTGCCAGCCGCATGAGAGAGTTAGAGAGGCTAGGCACTTACGCTTCCCGCATGATTCCGCTTCCACGACCATAACGAAAGTGCAGCTACTAACGGCAAGAATAGCCACATAGTGGATGGCTCCGAAACACTAGAGCTTAATTCGACATTCACATTGTCAAAGGTATGACCTATCGCTCCTTGCGCCCACTGCAAAGATTGAAGACTCTGGAACTCATTCCCAAATACAAACGTTTCACTATTCGGTATGCCGGTGAATGAGTACTTGGCATAAACCTTCGTTCCATCTCCCTTTGTTCCAGTGAAGGAAACGGGTTCCGGCATCATTCCATATTGACTGTATTGGTATACCCAGCTTTCGTCAAGGTCTATCGAGATAGCATTAAATAGTGCGCCTGTGCTCTCATTGAGATTGATTTTCGAAGCAGGACCACCCATAAAAAGCCCCGTTGAAGTCGTTCCATCTCTAGTCAGAACGTTTTGTGCACGAAACTCAGAGTCATAAAAAGGCCTATTTGGCATGGGTGTTCCCGTCAATACAAATCCCGACGATTCATAAGAGGCACCAATAAAACTAAGTGGCACAAGTTCATCGAAAGTCAGCGTTGTAGCCGTTACAGCAGCGGAAAACGTGAGCGCCAAAGATGTAATTACAATTTGAAGAATCATCGGTAGTTTGAACCTTAGAAAAGTGGAGTGAAACAGCAAGCTAAAAATACCGTTGCCATAAACAAACGATGATTGCATGAAAATGCAATAACGACAAGAAAACTCTACATTGCAAAAGGTCAAGACCGTGGTTGTGTGCAAACTATCACAAGAGCACCATCTCATGCATGAACCAGTGGATGACGGTGGGATTGCCCAAGCTGTAGTCGGGCAGGAAGCAGGAACGGTGGAAGTAGATGCTGCCGTTGGGGGACATCGCGCAGTTCTTCGGCTGCAGCGGCAGATAGCGGCGGTCGTGGACCCGCACGCGGCCGTAGTCGATGGCGCCGCCGAACAGCAGCGACGCCATCGCGATCTCGCCCGGGGTCAACCCGCGCGCCATGCGGACCCGGACCGGACCTTAAGCAGCGGCGCGCAGGTTCGACGCGGACTTGGCCAGGTCGGTGATCAGGTCCCAGTCGCCGGCCTTCATCGCGTCCGCCGGGGTCAGCCAGGAGCCGCCCACGCAGGCCACGTTCTTCAGCGCCAGGAACTGCGGCGCGGTTTCGATCGAGATGCCGCCGGTCGGGCAGAAGGTCACGTCCGGCAGCGGGCCGCCGATCGCCTTCAGCATGCCGACGCCGCCCGCCGGCACCGCCGGGAACAGCTTCAGCTGCTTGAAGCCGGCTTCGCGCGCCGCCATCACTTCGGACGGGGTCATGCAGCCCGGCAGCAGCGGCAGGCCGCTCTTCTTCGCTGCCTCGATCAGGGCCGGGGTCAGGCCCGGCGACACGCCGAACACTGCACCGGCATCGCGCGAAGCGGCGAATTCTTCCGGCTGGGTCAGAGTGCCGACGCCGACGATCGCGCCTTCGACCTGGGCCATCGCGCGGATCGCCTCCAGGCCGTGCCTGGTGCGCAGGGTCACCTCGAGCACGCGGATGCCGCCGGCGACCAGCGCCTTGGCGAGGGGAACGGCGTGGTCCGGATCGTCGATCGCGATCACCGGGATCACGACGGCCGACTTCATGATGTCGAGCAGGCTCATATCAGTACTCATCGTTTGCTTTCACTTGGCGGTGGATTTGCGGAACAGGAAATCTTCGTCGGAACCCGGCATGATCTCACCACTGTCGGTGCCTTCATGCAGAGGGACGGTGGTGTCGATCAGCGACGGCAGCGGGAAGTGGGCGGCGCCCTCCTCGGCTGCGGTGACGGATTTGCGGAACACCTCGAACAGCTCGCGGCCCATGCCGATGTGGCTCCTGCTGAGGTCGGCCGTGGCCATCTTACGCGATGCCCACACGTCGGCCGGCACCAGCGCCTCGAGCGTGCCGGCGGTCGCATCGACCCGGATGATATCACCGTCGCGCACCAGGCCCAGCGGACCGCCGGCCAGGATTTCCGGCGACACGTGGATCGCCGCCGGCACCTTGCCGGACGCGCCCGACATGCGGCCGTCGGTGACCATCGCCACGTGGTAGCCGGCGTCCTGCAGGTTCGACAGCGCCGGGGTCAGCGCATGCAGTTCCGGCATGCCGTTGGCGCGCGGGCCCTGGAAGCGGATCACGGCGACGAAGTCGGTGTTTAGATGGCCGGCCTTGTACGCATGCATGAAGTCTTCCTGCGAATCGAAGGTCTTGGCCGGCGCCTCGACGATGTGGTGTTCCTTCTTGACGGCCGAGACCTTCATCACGGCACGGCCCAGGTTGCCCTGCACGAGGATCAGGCCGCCATCGGGGCTGAACGGGTTGGTGTGCTTGCGCAGCACGGCCTCGTCGCCGCTCTGTTCCGGCAGGTCTTTCCAGACCACCTGGTCGCCGTCCAGGAAGGGTTCCTTGCAGTGGGCGCGCAAGCCGCGGCCGAGGATGGTGTTGACGTCGTCGTGGGCCAGGCCGGCATCCAGCAGTTCGCGCATCACGAAGGTCGGTCCGCCGGCGGCCTGGAAGTGGTTCACGTCGGCATCGCCGTTCGGGTAGACGCGCGCCAGCAGCGGCACCACCTTCGACAGCTCGTCGAAATCGTTCCAGTCGACCACGATGCCGGCTGCGCGCGCGATCGCGATCAGGTGCATGGTGTGGTTGGTCGAGCCGCCGGTCGCGTGCAGCGCGGCAATCGCGTTGACGATGCTCTTCTCGTCGACGATGTGGCCGATCGGCATGTACTCGCCGCCCTGCTGGGAGATCTTGACGGCGCGCTGGGCAGCGGCGCGGGTCAGCGCATCGCGCAGCGGGGTGCCCGGGGTGATGAAGGCGGCGCCCGGCAGGTGCAGGCCCATCATCTCCATCAGCATCTGGTTGCTGTTGGCGGTGCCGTAGAAAGTGCAGGTGCCGGCGCCATGGTAGGCCGCGGATTCGCCTTCCAGCAGCTCTTCGCGGGTGGCCTGGCCTTTCGCATAGCGCTGGCGGATCGCCGCCTTTTCCTTGTTCGAGATACCGGTGGTCATCGGGCCGCCCGGCACGAAGATGCCCGGGATGTGGCCGAAGTGCAGCGCGCCGATCAGCAGGCCCGGCACGATCTTGTCGCAGATGCCCAGGTAGAGCGAGGCGTCGAACATATTGTGCGACAGCGCGATGGCGGTCGACATCGCGATGGTATCGCGCGAAAACAGCGACAGTTCCATGCCCGGCTGGCCTTGCGTGATGCCGTCGCACATGGCGGGCACGCCGCCGGCGAACTGGGCCACCGCGCCGACGTCGCGCACCGCGTCCTTGATCACTTTCGGGAAGTACTCGAAGGGCTGGTGGGCCGACAGCATGTCGTTGTACGAGGAAACGATGGCCACCGACGGCTGCTTCTGCTCGCGCAGCTTGAGCTTGTCGCTGGCCGGGAATGCCGCAAAGCCGTGCGCCAGGTTCGTGCACGCCAGCGTCCCGCGCTGGACACCTTTGACGCGCGCCGCGTCCAGGTGCGCCAGGTAAGCCTGGCGCGAGGACCGGCTACGCTGGATGATGCGTTGGGTCACCTTCTCTACTACGGGATGCACCGCCATGATCGTTCCTTATGAATTGGATTTCTGAAATTTTACTACAAAATGCGAGCGGGCGCATGCTGGCGCCCCGCTTTCAATTGCAGCCTTCGGGAATTCGGGTGTTGATCGCGGGCACGGTGTGCCTGCCCTGCCGTAGGGTGAGCACCACGCTCACGCAACTTCGAACACAATTTGTAGTGATTTTACGCCCACTTCCTGTATGATTCGATAACCTGCACAAAATGACATCATACCGTCCGTCGTCACCACTACCTATGCGCCAACCTCTTCTCACCAGCACCACCAGCTACCAGTCGCTCCGTAACCATGCTTCCCAGGCCCGGGAGTGGCAGATGCGCGAGCTGTTCGCACAGGATCCGCAGCGCTTCGAACGCCTCTCCTGCGAGGCCGCCGGGCTGTTCCTAGACTATTCAAAAAACCGTCTGGACGGGCGCACGCTTGAACTGCTGGCGCAACTCGCGCGCGAGCGCGGCGTCGAGCGTTTGCGCGACGCCATGTTTGCCGGCGAGAAGATCAACCTGACGGAAAACCGCGCCGTCCTCCACACCGCCCTGCGCGCGCCGCGCAACAAGCCTTTCACGCTGGACGGCCAGGACGTGACCGGCGACGTGCACGCCGTGCTGGACCATATCCGGACCTTCAGCGACAGCGTGCGCAACGGTTCGTGGAAGGGCTACACCGGCAAGGAGATCACCGACGTCGTCAACATCGGCATCGGCGGCTCCGACCTCGGCCCGAAGATGGTCTGCCTGGCGCTGCGCCAGTTCGCCCATCCGCGCCTGAGCATGCACTTCGTCTCCAACGTCGACGGCCACGACATGGACGCGGCGCTGTCGCGCGTGAACCCGGAAACCACCCTCTTCATCATCGCCTCGAAGACTTTCACCACGGCCGAGACCATGATGAACGCGAACACGGCCCGCGCCTGGTTCCTGCAGAACGCGCCGGCTCAGTCGGCTGAACAAGCGCTGGCAAAGCACTTCGTGGCGGTGTCGACCAACGTCGAAGCCATCAAGACCTTCGGCATCGATCCGGCCAACATGTTCCCGTTCTGGGACTGGGTCGGCGGCCGTTACTCGGTGTGGTCGGCGATCGGCCTGCCGGTCGCGCTGTGCGTGGGCTTCGGCTACTTCAGCGATTTCCTGGCCGGCGCCCACGCCATGGACGAGCACTTCCGCAGCGCCCCGATCGAGCAGAACCTGCCGATGATCCTGGGCCTGGTCGGCTTCTGGAACCGCGAGTTCCTCGACTGCGCCTCGGTCTCGATCGCCCCCTACCACCAGGACCTGAACCGCTTCCCGGCCTACCTGCAGCAGCTCGACATGGAAAGCAACGGCAAGCGCGTCACGCGCGCCGGCGACACCATCACCGACTACGACACCGGCCCGGTGATCTGGGGCGACGTCGGCACCAACGGCCAGCACGCCTACTTCCAGCTGCTGCACCAGGGCACGGACGTGACACCGATCGATTTCATCGCCGCCCTGCGCCCGGCTCACGAGTTCCACAACCACCACGCGGCCCTGCTGGCCAACTGCTTCGCGCAGTCGGAAGCCTTCATGAAGGGCAAGACCGCGATTGAAGTACGCGCCGACCTGGCCGGCCAGCCGGCGGAAGAAATCGAGCGCCTGGTACCGCACAAGACCTTCCCGGGCAACCGCCCGAGCAACACCATCCTGATGGATTACCTGAACCCGGCCACCCTGGGCGCCCTGATCGCGCTGTACGAGCACAAGGTCTTCGTGCAGGGCGCGCTGTGGGACGTCAACAGCTACGACCAGTGGGGCGTCGAACTGGGCAAGGTGCTGGCCAAGAAGATCGAGGCGGAGCTCAACGGCGACGTGCAGCCGGCCCGGCACGACAGCTCGACCAATGGCCTGATCGCGCGCGCCAAGGCCGCCATCTGAGTCTCTGTAAGGATTCCTCATGAAAACCGAACATTTCGTGGTAGCGCACGACGAGGCGATGAAGACCGGCGAATGCCCGATCTGGCATGCGGTCGAATCGGCGCTGTACTGGGTCGACATTCCCGGCCTGACCGTGCACCGCCTGCATCCGGCGAGCGGCAAGTATTCGGCGTGGAAGATGGACAGCGAACCGTCGGCCCTGGCCGTCGACATCGACAACAACCTGGTGATCTCCACCCGCAACGGCTTCGTCTACCTGAACACCAGCAGCGGCGAGGTCGAGGACATCGCGCCCGCGCCCTACGATACGAAGATCATGCGCTTCAACGACGGCCGCGTGGACCCGCTAGGGCGCTTCTGGGTCGGCACCATCTACGAACCGCGCGACCAGCCGAAGGCCGAAATGTACGTGCTGGACAGGGGTGAGCTGCGCCTGGCCTGGAGCGGCGGCATGACCAATTCGAACGGCCTGGCCTGGTCCCTGGACGGCAAGACCATGTTCCACGCCGATACCACCAGCCACCGCATCGACTGCTACGACTACGACCTCGCCAGCGGCACCGCGTCGAACCGCCGCAACCTGGTCACCTTCGAGGCCGATAAAACCTCGGGCACCTATGGCGGCCGTCCCGACGGCGCGGCGCTCGACAGCGAAGGCAATTACTGGATCGCGATGTACGAAGGCGGCCGCATCCTGAAGCTGTCGCCCACCGGCGAACTGCTGCAGCAGATCGACCTGCCGGTGAAGTGCCCGACCGCGGTCTGCTTCGGCGGCCCGGACCTGCGTACCCTGTACGTCACCAGTGCGTGCGGCGGCCGTCCGGCCGAGGAGCTGGCGGCGATGCCGGACAGCGGCAAGGTGCTGGCCTTCCGCGTCGACGTGGCCGGGCTCGAGATGCCGGAATACCGCGGCTGATGTAGGGCGGGCGCGGCCGGCGTGGGCACACCGTGCCCACGCGAATGCCGGCCATTAAATGGATGTGGCACCATATTTCCTCGGATCGCTCGATGGCGTAGTAAATTTTCTTGCGCGATCAATATTCGTGTAGTAAATTTACAATTCAAGCTTATCCCTCCCTTACGATCAGATACTCCATGGCACTTTCCGATTTCGATCTCGTTTTCTTCGGCGGCAGCGGCGACCTCGCGATGCGCAAACTCCTGCCCGCGATGTATGCCCGCGACGTCGCCAACGACCTTCCCCCGAGCGCGCGCATCATCTGCGTGGGCCGCGAAGAGATGACGCAGGAAGGCTTCCTGCAGATGGTCGAGACGAATTCGAAGCCGCACATCAAGGAAAGCGTCGCCGAAGCCGCGTGGAAGAAATTCCTGGACCGCATCACCTGGGTGTCCGTCGATGCCGTCAACCTGAAGAGCTACGCCGGCCTGGTCGAGGCATTGCGCAAGGACGAGTCCCTGACCCGCGTGTACTACCTGGCCACCCCTCCCTCGCTGTTCGCGAAGATCTGCGACAACCTGGCCGCCAGCGGCCTGGCCACGCCGAACTCGCGCGTGGTGCTGGAAAAGCCGCTGGGCCGCGACCTGGAGTCGGCCAAGCAGATCAACCTGGACGTCGGCAAGGTCTTCGCCGAATCGCAGATCTACCGGATCGACCACTACCTGGGCAAGGAGACCGTGCAGAACCTGCTGGCCCTGCGCTTCGGTAACGTCCTGTTCGAGCCGCTGTGGCGCCGCGAGTGGATCTCGGACGTGCAGATCACCATCGCCGAGAAGATCGGCGTCGGCAACCGCCTCGGCTACTACGACAATTCCGGCGCCCTGCGCGACATGCTGCAGAACCACCTGCTGCAGCTGCTGTGCATCGTCGCCATGGAACCGCCGACCTCGATCGCGCCGGACGCCGTGCGCGATTCCAAGCTGCAGGTGCTGCGCTCGCTGAAGCGCTTCACGCCGACCACGCTGACGCAGAACATCGTGCGCGGCCAGTACCGCGCCGGCTACGTCGATGGCCAGCCGGTGCCGGGCTACCGCGACGAGCCGGGCGCGCCCAAGCAGTCGAAGACCGAGACCTTCGTCGCCATGAAGGCCGAGATCGATACCTGGCGCTGGGCCGGCGTGCCCTTCTACCTGCGCACCGGCAAGCGCATGGCCGACCGCCTGGCCGAGATCGTCGTGCGCTTCAAGCCGATTCCGCACTCGATCTTCAACCAGCCGACCTCCAGCTTCCAGCCGAACAGCCTGGTGATCCGCCTGCAGCCGGACGAGGGCCTGTCGCTGAACCTGATGTCCAAGACCCCGGGCGACGGCATGCGCCTGAAGCAGGCCGAGCTCGAACTCGATTTCCGCGAGCAGTTCAAGGCGCCGCGCATGGAAGCCTACGAGCGGCTGCTGCTGGATGTCCTGCGCGGCCAGCTGACCCTGTTCATGCGCGGCGACGAGCTGGAAGCGGCCTGGGAATGGGTCGAGCCCATCCTCGATTACTGGGAGCAGGACGACACCTCGCCGGTGCCCTATTCCTCCGGCACCTGGGGCCCGGCCGCGTCCAGCGCCCTGATCGGCCGCGACGGCCTGCAGTGGCGCGAAGAAGCGCTGCCGGAAGATTAAGGACGCCGACCCCGTGCTGCTCGATTCCATCCGCACCCAGCTCGACTCGCTGTCGAAATCCGAACGCAAGGTGGCGCTCGCCGTGCTGGCATCGCCCAGCGCCACCGTCAGCCAGAACATCACCGCGCTGGCGCGCGCAGCAGGGGTCTCGGAGCCGACCGTCGTGCGCTTCTGCCGCACCCTCGGCTACGACGGCTGGCACGAGTTCAAGCTGAAACTGGCGCAAGGCCTGGCGCTGGCCCTGCCCGGCGCCACCGAGCAGCCGGCCCAGGACGACCTCGCCGCCGACCTGGTCAACAAGATCTGCAGCCGCTCGATCAACACCCTGCTCGACCTGCGCAACAACCTCAAGCCGGAGCTGATCCAGAAGGCGCTGGACATCCTGTCGCGCGCCAACAAGATCGAGTTCTACGGCCAGGGCACCTCCGGCTTCGTGGCCGCCGACGCCCAGCACAAGTTCTTCCGCTCGGGCGTGCCGACCATCGCCTACACGGATCCGGCGATCCACTCGATCGCCGCGGCCCTGCTGCGCGAAGGCGACGTGGTGGTGGCAATTTCTCAACGCGGCAACAATCCCGCACTCACGCGTTCCGCGAAACTGGCGCGCCGCGGCGGCGCCGAGGTGATCGTGCTGGCGCCCTCCGGCACCCCGCTGGCGGACATGGCCAGCCTCTTGATCCCGATCGACCTCGTGTTCGCGATCGACCCCTACACGCCGATTTCGGCGCGCCTGGCCTACCTGGTCGTGATCGACGTGCTGGCGGTCGGCCTGGCCCTGAAGCGCGGGCCGGAGTTCAGGAAGAAGATGCAGAATGCGCAGAAGGCGCTGCAGGAATTCGACATGCAGTTCGATTCCTTCATCGGTTGATGCCGGCGCCGTGATTACCGTCTGGGGCAACGCCGATTCGATCAATGTACAGAAAGTCCTCTGGTGCTGCGAGGAGCTGGCGCTCGACTATCGCCGCATCGACGCCGGACGCCACTTCGGCGTGGTCGGCACGCCGGCCTTCCGCATCCTGAATCCGAACGGCCTGGTGCCCACCATCGACGACGACGGTTTCGTGGTCTGGGAATCCAACACCATCGTCAGGTACCTCGCGGGGCGATACGCGCTGGACGGCCTGTTGCCGCTCGAGCCGCGCGCGCGCGCCGATGCCGAGCGCTGGATGGACTGGACGAATTCGACCTTGTCGCCGGCCCTGCTGCCCCTGTTCCGCGCCTTCATGCGCACGCCCGCGGCCGACCGCGATCCGGCAGGATCGAGGAGCAGCGCATTGCCGCCCTGTCCACGATGCGCATTCTCGACCGCCATCTGGGCGACCAGGATTACGTCGGCGGCGCCACGTTCACGGTGGGCGATATCGCCGTGGGCTGCGCGGCCTGGCGCTGGTTCGCCCTGCCGATCGAACGCGAACCCCTGCCCGGGCTGCAGGCATGGTTCGACCGCCTTGCGGCGCGCCCGGCCTTCCACAAGCTGGTGATGACGCCGCTGACCACCTGAGACAGAGTTCGCATGCTCGGCTAATATATAGCCGATGAAACATACGCTCTTCCTCTTCGACCTCGACGACACCCTGCTCGACTTCAAGGCATCCGAACAGCTTTCCTTCGTGCGCACCATGCAGGCGCTCGGCCTGAAAGACGGCATCGAAGCCCTGTTCCCGCAATATCAGGCCATCAACATTGCGCTGTGGAAGGAATTCGAGCTGGGGACCGTCTCGAAGGATTTCCTGAAAGTCGAACGCTTCCGCCGTACCTTCGCGCAGAAGGCCCTCGACCTCGATCCGCAAGCCGCCAGCCACCTCTATCTCGAGTCGCTGTCGGACACCGTCGTCCTCATCGACGGCGCCAGGCAGGTCTGCGAAGCCTTGTCGGCCATCGGCGAGGTCGGCATCATCACCAATGGCGTCGAGCACATCCAGACCCGCCGCATCGCCAGCTCGGGTTTGAAGGACCACATCTCCTTTGTCTCGACCTCCGAAGCCTGCGGCTTTGCCAAGCCGGACAGCCGCTTCTTCGACTACGCGGCGAAGATGGCGCGCGCCTTTGCGAAGCGGGAAACCGTCATCGTCGGCGACCGGCTGGACGCCGACATCCTCGGCGCCAACCGCTTCGGCATCGACAGCTGCTGGTTCAATCCGGGCAAGCTGGGCAATGCGAGCGAGGCCGTGCCGACCTGCGAAGTCGACAGCCTGCATGCCATCTTGCCGGCCCTGCGGCAGCTGGCCGCCGCCTGAAAGGCGCCATCCGGTTCGGCCCGGCAGTATTGCCATGCTGGCGGTAAAATATCGCTTTCCGATCAGTTCCTTCGAGCTCACGCCATGCACATCAATCCCGAACGCAGCACCCGCCCCGACTACGACCTGCTGGTACGCCAGGTCGCCAGCGTCCTCGAAGGCGAGCGCGACCTCACCGCCAACGCCTCGCAGTTTTCGGCGCTGGTCTACGACACCCTGGCCGACCTGAACTGGGCCGGTTTCTATTTCACCGTGCCGAGCAAGAAGGGCGAAGGCCAGGATCTGCTGGTCGGCCCCTTCCAGGGTAAGCCGGCCTGCGCCCGCATCCCCTTCGGCCGCGGCGTCTGCGGCACCACCGCCGTGCAGCGCGAGACCATCGTGGTGCCGGACGTGCACGCCTTCCCCGGCCACATCGCCTGCGATTCGGCCTCGGCCTCGGAGATCGTGCTTCCGGTCATCAAGAACGGCAAGCTGGTCGGCGTGTTCGATATCGACAGCCCGAAGCTGGAACGTTTCTCAGATGAAGACAAGGCCGGCCTGGAGCGCATGGTCGCGGCCTTCCTGGACGCCACCGATTGCTGAGCGGACTGAATCACCTGACCCTGGCCGTTGCCGACCTCGAGCGCAGCTTCGCCTTTTACAAGGACCTGCTTGGCTTCAAACCGGCAGCGATCTGGAACACGGGCGCCTACCTGAGCCTGGGCGAACTATGGCTGTGCCTGTCGCTCGACGGCAAGCGCGCAGCCCCGGCCGAGCCGGACTATACGCACTACGCCTTCGATGTCGCCCAGGTCGATTTCGCCGCCTTCCGTGCGCGCCTGCTCGAGGCCGGCGCCGTCGAGTGGCGGAAAAACAGGAGCGAAGGCGATTCCTTTTATTTCCTGGATCCGGACGGCCACCAGCTCGAGGTCCACGTCGGCAAACTGGCCAGCCGCCTGGCCCAGTGCCGTGCGGCGCCCTATGCCGGCATGCGTTTTTTCGAATAAATCGCCGGCTGCCGGTGCGGTACAATCACGGAATCCGTATCTCACATCACTTGCCACGCACCATGAACCAACTCGAACAGCTCAAGCAGTACACCACCGTGGTGGCCGATACCGGCGACTTCCAGTCGATCAAGGCCTACGCGCCGCAAGACGCGACCACCAACCCCTCGCTGATCCTGAAGGCGGTCCAGAAGCCGGAATACCGTCCGCTGCTGGAAAAAGCTGTCGCCGACTCCAAAGGCGCTTCGGTCGAAGAGATCGTCGACCGCCTGCTGATCGCTTTCGGCGTCGAGATCCTCAAGTTCGTGCCGGGCCGCGTCTCGACCGAGATCGACGCCGCGCTGTCCTTCGACACCGAAGCGACCGTCGCCAAGGGCCGCGAACTGATCGCCCTGTACGAAGCCGCCGGCATCAAGCGCGAGCGCGTGCTGATCAAGATCGCCTCGACCTGGGAAGGTATCCGCGCCGCCGAGATCCTGGAAAAAGACGGCATCCGCTGCAACCTGACCCTGCTGTTCTCGCTGTGCCAGGCCGTGGCCTGCGCCGAAGCGGGCGTTCAGCTGATCTCGCCGTTCGTGGGCCGTATCTACGACTGGTACAAGAAATCGACCGGCACCGACTACCAGGGCGCCGACGATCCGGGCGTGCAGTCGGTCAAGCGCATCTACCAGTACTACCGCAAGTTCGGCTACAAGACCGAAGTGATGGGCGCGAGCTTCCGCAACACCTCGCAGATCCTGGAACTGGCCGGCTGCGACCTGCTGACCATCTCGCCGGACCTGCTGCAGAAGCTGGCCGACGCCGACGCGACCGTCGAGCGCAAGCTGGTGGCCGACCAGTCCGCGGACATCGAAAAGATCGCGATGGACGAGAAGACCTTCCGCTTCATGCTGAACGAAGACGCGATGGGGACCGAGAAGCTGGCCGAGGGTATCCGTGCCTTCGTTGCGGATTCGGTCAAGCTGAAGAAGATGATCGAGGAGCTGCGCTGATTTTGCATAAGCTGACGTAACGCACGCAGAACTTGGATCCCCGCCTGCGCGGGGACGACGTGGTGGTGTGTGCGGGAATGACGGTAGTGGGTGAACGGCGGCATTCGTGCCGCCGTTTTCCGTTTACATCGCCATTTCCCTGGCAAGCTGCTGCAGCATCTCCCCCGCCGGCATCTCGCGCGCCAGCGGCGCTCCCTGCCCTGCCCACTGCGCCGCAAACTCGTGGTTGCCGGCCTTGGCGGCCGCGGCGTGCAGCTGCTTGGCCGCATCGTAGGCGACCGGATACGAGGCCGGCGGCGGGCTGCCGGCCTCGTATCCGTGGGCGATCAGGCGGTTGAGCATGCCGCGCGCCGGGCGTCCGGAAATGGCCGCGGTCATGCGCGTGGCCTCGGCCCGTTCGCTCTTCAGGTTTGCGCGGTAGACGGCGCTGGCCGAGGATTCCGGCGCCAGGATGAAGGCGGTCCCCAGCTGCGCCGCCACCGCGCCCAGGTCCAGCGCGGCCCTGATTCCGGCACCGTCCATGATGCCGCCGGCGGCGACGATCGGCAGGCCGGTCTTCCTGACCAGCAGGCGCACCAGCACCGAGGTGCTCAGGCCTTCGTCGCCTTGTTCCGGATCGAACATGCCGCGGTGGCCGCCGGCCTCGATGCCCTGGGCCACGATCGCCATCACACCCGCCCGTTCGATGATCCCGGCCTCGCGCAGGCTGGTGGCGGTGGCCATCGTGAACACGCCCGCCTCGTGAAAGGCGGCCAGCCGTTCGGCGGACGGCAGGCCGAAGTGAAAGCTCACGACCGCCGGACGCAGCTCGAGCAGCATGCGGAACATGTCTTCATCTTCGTTGAAGGATTTGTAGATCTCGTCGAGCGAGATTGGTGCCGCGATGCCCGCATCGGCGAACAGGGGCGCGAGGTGGCCGAGCCAGGCCGCTTCGCGCTCGGCATCGCGGCGTGCCGGCACATGGCAGAACACGTTCGCATTGAAGGAGCGGCTGGTCAGGGCGCGCGTTTCTTCCAGCATCTGGCGCGCCTGGGCGGCATTGCTCGCTCCCAGTCCCAGCGATCCCAGGCCGCCGGCGTTGGACACCGCCGCCGCCATGCGCGGCGTCGACACGCCGGCCATCGGCGCCTGGATGATCGGATACTGGAGCGCGAGGCGTTCAAGGAATTGCTGGCTCTGGCTCGGATTCATGGTTTCCCCTTTCGATGTGCAATGTGCGAGTTCGTTTTCCACAGCCAGGCTGCGCTGCCCAGCAGGCCCAGCGCCGACAGCGCCAGCGCCATGTGCAGGGCCGCGGCCTCGGTGTCCGTCAGGCCGGCGATGCCCGCGCTCACCAGCGGCCCCGCCAGCTGGCCGACTGCGAAGCCTGCCGTCATCCTGCCCAGCACGCGCGTGGCCTGCCCTTCGGCACGCGCGCGCGCCTCCTGCATGCCGACCATGGTGATGACCATGAAGGTGCCGCCCACCAGCAGCGCAGCCAGGGTCACGCTGGCCAGCGAGGTCCACACGGCCGGCAGCAGCACGCCGACCGCCATCAGCAGGTGGGCGGCCGCCCACACGCCCAGGCGCTGCGCCTTCGCCAGGCGCCAGGACACCAGCACCGTGGAGATGGCCGCCGCGGCGCCGAACACCGGCCAGGCCAGGCCGAACACGGCGGGATCGTCGACCAGTTGCCGCGCCAGCGCCGGCAGATAGGTGGCGGGCAGGATGTAGCCGAAGCCGAACAGGGTATAGCAGACGACCAGGCCGAAGGTGGCTTGCGGCGCGGCGGGCCCGGTGGCGGCCGCTGCGGCTGCGGGCATGGGCGCCGGCGGCGCCGGCAGGCTGCGGCTCAGCACCAGCGGCAGGATCGACGCCAGTGCGCCCAGCGCCGCCAGGCCGATCCATAGTTGCGGCGAGGGCAGCGAACGCCCCAGCAGCAGGCAGAACATGCCGGCGGCGGCAATGCCGATCCCGACGCCGGAAAACTGGACCCCGGCCAGGTCCGGACGCCCGATCGCCGCCAGCCAGCCGAGGCCCCAGGCGCTGGTCGCGACCAGGGTCCAGGCGCTCATCACGCCCGCCAGGAAGCGCAGCACGGCCCACCAGAAGCCGGAGGCGGTCCAGCCGACCGCCGCCGTGATCAGCACGGTGCCGGCCAGCCCGAGGGCGAGCAGCAGCGCCGGCTTGATGCGCAGGCGCGAGGCCGCCAGCGCCCCGGCCAGGTAGCCCAGGTAGTTGGCAGCGGCGAGCATGGCGCCGGCGTGGCTGTCGAGCAGCCCGTCCCTCACCATCAGCGGAAACAGGGGCGTGAAGGCGAAGCGGCCAATGCCCATGGCCACCGCCAGCGAGATCATGGCCGCGGCGCAGACGGCGGCGGCAACGCGGCCGCTCCTGGCGGCAAGGGGAAGTGTCGTGCTATCCATGCCTAAATTAAAGCGCAAGCTGGGCGCGCTGACTAATGAATAAAAATGGACTATCATTCTCTCCATGAGAACGATCGACCTGGAAGCCCTGCTCATTTTCCGTACCGTCGTCAGCGAGGGTGGCGTGAACCGGGCCGCGGAAAAGCTGCACCGCGTGCCATCCAACGTCACCACCCGCATCCGGCAACTGGAAGAGTACCTCGGCGTGCGCCTGTTCCGCCGCGACGGCCGCTCGCTCAGCCTGACCGCCGAAGGCAGGACGCTGCTGAACTACGCGACCCGCCTGCTGCGCCTGGCCGACGAAGCCGTCGACGAGCTGCGCAGCGGCAAGCCGCAGGGCGTGTTTCGCCTCGGTTCCCTGGAAAGCACGGCCGGCAGCCGCCTGGCGCCCATCCTGTCGCGCTTCCACGAAGAACATCCGGGCGTGGTGGTGGAGCTCGTCACCGGCACCACCGGCGCCCTGCTCAAGGCGGTCAGGAACTTCGAGATCGAAGCGGCCTTCGTGTCCGAGCCTTTCACCGCGCCCGAGCTGGAAGCCTTGCCGGTGTTCCGCGAAGAGCTGGTGCTGATCACGCCCCTTGCCACGGGTCCGGTGCGCGATGCGAAAGACCTCGGCCGCCTGACCATGATCGCCTTTACCCACGGCTGCTCCTACCGGCGGCGCCTGGACGAATGGCTGGGCAGCGAAAACGTGACGGTGGAACGGGTGCTCGAATTCGGTTCCTACCAGGGCATGATCGCCTGCGTGGCGGCGGGGACCGGCTTTGCCGTCGTGCCGCAGAGCGTGCTCGGCGCGCTGCAGGCCGCGGACAAGGTGAGGCAGCACAAGCTGCCGGCACACATCGCGGAGAACCGGACCCACCTGGTGTGGCGCGGCGAGGCTTCGCTGGCGCTGGAAGGCCTGATCTCGATGCTGCGCGCGGAATCCCCTGAAGAAATGCCGGCCGATGTGCATTGATCTTTCGGAAGAATTTATTTCTTGCGGTGAAAACGCCGCGAACTCACCGGCTTGCCGTTCTCGTATTCGATGACTTCGATGTGCTGGGCATCGTAGATCAGCGGATAGCGGATCCTCACATCCTCGCCGGCGCGGCCGCAGGTGCTGCTGCGCAAGGTCAGCAGATAGGTCGGGATGCTGCCCGGGACGCCGGCCAGGAATCTGGTGCCGCGTCCATCGAGGTACACCGTGCCGGGCTTTTCCTTTTTCAGCGCGAATTCCTGCTCGCAGGGCGGGACCGATTTATCCGGTCCGCTCCAGCGCAGGCGATCGTTGTTGATGTTCAGGACGGTATAGGCAGCTTGTGCCGCCGGCCGATCGTCCAGCAGCCAGCGGCCCGCGAACGGCAGCGCCTGCGCCTGCGCCAGGACCGAAGGGGCGCAGCCGAGGCCGAGCAGGAATGCCAACAACAATCTCATGAGCTAGCGCGCCAGTGCCGACAGCCTCAGCCAGACGAAGCGGACGGCGTGATACAGCAGCGCGCCGACCGCGGCGAAGACCAGCGCGGCGATCATCGGCAGGATGGCGCCCAGGAACACGCTCATCCCCATCACGAAACCGAGCACGCATTCGGCGCGGTAAACCGGAAGGAACAAGGCGATGACGAACACGCCCTGGGCCATGATGTCGCTGACCTCGGGCTTGCCGGAGACGAAGCACAGCGCCAGCGTGAATCCATACAGCAGGCTGGCGACGAAACCTGCGGCCATGGCACGGGTACCGCCCTGCCCGCCTTCACGGCGGCGCTCGATGCGGCCCAGCAGGAACCAGGCGAGGACCGGCAGGGTCAGCACTCCCCACCAGTTGGATACCGCGGGCAGGTCTTCGCGCGCCAGCAGGTGGTGGGCCGGGACACCGCCGTGCAAATGCTGCCAGCCCAGCAGTACAACCATGAACAAGGCTAGCGCAATGGTCAGTCTGGTACGCATGCCGTCCTCCACAAGGAAACAGGCCCCATCCTTGCATCAGTTGGCAATATTGTAAACATGCATACTCGAAGGCTTGCCGGGCTCAGGCGGGCTCAGGCGCGCCCCGCCCGCAAGCCTTCCATATACGGATCGATCACGCACTTCCCCAACTCGAGCAGATCGAAGCTCTGGGGCGCGAACATCCAGTTGCGGACCAGTCCGTCGATCATGGTCCACATCGCCAGCGCCAGCGTGCTCGGCTCGACCTTGCAGGAGATCAAGCCCTGGTCGGCGGCCACCTTGATGCGGCGTTCGACGCGCGCCATCCACTGGCTCAGGCTATGCTGGCGACGGCAGCGCACCGCATCCATCTCGTCGACGAACTCCACCTTCAGCATGGCGATCTCGAACACGCGGCGGGCCACCGGGTCCTCGACCGTGCGACGCAGCACGGCCAGCATGTACTCGCGCAGGTCGGCCAGCGGATCGCTCGAATCGGCTTCGTCCAGCACCTGCAGCTCCGCCTCCAGCGGCAGGATCGCGCGCTCCATCATCGCGTTGAACAGGGCGCCCTTGTCGTCGAAGTGCCAATAAATCGCACCGCGCGTCACACCGGCAGCGGTTGCGATATGCTGCAAGGTCGTTCTCGAAACACCCTGTTCAACAAACAATTTCTCTGCAGCATCAAGGATGCTGTCACGCGTGGCAGCGGCCTCTTCTTTGGTTCTGCGGGCCATTGGCGCCTATCTCCATTTTTTGGTGGTCAAGAAACATTAAACATACACTCGTGATAGTATATCCCCGTTTACCTAAAAGCCAATGACGAATCGTTGTGCGGTGCCGGAGTAGTACTGCAGGACGGTTTTGTCCTTTTTTCAACAGAAGGAAGCACTTAATGCGTTCTGCCCAACCATCTACCCTGAATCTGACCAGGATTGCCGCGTGCACCCTGACCGCCCTGGCCTTGCTGTCGGGCTGCGGCCACAAGGATGCCGCCCAGGCCGGCGCCGGTGCCCCCGGCGGCAAGATGCCGGCGCCGCAAGTCGGCGTCATCACGACCAAATTCCAGCAGGTTGCCCTCGAAACCGAACTGCCGGCCCGCGTCGAAGCGATCCGCGTGGCCGAGGTGCGCGCCCGCGTCAACGGCGTCGTCCTGAAGCGCCTGTTCACCGAAGGCAGCATGGTCAAGCAGGGCCAGTCCCTGTTCCAGATCGATCCGGAGCCCTACCAGGCACAGCTCAACAGCGCCCAGGCCTCGCTCGGCCGCGCCCAGGCCAACCTGACCTCGGCTTCGGCCACCGTCGAGCGCTACAAGCCGCTGGTCGAGGCGAATGCGGTCAGCAAGCAGGAGTTCACCAACGCCGTCGCCGCCGCCAAGCAGGCCGAAGCCGACGTCAACGCCGCCAAGGCGCAGGTGAAGATCGCCCAGATCAACTATGGCTATGCGAACGTCTACGCCCCGATCTCGGGCCGTATCGGCCGCGCCCTCGTGACCGAAGGCGCACTGGTATCAAGCACCGAGGCGACCCAGATGGCGCTGATCCAGCAGACCGACAACGTCTACCTGAACATCACCCAGTCCGCCGCCGAACTGCAGCGCCTGCGCAAGAGCGCTGGCAACCGCGGCATCGACTCGGCGATCCCGGTGTCGGTGATCCTCGACGACGGTAGCGAACTGGGCCGCAAAGGCAAGCTGCTGTTCTCGGACGTGACCGTGGACCCGACCAGCGGCCAGGTCACCCTGCGCGCCCAGGTCGCGAACCCGGACAGCGCCCTGCTGCCGGGCCAGTACGTGCGCGTGCGCCTGGCCCAGGCCGAGCTGCCGTCGGGCATCCTGGTGCCGCAGCAGGCCGTGACCCGCGGCGGCCAGACCGGCGACACCGTGATGGTGATCGGCGCGGACAACAAGCCGACCCCGCGCACCGTCAAGATCGCCTCGCAGGAAGGCGCCAACTGGGTCGTGACAAGCGGCCTGAAGGAAGGCGAGAAAGTGATGGTCGACGGCTTCCAGAAGCTGCAGATGCTGCCGCCGGGCACCCCGGTACAGCCGGTGGCATGGACTCCGCAGAACGCCAACAGCGCCCCGGCCGCGACCGGTTCGCCGGCCGCCGCCGCCGCCGGCACGGGCACTACCCGCCAGTAAGAGCAACATTAGAAACAGGACTTCCCAATGGCTCGTTTTTTTATTGACCGCCCAATTTTCGCCTGGGTGATCGCGCTGTTCATCATGGTGCTTGGCGGCGTCGCCATCAAGCAGCTGCCGATCGCGCAATACCCGACCGTGGCGCCGCCGTCGATCGTCGTCAGCGTCGCCTACCCTGGCGCTTCCGCACAGACCCTCGAGGACTCGGTCATCTCCGTGATCGAGCGCGAGATGAACGGTTCGCCCGGCATGGTCTACATGGAGTCGACCAGCCAGGCCAACGGCACCGGCTCCATCACGATCTCCTTCGAGACCGGTACCGATCCCGACCTGGCCCAGGTCGACGTCCAGAACCGCCTGTCGCGCGCGACCCCGCGCCTGCCGGCTGCCGTGACCCAGCAGGGCGTGCGCGTCGACAAGGCCCGCTCGAACTTCCTGCTGTTCACCATCCTCTCCTCGGACGACCCGAACTGGGACCCGATCGCGCTGGGCGACTACGCCTCGCGTAACGTGCTGCCCGAGATCCAGCGTATCAAGGGCGTGGGCCAGGCCCAGCTGTTCGGTACCGAGAAGGCGATGCGCATCTGGATCGACCCGGCCAAGCTGGTCGGCTTCAAGCTGTCCGCTTCCGACGTCAACAACGCGATCCGCGCCCAGAACGCCCAGGTGGCGTCCGGCACCATCGGCGACCTGCCGCTGAACGTGGGCCAGCAGATCACCGCGACCGTGGTCGTGACCGGCCAGCTGTCGAACGTCGAACAGTTCGGCAACATCGTGCTGCGCGCGAATCCGGACGGCTCCACCGTGCGCCTGAAGGACGTGGCCCGCATCGAGATCGGCGGCCAGGCGTATTCGACCTCGGCGCGCCTGAACGGCAAGCCGTCCAGCGGTATCGGCGTGCAGCTGTCGCCGACCGGTAACGCGCTCGAGACCGCCAACCTGATCAAGACCCGCATGGCCGAGCTGCAGAAGTACTTCCCGCACGGCATGAAGTACGCGGTTCCCTACGACTCCACCAAGTTCATCCAGATTTCGATCAGCCAGGTCATCGAGACCCTGATCGAGGCCGTGATCCTGGTGTTCATCGTGATGTACGTGTTCCTGCAGAACATCCGCTACACCCTGATCCCGACCATCGTGGTGCCGGTCGCCCTGCTCGGCTCCTTCGCCACCCTGCTGGCGCTGGGCTTCTCGATCAACGTGCTGACCATGTTCGGCATGGTGCTGGTGATCGGTATCGTGGTCGACGACGCCATCGTGGTGGTGGAGAACGTCGAGCGCATCATGTCCGAGGAAGGCTTGCCGCCGCTGCAGGCGACCCGCAAGGCCATGGGCCAGATCTCGGGCGCCATCATCGGCGTGACCGTGGTGCTGATCTCGGTGTTCGTGCCGCTGGCCTTCTTCGCCGGCGCGGTCGGCAACATCTACCGCCAGTTCTCGGCGGTGATGGTGTCCTCGATCGCCTTCTCGGCCTTCCTGGCGCTGTCGCTGACCCCGGCGCTGTGCGCCCACCTGCTCAAGCCGGTGGAAGCCGGCCACCACATGGAGAAGCGCGGCTTCTTCGGCTGGTTCAACCGCACCTTCAGCACCGGCGCCAAGCGCTATGAAGGATTCGTCGGCAAGATCCTGCGCCGCACCGGCCGCGCACTGGTCGTCTTCGTGCTGCTGCTGGGCCTGGTCGGCCTGGTATTCACCAGGATGCCGAACTCCTTCCTGCCGAACGAAGACCAGGGCTACATCATCGCCAACATCCAGCTGCCGCCGGGCGCCACCGCCGAGCGCACCGACGCCGTGCTGAAGGCCGCCGAAGCCTATGTGCTGAAGCAGCCGGAAGTCGCCGACATGGTATCCGTGACCGGCTTCTCGTTCTCCGGCCAGGGCCAGAACATGGGTCTCGCCTTCATCCCGCTGAAGCCCTGGGACGAGCGCAAGGCGCAAGGCTCGGACGCACAGAGCCTGGCCGGCCGCATCACCGGGCACCTGATGGCGCTGCGCGATTCCTTCATCTTCGTGGTGAGCCCGCCGCCGATCCCGGAACTGGGCCGCGGCGCCGGCTTCTCCTTCCGTCTCCAGGACCGCGGCGGCCTCGGCCACGCAGCCCTGCTGCAGGCGCGTAACCAGCTGCTGGGCATGGCGATGCAATCCCCGGTTCTGACCGGCATCCGTCCGGAAGGCCTGGAAGATGCGCCGCAGCTGCAGCTGGAGATCGACCGCGACAAGGCGAACGCCCTGGGCGTGACCTTCGATGCGATCAACACCGCGATCTCGACCTCGCTGGGTTCGAGCTACGTGAACGACTTCCCGAACGCCGGCCGCCTGCAGCGCGTGGTGGTCCAGGCCGACGCCAAGGACCGCATGCAGCCGGAAGACCTGCTGCGCCTGAACGCCCTGAATACCAAGGGCCAGCCGGTGCCGCTGTCGGCCTTCGCCAGCACCAAGTGGATCAACGGTCCGCAGCAGACCACCCGCTACAACGGCTATCCGGCGATGAGCATCACCGGCGAACCGAAGCCGGGCTACTCGTCGGGCGACGCGCTGCAGGAGATGCAGAACCTGGCGGCCAAGCTGCCGGCCGGCTTCGCCTACGAATGGACCGGCCAGTCGCGCGAGGAAATCCTGTCCGGCTCGACCGTGTTCGTCCTGATCGGCTTCTCGCTGCTGGCGGTGTTCCTGGCCCTGGCGGCACTGTATGAGAGCTGGTCGATCCCGGTCTCGGTGCTGCTGGTGGTGCCGCTGGGCGTGCTCGGCTCGCTGCTGGCCGCGACCATGCGCGGCATGCCGAACGACGTCTACTTCAAGGTCGGCCTGATCACCGTGATCGGCCTGGCGGCGAAGAACGCGATCCTGATCATCGAGTTCGCGAAGGACCTGCAGGCGCAGGGCAAGTCGCCTATCGAGGCGGCGATCGAGGCGGCGCACCTGCGTTTCCGTCCGATCATCATGACCTCGCTGGCCTTCATCCTCGGCGTGCTGCCGCTGGTGATCGCCAGCGGCGCCGGCGCGGCTTCGCAGCGCGCCATCGGTACCGGCGTGATGGGCGGCATGATCACCGCGACCGCGCTCGGCGTGTTCTTCGTGCCGGTGTTCTTCGTGGTCATCCGCAGCATCTTCAAGGGCAGCAAACGCCAGCAGGAGATCTACGAGCACCACGCCGAAGCCGCAGGTATTGCGAAAGAAGAAATATGAACGGAACCATGAAAAAAGTCCTGACTCCCCTGGCCCTGGCCATGCTGATGACCGGCTGCGTGAACCTGGCGCCCAAGTACGAGCGCCCGGCCGCGCCGGTGGCCGGCGCCTTCCCGACCGTGGAAGGCACCGTCCACAGCGGCAACCCGGTGGCGGCCGAGGCCCCGGCCAACATCGCCTGGCAGCGCTTCTTCGCCGACGCCCGCCTGCAGCAGCTGATCCAGATGGCGCTGGCGAACAACCGCGACCTGCGCGTCTCGATCCTGAACATCGAGCAGGCGCGCGCCGCCTTCCAGATCCAGCGGGCGGCGCGTTTCCCGCAGGTTAATGCGGGCCTGACCGCCAACCGCGCCTCGACGCCCGGCGACGCGCCCCTGACCAGCGTCTACCAGGCCGGCCTGTCGGTGTCCGCCTTCGAGCTGGACCTGTTCGGCCGCGTGCGCAACCTGAGCGATGCGGCGCTGGCGCAATACCTGGCGACCGAGGAAGCACGCAAGACGGCGCAGATCAGCCTGATCGCCACGGTGGCCAATACCTACCTGGCCCTGCTGGCCGACAAGGAACTGCTGGACCTGACCCAGCAGACCCTCAAGACGCGCGAGGAATCGCTGCGCCTCTCCCAGCTGCGCTTCGATAACGGCGTGATCTCCAAGCTCGACCTGCAGCAGGCGGTCTCGCTGGTCGAACAGGCCCGCACCGTGCTGGCCCAGCAGCAGCGCCTTATCGCGCAGGACACGAATGCGCTGACCCTGCTGGTCGGCCAGACCATTCCGGACAACCTGCCGCCGGGCGCGACCCTGGCGGCAACCAACCTGCCGGACCTGCCGGCGGGCCTGCCGTCCGACCTGCTGGTCGCGCGTCCGGACATCCGCTCGGCCGAGCAGCAGCTGATCGCGGCGAATGCCGACATCGGCGCGGCGCGCGCGAACTACTTCCCGCGCATCTCGCTGACCGGCAGCGCCGGCAGCGCCAGCTCCGAGCTGTCGGGCCTGTTCAAGTCCGGCTCCTTCGGCTGGAGCTTCGCACCGCAGGCGATCCTGCCGCTGTTCGACTTCGGCGCCCGCCGCGCCGGCGTCGAGAGCGCCGTTGCCGGCCGCGACATCGCCGTGGCCCGCTACGAGAAGTCGATCCAGACCGCCTTCCGCGAAGTCTCGGACGCCCTCGCCGGCCAGGCCACCTTCAGCGAGCAGCTGCGCGCCCAGCAGGCCGTGGCGGCAGCGGAAAGCGACCGCTTCAACCTGTCGGACCTGCGCTACCGCAACGGCACCGCCAGCTACCTCGACCTGCTGGATGCCCAGCGTTCGCTGTTCACCGCCCAGCAACAGGCGATCGAAGCGAACCTGGCGCGACTGCAGAACCAGGTCACGCTGTACCGCGTGCTCGGCGGCGGCTGGACCGAGCCGGCGGGGAACACGACCGCGGCGCGCTGAGCTCTGAGTTACTCCGCGTAATTGAAAGCGCCCTACCGGGGCCGGCTTGTGATTTCGGTATCATGAAATCGCAGGCCGGCCCCGGTCTCTTTTTGCGGCGTCTTCATGTCATGCGAATCTTTCTGCGCGCACACTGGAAAGCCCTGGTCGCCATCGTCCTGCTGGTGGTGCTGGCGCTGTTCACCGTGAGCCCCGGCGCCGCGGTGCCGGAGATCCCGCTGGCCTCGCGCCTGCGCGCCCACGTGGCCGCCATCGATGCCGGCGAGCGCGGCGCGGCCACTCCGGCCAGGCGGGAACGGGCCGCGCGCTACATCGAGGACGTGCTGCGCGGCGACGGCTACGCGATCCGGCGGCAGCGCTACCAGGCCGGCGGACCGCATGCGCCCCGCCTCGTGCGCAATATCGAGGTCGCGGTATCGAATCTCGCGCCCGGCGCCAGGCCGACGCGCATCTTCATCGTCGGCGCGCGCTGCGACCCGGCGCCGGGCGACGACGACGGCAGCGGCACCGCGGCGGTGCTGGAGCTGGCGCGCCTGCTGAAGGACCTGCGGCCCAGTCAGGGCACCGAAGTGAAGTTCGTGTTCTTCATCGACGAAGAGCCGTCCTGGTCCAGGGATGGGGAACCGGGCAGCGCGCAGCGGCTCGAAGACGCGCCGGCGCCGCACGACGCCGGATGGTACGCGCTGCGGCGCCACGGCCGCAAACTCCCGCCCGGCGCGAAGGAGGATGCCGCACGTCCGGACACCGGCAGCCCGGACGCCGGCAGCTTCATCGCCTACGTCGGCACGCTCGAATCCTCGCGCCGGGTACAGGATGCCCTGTCCGCTTTCCGGGCGACTTCCGACCTGCCCTCCTACGGCCTGGCCGCACCGGCCTATGTGCAGGGCGTGACCCTGTCCGGCCACGCGTCCTATGGGCACGCCGGCTATCCCGCCGTCATGGTCACGGACACCGCCTTCCTGCGCTATCCCTACTACAAGATGGATGCCGGCGACCAGGCCGGTGACACGCCGGGTAGCCTCGACTACACCGCCACGGCGCGCGTGCTGGAGGGCCTGGCGCGCACCATCGTGGCGCTGGCAGCCGGCGCCCAGGGCTGAGCCGGGAGCGGACATGAATTGCAGGCTGCAGCAGGTCGGCTTCCTCGGTTTCGACGTGTTCGGCACGGTGGTCGACTGGCGTTCGGGCGTGGCGCGCGCGGCCGCGCCCTTCCTGGAGCGCTACGACATCGCACTCGATCCCTTCGACTTTGCCAACGCCTGGCGCGCGCTGTACCAGCCGGCAATGGAGAGCGTGCGTTCGGGCGAACGGCCCTGGGTCCGGCTCGACGTCCTGCAGCGCGAAAACCTGGAGCGGCTGCTCGCCGGCCATGGCGTGGCGGTCGACGATATTCCGGAGCAGGACCTGGCCGAGCTGACCCGCGCCTGGGACAGGCTGGACCCGTGGCCGGATGTCGCCGACGGCCTCGCGCGCCTGAAGCGCCGCTTCGCCATCGCACCGATCTCGAACGGCCATATCGCCGGCATGCTGCAACTGGCCCGCTTCGGCGGCCTGCCCTGGGACGCCATCCTGGGCGCGGAGATTTCGCGCAGCTACAAGCCGCAGCCCGCCACCTACCTGAAATCGCTGGAAGCGGCCGGCTTCGAGCCCGGCCAGGCGGCGCTGGTGGCCGCCCACAACGGCGACCTGCGGGCCGCGCGGGCGCTGGGAATGCACACCGTGTTCGTGCGCCGGCCGCACGAGTATGGACCGGACCAGGACCAGGACCTGCGGGCCGAGGAAGACTGGGACGTGGTTGCCGATTCGCTCATCGAGGTGGCGGATATTCTTGGCTGCGCCTGAGAAATATTGAACAGATCTCGGACGCGGCAAAATTGCCACAGATTGCGCCCTTCGCTCGAAAGAATTTCCATACCACAAGTAAATATCGCATACTTTCCCTACAACAAAAACCATGGGAGACACATGAAGTACCTGCTACGCCATACGCGCATCGGCACCCGCCTCGCCGTCGCTTTTGCCCTGATCCTGGTGCTCGCCACCATCGCCACCGCTTCCGCCCTCATGACCGCCCGCGCCAACGCCGAGGCCACCGAAAGGATGCTGGCCGTGCCGCTGGCCAAGGAACGCATGGTGTCCGACTGGAACGTGAACACCTATTCCGCGATCGTGCGCACCTCGCTGATTGCGCGCAGCACCGACAACACCCTCAGCACCGTCTTCGCCAAGGACATCGCCGACAGCGTCACCCGCAGCACCGAGATCATCAAGAAGGTCGAGCCCCTGCTCGTTTCTCCGGAAGAAAAGGCCAAGTTGCAGGAAGTGCAGGCCCTGCGCGCCAAATACCAGGCCGCCAAGGTCGAGGTGATGAATGCCAAGAAGGCCGGCGACTCCGCGACCGCCGAGCGCCGCTACGACGAGGGCTTCGCCCCCGCCGCCCAGGCCTATTCCGCCGCTCTGCAGGAACTGCTGTCGATCCAGCGCCGCACCATCGACGCAATGACCCGCGACAGCCGCGCCACCTATGAGGAACATTCCCGCCTGGTGCTGCTATTGAACGCTTTGATGATCGTGCTGGGCGCATTCGCCGCGGTGGCGATCACGCGCAGCATCGTCCGTCCGCTGTCGCGCGCCGTGCGTGCGGCCGAAACCGTGGCGGCCGGCGACCTCACCGGGTCCTACGACCACGGCCGCCGCGATGAGATCGGCGCCCTGATGCGCGCGATGCAATCCATGAGCGACGGCCTGGCCAAGGTCGTGGCCGAGGTGCAGGCCGGTTCGCGGACGATCGCCGCCGGATCGACCGAAATCGCCAGCGGCAACCTCGACCTGTCGGCGCGCACCGAACAGCAGGCCAGCTCGCTGGAAGAAACCGCGGCCTCGATGGAAGAACTCACCTCCACCGTGCGTCACAACGCGGACAACGCGACCCAGGCCAACCAGATGGCGCAGGCGGCCTCGCAGGTGGCCGCGCGCGGCGGCGAGATCGTCGGCCAGGTGGTCGATACCATGGGCGCCATCGACGGCGCCTCGCGCAAGATCGTCGACATCATCGGCGTCATCGACGGCATCGCCTTCCAGACGAATATCCTGGCGCTGAACGCGGCGGTCGAGGCGGCGCGCGCCGGCGAACAGGGCCGCGGCTTCGCCGTCGTGGCCTCCGAAGTGCGCAACCTGGCCCAGCGCTCGGCCACCGCGGCGCGCGAGATCAAGGCCCTGATCGGCGATTCGGTCGCCCAGGTGAACAATGGCACGACGTTGGTGCAGCAGGCCGGCGCCACGATCGAGGAAGTGGTCGCCAGCGTGGCGCGCGTGGCCGACATCATGGCCGAGATCACCGCCGCCAGCCGCGAGCAGAGCGCCGGCATCGACCAGGTCAACGCGGCGATCACGCAAATGGACCAGGCCACCCAGCAGAACGCGGCCCTGGTCGAGGAAGCCGCCGCCGCCGCCTCCAGCATGCAGGACCAGTCGGTACGCCTGGAGCAGCTGATGCGCCGGTTCCGCCTGGCGGAGACGGCCAGTGGACGCCAGCCCGGCGTCCGTCCGGTGCCTACGGCGTCCCGCCTTGCCGCACCAGCCGCCGCTGACTAAGGCCTGCGCCGGCTAAGGCCGGCGCCGGTACAGCCGGAATCGCTCGCGGTCGTCGGCCGGCCGCGTCCCCTCCCATACCGCGACCCACCGCCGGCCGTCGACCCGGCGGGGCGCCTCGCCGCGCCAGTCTTCCACCAGCAGCAGGCGGCAATCGGCGGCCTGCTTCGACTCCACTCTCTGCGTGACCACGCCGGTGTAATAGCGCAGCATCGCCCGCTCGCTCTCCCCGAGTCCGGGACTGGCGACGCACTCCGCACCCGGCGCCAGGAAGGGGCGCATCGAGGTGAAGACGTCCCGGTAGGATTTGACCTGGTCGACCCAGGGAGTGAACAGGCCTGCCGCCAACAGCCAGCAGAGGGCGAGACCGACCGCCCATGTCTGCAGTGCGACCTGGCGGGGCGCGCGCCAGAACATCAGCGCCAGCGCAGCCGCGCTCGCCAGCGCGCAGGCGCCGACGACGGCGGCATCGGGATGCCGGTCCGGCACCGGCGGCAGCTGGGCATACAAGCCATGCAGGTGCAGCGGATCGCCCGAAAACATGACATAGGCCCAGGTCAGCCACAGCAAGGCAGCGACGGCGCCGAAGACCAGCCGGGCGGCGCCGCGCCATGCGCGTTCCAGGCGTGCACCGGGCGACACGGCGCTGGACGCACCGAGCAGCGACAGCGGGATCAGCAAGGGCAAGGCGTAGCCGCCGCGTGCGGAAGCCGACAGGACCAGCACGCCCAGGATCACCCCTGCCATGACCAGGTTGGCCTGCAGCAGTTCGTTGGTGCGCAGGGTGCGCCGTTCGCGCCACAGGCTCAGCAGGGCTAGCGGCAGCGCCGGCAGCGTCACCCACCACAGATTCCTCGACCAGAAGCCGCTGTCGTGCGCCGCGCCCAGCTCGGGAACGGCAAAGCCGACGAAGCGCCCGATGTTGTTCACCCAGAACCAGTCGGCAAACAGCGCTGGCGAACGGGCATACAGGACGGCCGGCCAGATCAGGAGCCAGGGCAGCGCCGCGGCCAGGGCCGCCAGCCCGGTACGCAGATAGGCACGCCGGCGCCAGCAGCCCTTTCGCCAGGAAGCCGATGCCGACGCCGGTGCCGATTTCGAGCCCGCTCGCAACCGGCGACTGGCGCCATCGCGGCAGGCCGGCAAGTCCGACCGCCACGCCGGCCAGCAAGGCCAGGTCGGTCAGCATCAGGTGGGCGTAGGTTTCCAGTCCCACGCAGGCGAGCAGCACGAAGACCGCGGTGCGTCCGAACTCGCGCCCGCGCCAGCGGCGCCCGCAGCGCGCGACCGCGCCGCAGGCAAGCACGACGAAGACCCCGGCCGCCAGGCGGGCGCCGTCGCACATCGGGAGAACGCCGGCAAAGATCCGGGCGAGCGCCGCGGCAAGCCAGTAGAACAGCGGCGGCTTTTCGAGGAAGGTTTCGCCGGCCATGGTCGGCACCACCAGGTCGCCCGTGGCCGACATGCTGCGCACGATTTCCGCGATATAGGTTTCGTCCTGTTTCCACGGCTCGTGGCCAAGCAGGCCGGGCAAGGCATACAGGAGGATGAAACAGGCGAAGGCCCGGCTCGAGCCGGCCAGCACGAAGCGGCTGCGCTCGAACCCGCCCGCGGACGGCGCCGGGTCCGCCGGGCGCCGTCCGGCCTCGGCGGCGCCGCGAACCGGCGGCCTTTCACGTTCAATCAGGGAAGACTCGTAATCCATCGATGACCCAGTGCGTAAAGACTGCAGGTGATTCTAGTCCCGCATGCCGTAAGCATGGGTTACAGATTAGTCATCTTTGAAGCAGCTCATGCATCGTCAGGAAACGAGGAACGCGGAGGCCGCGGCGCCGAAGCCAGCCAGTGCCGACAGCCCGACGCCCCACAGCAGCCAGCGCCGCCGCGTCAGCACCGTGATGGCCGCCAGCGCCACCGCGATCTGCACGCAGCTCAGCGCCAGGGCCAGCCGCTCATGCGGGCGCAGCTTGGCGTCGGACTCCGCCGCCAGCTGGCGCGATTCCTCCTGCAGCTTCTCCGCCGTGCGCTGCACCCCGATCCGCGCCCGGTCTTCCTTGTCGCGCACGTCGGCGAAGCGCTGGCGCTGCGCCGGCTCGGTGGCCAGCGCCGCGGCGACGCCGGCGATCTGCGCCTTGGTCGACTTGGCCTGGTAATAGGCCCACTGGTCGCTGGCCTGGGCCTGCTTCAGGATGCTCTCGTTCTTCAGGAACATCGCCTCGGTCTGCGCGTTCCCGCTCTGGTAGTTGATGAGTGCGCCCACCGTCGACAGGATCGCCGTCATCAGCGCGACCTTCTGCGCCAGGCCGTCGCGTTCGCGCTCGGCGGCTTCTTCCAGCGCATGCTCGTGCGGGCTGGGCACTTCGTAATCGTCGTCGTCCATGGCGGCTCCTAATCGCGGAAAACCAGGCTGGCTTCCAGCCCCGGTCCGGCGTTGCGCAGGCGCAGGCCGGCGCCGTGCAGTTGGGCGATCGCGGTCACGATCGACAGGCCGAGGCCGTTGCCCGGCAGGTGGCGGCTCTGATCGACGCGGTAGAAGCGTTCGCACAGCTTGCCGATATCGGCTTCCGGCACGCCCGGGCCGTAGTCGCGCACCGACACCACCGTTTCTTCCTGGCTGGCGTACACGCCGACGTCGACCCAGGTGCCGGCGGGGGCGTACTTGATGGCGTTGTCGATCAGGCTGGCCAGCGCCGTCGCCAGCAGGTCGCGGTCGCCGCGCACGCTCGGCGTCCCGGTGCCGACATAGCGCAGCACCATGCCGCGCTCCTCGGCGGAGGCTTCGTACAGCTCGGCCATGTCGCGCGCGATGGCGGCGATGTCGACCTGGCCGAAGGAGCGGGTCCGCACGCCGCTCTCGGCGGCCGCGATCTGCAGCAGCTTGTCGAACAGGCCGATCACGTTGTCGATTTCTTCGATCGCCAGGCGGGCGTCGCCGACCAGGGCCTGGGGATCGGCGGTGGCGGCGAGCGCCCGCTCGAGGCGGCTGCGCACCCGGCCCAGCGGCGTGCGCAGGTCGTGCGCGATCGAGTTCGACACATGGCGCACACCTTCCATCAGGGACTCGATACGGTCGAGCATCTGGTTGATGTCGGTGCCGAGGCGCGCGAACTCGTCATTGCCCTGCACCGCGATGCGGCTCGACAGTTCGCCGGCGGCGATGCGCGCGGCGGTGCGCCGGATATGGCCGATACGGGCGTCGATCTGGCGCCGGAACAGCAAGGCCCCGGCAAAGGCCAGCAGCAGCGAGATCGAGGCGCTGATCAGGAGCGCGCGCTCGACCACCTCGCGGATGGCGTCGAGTTCGCTGAGATCGCGCCCGACCACCAGTTGCCGGCCGCCGCCGAGCGGCATGGCCAGCAGGCGCACCGACACGACGCCCTTCCTGCGCTTCATCGTGTCGAACACCAGCTGGCCCTGCGGCGCTTTGCCCTGCCAGGGCGGCAGGTTGCCAGCCAGCAGATGGCCGCTGCCGTCGAGCAGGCCGACCAGTTCGGTGTCGCTGTCGATGCGGTCGTGCAGCTGCAGGTCGATCTGGCGTATCAGCTCGGCGTCGCTGCCGGCATTCCACGCGCTGACCAGGCGCAGCGCGATGGCCTGGATCTTGTTGTCCATCGAACGTTCGAACACGCCCACGGTGCCGGCATAGAAGACCGTCGACAGCACCGCCACCGACAGCGCCACCAGCAGGCCGTAGCCGACCGCCAGCCGCGCGACGATCGAGCCGCGCAGGCTAAGCCGCAGACGGGCCATAGCCTGAGGCGCTCAGCACATAGCCGGCGCCGCGCACCGTGTGGATCAGCGGCGGGTCGAAGTCCTTGTCGATCTTGCTGCGCAGGCGGCTGATCTGCACGTCGATCACATTGGTCTGCGGATCGAAGTGGTAGTCCCACACCCCTTCCAGCAGCATGGTGCGGGTGACGATATGGCCTTCGTGGCGCATCAGGTATTCCAGCAGGCGGAATTCGCGCGGCTGCAGCAGGATCGCCACGCCACGCCGCGTGACGCGGCTGGTGCGCAGGTCGAGCTGCAGGTCGGCCACCTGCAGCTGGCTGACCTCGTGCGCCCAGCTGGCCCGCCGCGTCAGGTTGGCCACGCGCGCCAGCAGTTCCGACATGACGAAGGGCTTGACCAGGTAATCGTCGCTGCCGGCGCGCAGGCCGCGCACGCGCTCGTCGACGCTGCTCAGGGCGCTCAGGATCAGCACCGGTGTGGTGTCGCCGCGCCCGCGCAATTCCTCGAGGATGCCGACGCCGTCGACCTGGCCGGGCAGCATGCGGTCGAGCACCACGATGTCCCAGTGGCGTTCGCGCAGCTCGCGGCTGCCGTCGGTGCCATTGTCGAGCGTGACCACGGTATAGCCGGCGGACTCAAGGCCGGTGCGCAGGTAGCTGCAGGTTTCGGCGTCGTCTTCGATGACAAGACAATGTGGCATGGCAATAGAAAAAAGGGGCCGGCGGCATGCCGGCTCGAACAGGCAGTATAGGCGAGCTGCGGATTGCCCGGCATTACCGATCGGTAAGCTGGGCGTTTCTGCAACGGCAAGCCCTGGCCGGATTAAGACTTCGTAATGATTACTCGATGGTAATCTCGCCCCGCTTGCGCCTGCCTATCATGCGTGGCTGTCCAGTGCGAATTTTCCGCGCGTATTTTCCTCAGAGGATAGCATGCGTATTGGCTCACTCATCATCGGCCTGGCGGCCTGCGGCTGCCTGGCTTCGTGCGTCCAGGCCCTCGGCCACGGCGAGGTTGACTGGGACCATGGCGCCCGCCGCGCCAGGGTGCTGGCGACACTCGGCCCGCAGGCGGCCGAAGCCGAAGCGCGGACCTGCGTTCCGGATGGCTGGGACTGGCAGGCGGACCGACGCTACGTGCGGGTACGCTACCGCGGCGTGCGCCTGCACCGTGAGACCGTCGCGACGGTAGCGGAAGGCCTGGCGCCGCAGCCGGGCGACGAGGTCGAGCTGTGGCCGCAGGACTGCCGCGCCGGGCGGCTGGCGCGCGTCGAGCGTGTGCTGTCCCCACCGGCCGCCGATCTGGGGGGCCGGCAGTGAAACCTTTGCGCAAGACCATCCTGCCGCTGCTGGCCTGCTGGCTGGCCGCCGGCCCGGCCGCCGCCCAGGCCCTGCGTCTCGACGAGGCGCTGGCGCTGGCCTACGGCCGCAACCACGACCTGAAGTCCGCCGCGATCGCCGTCGACAGCGCGGCCGCGGCCGTGACCAGCGCCTCTGCCGCGCCCAATCCGGTGCTGACGCTGCAAACCATGAACATCAATCCGGCGGCCGGCATCGGCTCCGGTCCGCTGCGCAGCAAGACCGTCGACAGCGCGGTGCGCGTCGACCAGCTGATCGAACGCGGCGGCAAGCGGCGGCTGCGCGCCGCCGCCGCCGGGCAGCTGGAGCAGGCCGCACGCTTCGATCTCGCGGACGCGCGGCGCCAGCTGCGGCGCGACGTCGCCGGCGCCTATTACGACCTGCTGGCGGCCCAGCGCCGCGCCGGGATCGCCGCCGAGTCCGCGGCGCTGGCCGACCATGCGATGCAGGCGGCCGAGACGCGCCGCCGCGCCGGCGACCTGGCCGGCGCCGATACGGCCCGCCTGCGCATCGACACCCTGCGCGTGCACAACGATGCCGACGACGCCACCGCCGACCTCGACCAGGCCCGGCGCGCGCTGGCCCTGTTGCTCGGCCTGGACGACGCGGCGGCGCTGAGCGCGGCCGACGACTGGCCCGCAGCGCTGCCGCCGGCGGTGCTGGAAGCGGCTGCGGACGCCGCGATCGAAGCGCGCGCCGACGTCGCCGCCGCGCGTGCGCGCGTGCAGGCGGCCCGGACGGCGCACGAGCTGGCGCTGGCGGGACGCACGCGCGACCTGACGGTCGGTGTCCAGGTCGACCACTACCCGGCCAGCGCCGCCAATCCCCAGGGCAGCGGCAACAGCATCGGGGTGTCGGTCCAGGTGCCGCTGTTCGTGCGCTACGCCATGCAGGGCGAGATCCGCAGCGCCGCCGCCGCGCTCGACGCCGCCGAGGAAAACCTGGCCCGGACGCGGCAGAACGCACGCGCCGAGATCGGCAAGGCGAGAGCCCAGGCCGAAGCCGGCGCCCGCCGCGTCGAACGCTACGACGGCGAACTGCTGCCGGCCGCGCGCAAGGCCGACGACACCGCCGAATTCG
Source organism: Massilia sp. 01N410 (assembly GCF_056399665.1). NCBI lineage: Bacteria > Pseudomonadati > Pseudomonadota > Betaproteobacteria > Burkholderiales > Oxalobacteraceae > Massilia > Massilia sp. 01N410. The sequence goes on along the minus strand of NZ_JBFTRV010000014.1, from coordinate 82,810 downwards.
CCTTTGCGCACGGCGCCATCGGCGTAATGGACGTGCTGGACGTGCGCCGCGCCTGGCGCGCCGCCCAGCTCGACGCGCTGGCGGCGCACGCCGATTTCGCCAAATCCCTGGCGGCCCTCGACGCCGCCCTCTCACGAGAGCACCCATGACGAAGAATCAGAAACGACTGGCGCCGCTGGCGCTTGCCCTCCTCGCCGCCGGGCTCGGCTGGTACGCCATGCGCCCCGCCGCGGAACCGGCGCCGCAGGCACGGACGCAGGCGCAAGCGCAGGCGGCTTCGCGCGCCGGCCAGGATCAACTTTTCAGCCTGCCCGATGGCGGCGCCCAGATGTCCTTCCTCCGCATCGTCCCGGTCAGCGCCCAGGCCCTGCCCGTGGCCGAGCCGGTCGCCGGCCGCATCGCCTACGACGAGGACCGCACCAGCCGGATCGCCTCGCCGGTGCAGGGCCGCGTCACGGCCCAGCGGGTCGACGTCGGCGACAGCGTGCGCGCCGGGCAGCTGCTGGCGGAACTCGATTCGCCCGACCTGGCCGGCGCCCAGGCCGACGAACGCAAGGCCGCCGCCGACGAAGAGCGCAAGCGGCTGGCGCTGGCGCGTACCCGGATGCTGGTCGAGGCCGACGTGCTGGCCCGCAAGGACGTCGAGAACGCGGACGCCGACTACCGCCAGGCCGACGCCGAGGCGCGCCGCGCGCGCCAGCGAATCGGCAACCTGCATGCGCAAGGCAAGGTGGACGGCCGTTTCGGCCTGCGCGCGCCGATCGCCGGCACCGTCGCCGACCGGCAGCTCAACATCGGCCAGGAAGTGCGGCCGGACCAGGCCAATCCGCTACTGGTGATCAGCGACCTGCGCCACCTGTGGGTGATCGCCGACGTGCCCGAGCGCGTGGCCGCCTCGCTGCGCCCCGGCCAGCCGGTGCTGGTGGAGACCGATGCCTTCCCGGGTAAAAGCTTCCACGGCCGCATCAAGCGCATCGGGGTGGCGGTCGATCCGGTCTCGCGGCGGGTGCAGGTGAGATGCGAACTGGACAATCCAGACGGCAGCCTGAAGCCCGACATGTTCGCCCGCGTCGCCTTCGTGCCCGCGGCTGGCGCGGCGCAAGCCCTGCCGGTGCCGAACACCGCACTGGTGACCGAAGGCCTGTACACCTACGTGTTCGTCGAACGCGACCGCGGCACGTTCGAGAAGCGGCGCGTGCGCGTGGCACTCGGCGGCGCTACCCACAGTTATATCGATACCGGCCTGCACTCGCACGAGCTGATCGTGACGGAAGGAGCGCTGCTGCTCAATGCGGAGGCGTCGAACCATGCTGGCTAAGTTCATCGACCTGGTGCTGCGCCAGCGGGTGGCGGTGCTGTTCCTGACCGCCTGCCTGGCGGCGGTCGGCTGGCATGCGCTGGACGACCTGCCGATCGAAGCCTTTCCCGACGTGCAGGACGTGCAGGTGCAGGTGGTGACCCAGCTGCCCGGCCAGGCGGCCGAGGAAGTGGAGCGGGTGCTGACCCTGCCGATCGAGCGCGAGCTGAGCGGCGTGCCGCGCCAGACCCAGCTGCGTTCCGTAAGCATCGGCGGACTGTCGGTGATCACCCTCACCTTCGCCGACGGCACCGACGATTATTTCGCCCGCCAGCAGGTGCTGGAACGGCTGCAGAACGTGACCCTGCCGGCCGGCGTGCAGCCGGCCCTGGCGCCGCTCAGTACCGCGGTCGGCGAAGTATTCCGCTACGTGCTCGAGGTGCCGTCGGACATGCCCGGCAACGAGGCCAGGGCGCTGCAGGACTGGGTGCTGCGCCCGGCGCTGCGCTCGGTACCGGGCGTGGCCGACGTGGTCAGCTTCGGCGGCACCGTCAAGGAATACCAGGTACTGGTCGATCCGCTGGCCCTGAACCGCTACGGCGTCACCCTGGACCAGGTGCGCCAGGCCCTGAACAATGCCAGCGCCAACGCCGGCGGCGGCCTGGTGCGCCGCGGCGACGAGTCCCTGGTGGTGCGCGGCATCGGCATCTTCGAGCGCATCGAGGACATCGGCCGCGCCGTGGTCAGCGCCAGCAACGGCCGCACCGTGCTGGTGTCGGACGTCGGCCGGGTCGAGGTCGGCCACAGCCCGCGTTCCGGCATCGTGTCGTTCAACCGCGCGGACAGCGTGGTCGAAGGCATCGTCCAGATGAGCAAAGGCGCGAACGCGGCCAAGGTCGTGGCCGACGTCAAGCAGGCGGTGGAGCAGCTCGGCGCGCGGCTGCCGCCGGGCGTGCGCATCCGCACCATCTACGACCGCAGCGAGCTGATCGGGCATACGGTACGCACCGTGGCCGAGAACCTGGTGGTGGGCGCGCTGCTGGTGATCGCGATCCTCGTCATCTTTCTCGGCAACTGGCGCGCCGCCCTGATCGTGGCCGCCGTGATCCCGCTGTCGCTGCTGTGCGCCTTCATCGTGCTCGACGCGCGCGGGATTCCGGCCAACCTGATCTCGCTCGGCGCGGTCGACTTCGGCATCATCATCGACAGCGCCGTGGTGCTGGTCGAGGCGCTGCTGGTGCGCCTGCACCTGCAGGCGCGCGCCGCCCACCCGCCATCCGCGGAAGCGGCGGTCAGGGACACGGTGGCCGGCCTGGGCCAGCCCATCCTGTTCGCCAAGGCCGTGATCGTGGTCGCTTTCATCCCCATCTACACCTTCCAGCGCGTCGAAGGCAAGATCTTCTCGCCGGTCGCGTTCACGCTCAGCTTCGCGATGCTGGGCGCCCTGCTGCTGACCATGACGCTGCTGCCCGCACTGCTGGCCTGGGCCCACCGCGCCAGCCCGCTGCGCGAGCGGCCGAATGCCTGGCTGGCGCGGCTGCAGCGGGCCTACCGCGCCTTCCTGCTGCGCGCCCACGCGCACCGGCTTGCGGTGTTCGGCGCCTCCGCCGCGCTGCTGGCGCTGACCTTGGCGCTGGCGCCCCTGCTGGGCAGCGAATTCCTGCCGAAGCTGGACGAAGGCAACCTGTGGCTGACCATCGAGCTGCCGACCTCCAGCTCGCTCGAGACCACCAGCGGCATCGAACACCGGGTGCGCGCCATCCTGCAGTCCTACCCCGAGGTCGGGAATATCGTCGCGCACGTCGGCAGGCCGGATGACGGCACCGATCCCAAGGGACCGAACAATATGGAGGTCCTGGCCGACCTGCGCCCGCACCAGGAGTGGCGCTTCGCCGACAAGGAAGCGCTGGTCGCGGACATCTCGCGCCGCATCCATGCGCTGCCGGGCGTGCCGACGAATTTTTCCCAGGTCATCGAGGACAACGTCGAGGAAGCCCTGTCCGGCGTGAAGGGCGAGATCGCGGTCAAGCTGTACGGCCCCGACCTCGCGGTACTCGGCCGCAAGGCGGAACAGGTGGCCGAGATCCTGCGCGGGATCCGCGGCGCCGCCGACGTCGAGGCGGTGCGCATCGGCGGCCAGAGCGAACTCGATATCGCCATCGACCGCGAGCGCATCGCCCGCCTCGGCCTCAACGTCGCGGACGTGAATGGCGCGATCCAGGCCGCGCTGGGCGGGATCGCCGTCAGCCAGTTCTACGAAGGCGACCGTCGCTTCGACCTGACCCTGCGCCTGGACGAGAAGGCCCGCGATTCGCTGGACGGCATCGGCGCGCTGCAGGTCAGCCTGCCAGGCGCGGCCGGCAGCGTGCGCCTGGCCGACATCGCCCGCATCGGCACCCGCCAGGGCGCCGCCCGCATCAGCCGCGAAGGCGGCCAGCGCAACGCCTCCGTAAAGGCCAACCTGCTGGGCCGCGACCAGGGCAGCTTCGTCGCCGAAGCGCAGGCCAAGGTGGCCGCGCAGCTGCAGCTGCCGCCCGGCTACCGGATCGTGTGGGGCGGCCAGTTCGAGAACCAGCAGCGCGCGCTGCGGCGCCTGCGCATCATCGTGCCGCTGACCGCCTTCCTGATCTTCGCACTGCTGTTCGGCGCCTTCCGCTCGGTGCCCAAGGCCTTGCTGGTGCTGGCGATCGTGCCGTTCACGCTGGTCGGCGCGGTGGCTGGACTGGCCCTGGCCGGACTGCATTTCTCGATCTCGGCGGCGGTCGGCCTGATCGCCGTGGCCGGCATCTCGGTCCAGAACGGCGTGATCCTGGTCGAGCAGATCGTCGAGGTGGCGCGCGGCGGCATGGCGCCGTGGCACAGCGCAGTGGAAGGTGCGGTGGGCCGCCTGCGTCCGATCCTGATGACGGCCCTGATGGCCGGCCTGGGCCTGCTGCCGGCCGCGCTGTCGCATGGAATCGGTTCGGAAACCCAGCGCCCGTTCGCCGTCGTGATCGTTGGCGGCATCGTCTCGGCGACGATCTTCACGCTGGTGCTGCTGCCGCTGGCCTATCCGTATTTTTCCGGACGCGGCCCGCGTCGCGAGGCCGCGGCGCCGGCGCAACCGGCCGAGGAGCCGGTAACTTGAGAAGGGAAATTGGCGGGCAGGTCAGGCGCTCAGGCGCGCCATCACGGACACCACGTGGTCGATCTGCTCGCGCGTATGCGCCGCGTTCAGCATGAAGCGAAGGCGCGCCTGACCCACCGGCACTGCCGGGAACTGGATCGCGTCGACGTGCACGCCCTCGGCCCGCAGCGCGCGCGCGAAATGCTGGCAGCGCGCGGCATCGCCGATCAGCACCGGCACGATCGGCGTGGCGGTCGAGGTCAACTCGTAGCCGAGCGGACGCATGCGCTCGACGAAGTAACGCTGGTTGTCCCACAGGCGCGCGCGGCGCTCCGGCTCTTCCTGCAGGATGTCGAGCGCGGCCAGCAGGGCGTTGGCCTGGTCCGGCGGCGGCGGGCAGGTGAAGCCGTAGGCGGAACTCGTCAGGCGCAGCACGTCGGCCATCTCGCGCTCGAGGGCGACGAAGCCGCCGATCGCGCCGAGCGCCTTGCTCAGCGTGCCCATCTGCATGATGGTCGGGCTGTAGCAGCCGAAGTGTTCGGAGGTGCCGCCGCCGTTCGCGCCCAGCACGCCGGTGGCGTGGGCATCGTCGATGTACAGGATGGCGCCGTAGCGCTCGGCCAGCTGGGTCAGCTCGGGCAGCGGCGCGATCGTGCCTTCCATGCTGAACACGCCGTCGCTGACGATGATCGGGCTGTAGCCGTCGGCCGCCTTGAGCAGCGATTCCAGGTGGTCCATGTCCGCATGGCGGTAGGTGTGGCGCACGGCGCCCGACATCAGGATGCCCTCGCGGATGCTGATGTGGTTGTACTCGTCCGTGAAATAGGCGTACTTGCGCCGCGTCTTGGCGCGGTAGCCGTGCAGGCGCGCGAGCATGCCGGCCTTGGTCAAGGTCGACAGCACGCCGATATTGGTCATGTAGCCGGTGACGAACAGCACCGCGTCGGTCTTGTGCTTGAGGGCGCCGAGGCGGCGCTCCAGCTCGCGGTACACCGGCAGGTCGCCGCCCAGCAGGCGCGACTCGCAGTTGCCGACGCCATAGCGATCGAGGCCGGCCTTGGCGGCATCGACCAGGCGCGGATGGTTGGCCAGTGCAAGGTAATTGTTGGTGCTGAAGGAGACGGCCGCTTCGCCGTTGACCCGGAACACCGGGTCGGGCAGCGTGTCGTGCACCGCCGATTCGTGATGGATGGCGTGGCTTCGCAGCCAGTCGGCGATATCGCTCAGGTCGTGCATGGTGATCGTGTGGCGGTGTGAAGAAGGATGGCGGGGCCAAAGGCCCACGTGCGGAGTGCGTGCAGTATAGGTGCGGCTGAACAGTGGAAATATTACGGTTCGGTAATGTCGTTGTAAGCACGCACGGATGACCAATCTGTAATGACACCGTCATACGACGCGGCTATCATGCGTGCGCTGTCACGAAGTGAGATTCCGATGTTCCGTTTTACCCAACAACAAGCCGCCTGGCTGCTGCTGGCCGCGCTGGCCCCGGCGGGCGCGCGCGCCGACGAACTGCCGCGGGAAGAAACCTGGAATGCCCACGCCCAGGCCACCTGGGTCTGGCAGCTCAAGCCTTCCTTCCCTGCCGCCTACAGCGGGCCGAACAGCCTGTCGCCGCAGCGCGAGACCGGCTATTCCTTCAGCGCCACCGCCGCCTTCGGCCTGCGCCCCTGGGCCGGGGGCGAACTCTATCTCGACCCGGAACTGGTGCAGGGCAAGGCCTTCTCTGGCCTGCACGGCCTGGGCGGCATGAGCAACGGCGAGCAGCAGAAGACCAGCGGCCCCAACCCGACGCTGTACCGCGCGCGCCTGTTCCTGCGCCAGACCTGGAACCTGGGCGGCGAACGGCAGGCGGTGGAATCCGACCTGAACCAGCTGGCGGGTGCGGTCGATAGCCGGCGCCTGGTGCTCACGGCCGGCAACCTGGCCGTCAGCGACATCTTCGACAACAACGCCTATGCCCACGACGCCCGCAGCGAGTTCATGAACTGGGCCCTGCTGGCGCATGGGGCATGGGACTTCGCGGCCGATGCCCGCGGCTATACCTGGGGCGCGGCGCTCGAGTACTACGACGGTCCGTGGGCGGTACGCGCCGGACGCTTCATGATGCCGGCCGAATCGAACGGCCTGCCGCTCGACAAGCGCATCTTCCGCCACTACGGCGACCAGCTCGAAGTCGAACGCGCCACCTCCTGGCTGGGCCAGCCCGGCAAGCTGCGCCTGCTGGCTTTCCGCGACCGCGCGCGCATGGGCGGTTTTCGCGATGCGCTGGCGGCGGCGGACGGCGGCATTCCGGACGTGGCGCAGGTGCGCCGCGAACGCAGCAAGACCGGATTCGGGGTGAGCGCCGAACAGGCGCTCGGCGAGAATGCGGGCGTGTTCGCGCGCGCCAGCTGGAACGACGGCCGCTCGGAGACCTATGCCTTCGCCGAGATCGAGCGTTCCGTCTCCGCCGGGGTCACGCTGCAAGGCGCGGCCTGGGGCCGGGCCGGCGACAGCCTCGGCCTGGCCGTCGTGAGGAACGGCCTGTCGGCCGCGCACCGCGCCTACCTGGCCGCCGGCGGCGTCGGTGCCTTCATCGGCGACGGCCGCCTCGACTACCGCCCGGAATCGATCGCCGAGGCCTACTACAAGATTCCGCTCGCGAAGGGTGTCGAGCTGACGCTCGACTTCCAGCACATCGCCAACCCCGGCTACAACCGGGCGCGCGGGCCGGTCGACGTCGGCTCGCTGCGCCTGCACCTGTCGTACTAAAATCAGTACTAGTCCGCCAGGAACATCTCCTGCAGGTCGTTGAGGAAGCGCTGTCCCAGCTCGGTCGGCTTGATGAGCTTGAAATCGCGGTCGATCAGGCCTTTCGCTTCGGCTTCGTTGAGGGCCTTCTCGATCATGGTGATGGACAGCCCGGTGCGCTCGCCGAACAGGTTCGGATCGAAGCCGCCGGTCAGGCGCAGCGCGTTGAGCATGAACTCGAAGCCCATGTCGGCGCGCGCGATCTCGTGCTCCTCGCTCACCGCATTGCCCTTTTGCGCCGCCTCGATGAAGGAAGCCGGCTGCTTGTAGCGCACCTGGCGCAGCACGCGGTGCGGGAAGGACAGCTTGGAGTGGGCGCCGGCGCCGATGCCGAGATAGTCGCCGAAGCTCCAGTAATTCAGGTTGTGGCGCGCCCGGTGTCCCGGCTTGGCATAGGCCGAGACCTCGTAGTGCTCATACCCTGCCCCCGCCATCTTCTCGAGGATCATGTCCTGGATGTCGGCGCTCTCGTCGTCGCTGGGCAGCTGCGGCGGATACTTGGCGAACACCGTGTTCGGCTCCATCGTCAGGTGGTACAGCGACAGGTGGGGCGGCGCGAAGGAGAGCGCGGTATCGATGTCGCGCTTTGCCTCATCCAATGTCTGCCCGGGCAGCGCGAACATCAGGTCGAGGTTGAAGTTGTCGAAGTTGGCCTGCGCGATCTCGACAGCCTTCCTCGCTTCGTTCTCGTCATGGATGCGGCCCAGGGCCTGCAGGTGCCTGCCGTTGAAGCTCTGGATGCCGATCGACAGGCGGTTGATGCCGCTGGCGCGGTAGGCCTTGAACTTCTCGGCCTCGAAGGTGCCGGGATTCGCTTCCATCGTGATCTCGGCATTGATCTCCAGCGGCAGCAGGGTGCGCAGGTCGGACAGCAGGCGGTCCAGCGCGGCCGCCGACATCAGGCTGGGCGTGCCGCCGCCGATGAACACGGTGTGGATCTTGCGGCCCCAGATCAGCGGCAGCGACTGTTCGAGGTCGGCGCGCAGCGCGTCCAGGTATTCCTGCTCCGGGGCCAAGCCCTTCGATTCGTGCGAGTTGAAGTCGCAATAGGGGCATTTGCGCACGCACCAGGGCCAGTGGATGTACAGCGACAGCGGCGGCAGCGCCGCCAGGTTCAGGGAACCGGGCTGCAGGTATTGCAGGGCGGCGGTGGCCGGGGAACGCATGTCGTTCGAACTGCGAGTGCCGGCCGGGACGCCGTTGCCGACGGGTTTAATCGGGATCATTTCAGTTTCAGCTTGTCGACCAGTGCGCGGATCGCCTGGCCCCGGTGGGAAATCGCGTTCTTTTCGGCCGGCTCCAGCTCGGCGGTGGTCTTGCCCAGTTCCGGGATCAGGAAATGGGGGTCGTAGCCGAAGCCGTTGGCGCCGCGCGGCGCATCCACGATCCGGCCGCGCCAGATGCCGTCGGCGATCACCGGCTGCGGGTCGTCGGCGTGGCGCACGTAGACCAGCACGCAGTAGTAATAGGCGGACTTGTCGGCGTGGCTTGCGAGGTCCTGGATCAGCTTCTCGTTGTTGCGGGCGTCCGACTTCGGCTCGCCGGCATAGCGCGCCGAGTATACGCCGGGCGCGCCGCCGAGGGCGTTCACGCACACGCCGGAATCGTCGGCCAGCGCCGGCAGGCCGGTCAGGCGCGAGGCGTGGCGGGCCTTCTGCAGGGCGTTCTCGACGAAGGTGCCGAAAGGCTCTTCCGCTTCGGGAACGTTGAATTCGCCCTGCGGATGCAGTTCGAAGCCGATCGGGGACAGCAGCTGGGCAAATTCCTTGAGCTTGCCTGCGTTATTCGAGGCAAGGATGAGGCGTTGGGTCATGGTCTTGTTGGAAAGCGCGGGGAAGGCCATATTTTAGCCGTCTTGACTTATCCGGGTGCGGTACTAGGCTGATTCATCGGCCACATGGGGCCGAGTCACTGGAGAGATGTCATGGACGCACAACAAAACAAGCAAGTGATACAGGAAGCTTACCGTCTGTTCCTGAACGGCGACATCCGCGGCGTGATCGAACGCTGCGACGACAATGCGGAATGGACCAGCCCGGACTCGGAATACATCCCCTTCGCCGGCACCTTCCACGGCAAGCAAGGCATTGCGGATTTCTTTTCCCGGCTGGACGCCAATGCGCAAGCCCTGCGCTTCGAACCGCGGGAATTCGTGGCGGAAGGCGACAAGGTCATCGTCCTCGGGCATGCCACGTGGCAGGCCAAGCCGACCGGACGCAGTTTCGATACCCCCTTCATCCACGCGTTCACCATGCGTGACGGCAAGGTGATCCGATTCGAAGCGCATGCCGACACGGCGGCCGGCGAACGGGCTTTCCGTTCAGACCAGTCCGCCCAGCCTTCCATGCCGAGCCAGCTGCACCATTAAACGCCAGGGCCGAGAGGACGTGGCGCCACCCCTTCATTGCTCATGACCACCGGCCGGATCGTGCCGTCCTCATTGAAGATCATCCGGTCGATGGCCATCTCGCGGTGGTGGCCGTTGTCGTCGCCCAGCGGCCGGCGGTGATAGACGATATACCAGTCGTCGGTCCCCGGCACGTTCACCACCGAATGGTGCCCCGCGCCGCGTGCGATCTTGCCGTCCTGCGCCAGGATCGTGCCGATGCGCTTGAACGGCCCGACGGGCGAGGAACCCATCGCATAGGCGACGCGGTAGTCGGGCCCGGTCCAGCCGCCTTCCGACCACATCAGGTAGTACACGCCCTTGCGCTTGACCATGAAGGAGCCTTCCACATAGTCGGGGTCGGGCGTGATTTCCTTGTAGGTCGTGCCGTCGGGGAAAGGCAGCACGCTCAGCAGGTCCGGCGCCAGCCTGACCACGTTGGCGTGCTTCCAGCCGCCGTAGTATATATAGAACTGGGCGTCGTCGTCCCTGAACACCATCTGGTCGATCGGCTGGGCGCCGTTGACGATCTCGCCGATCAGCGGCTTGCCGATGGCATCCCTGAACGGTCCCTCGGGGCGGTCGCTGACGGCCACGCCGATGCCGCCCGGCTGGCCGTTGCTCTTGATGTCGTTGGCGCCGAAGAACAGGTAGTACCTGCCCTTGTGCTCGATCGCCGACGGCGCCCAGACCGCGTAGGCGGCCCAGGCGACGTTTTCGACGTCGAGCACGTGGCGATGTCTGGTCCAGTGCACCAGGTCCGGGGAAGAAAAGGCGTCGAGGAAGGTCTGCTTCAGGTAGGGCTCCCAGATCAGCTCCTTCTGCGCGCGCATCTTCTCCTGCGCGGCCGTGAAGCGGGTGGAACGGTCCTGCTTGCCGTAGTCGTCGGAATAGGTCGGGTAGATCCAGTACTGGCCCTTGAAGATGCGGATTTCGGGATCGGCGTACCAGCCGGGGACGATCGGGTTGGCCGCCTGTGCGAGGGTGCCGGCGGCGGCCATCCACAGCGAGATCGCGGCGTGGCTTACGAGACGTGGATACTTTTTCATCACTCTCATCGATGTCAGTCGAAGTGGTCATTCCCAAAACTATTATCGCCGACGAAAAAGACGAATGTTCCGAAAGCGCCGCTCGTCCACGTCTGTTTCGTGGTTTCGCGATAAACGAATCATTTGCCGCCGCTATTTACCTATCAAGACATGGAGGCTGTTTGGAAACGCTCCCATTTCCACCGGAAATTGCTTTGCATCGTGTTAATTGTTCGCTAGCATCCCGCCATTACATGATTACGTAATCCCGAGGAGACCCATGAGCACCACCGAAATCTTCCTGCTCGCGATGCTGCTGATCTTCGTCGCGCCCTACCTGGTCTGGCGTCTCTTCAGGACCGATTACTTCGCCCCGCTGGCCATCGTCCAGATCATCATGGGCATCGTGCTGGGGCCGGGCGTGGTCGGTGCACTCTTCCCCGAATACCACCGCTTCGTCTTCAATCCCGACGTCGTGAAGACCCTGAACGGCGTCGCGCAATGGGGCGTGATGCTGTTCGTGATGCTGGCCGGCGTCGAACTCGACCTCAAGAAGGTCTGGCAGTACCGCCGCGAAAGCGCGACCGCGGCCGGCCTGTCGCTCGGCATGCCGCTGCTGTTCGGCTGCGGCGCCGCCCTCCTGCTGGTCCATTACGAAGGCTGGATGGGACCGAAGGCCGCGACCTGGCAGTTCATGCTGGGCACCGGCATGGGTTGCGCGGTGACCGCGCTGCCGGTGCTGGTGCTGCTGATGGAGAAACTCGACATCCTGCGCCAGCCGATGGGCCAGCGCATCCTGCGCTACGCCAGCCTCGACGACGTCGCCATCTGGGGCGTGCTGGCGCTGATCATGCTCGACTGGGAACGCGTGGGCCGCCAGCTCGGCTTCCTGCTCGCGTTCGCCATCTTGACCGTTTTGTTCCGCCGCCTGATGGCGCGCCTGCCGCGCAGCGACCGCTGGTACGTCGCCGTGATCTGGCTGATCGCCTGCTCCTTCGGCGCCGACTGGGCCGGCCTGCACTTCATGGTCGGCGCCTTCCTGGCCGGCGTGGTGATGGACGCCGAGTGGTTCGGCCAGGACCAGCTCGACGCCCTGTTCAAGAACGTGCTGCTGGTGCTGATGCCGGTGTTCTTCCTCAGCACCGGCCTGCGCACCAAGTGGGACCTGGGCGGCTACCAGGTGTTCTTCGTCGGCGGCCTGCTGCTGTTCGCGTCGGTGGCCGGCAAGCTGGCCGGCGCCCGCATCGCCGGCAAGGTCCTCAAGTGGAAGGATGGCGAGGCCTCGATCATCGGCTGGCTGCTGCAGACCAAGGGCCTGATCGAGATCATCTTCGCCAACATCCTGCTCGACAAGCAGATCATCACCAGCGAGACCTTCACGGCCTTGCTGCTGATGGCGGTCGGCAGTACCATGCTGACGATACCCGTGGTGCACCCGAAGCTGAACCGGGCGCAGAACCGCGGATTGGTCAATCAGGCCAGCTCCTGACTTCATGAACCGTATGGCGAGAACGGGACTCACGAAATCCCAGGTCAGGGCCTGTCGCGACCGGCTGCTGGCCGAGGGCCGCTACCCCTTCGTCGACGCGCTGCGCCTGCGGCCGCCGGCGCTGAAGTTCCTCTGATCTGCCGCCGGATTACGCCGCCAGGCCCAGCGCCCGCTTCTGCACGGTCACCAGCTCGCGGATACCCAGCTCGGCCAGGTCGAGCAGGCGGTTCATGCCGGCGCGCGAGAACGCCGCGCCTTCGGCCGTGCCCTGCACTTCGACGAAGTGGCCGAGATCGGTCATCACCACGTTCATGTCGGTGTCGCAGTCCGAATCCTCGATGTAGTCGAGGTCGAGCACCGGCATGCCTTTGTAGACGCCCACCGACACCGCCGCCACGAACTGCTTGACCGGCACCGCGCCGAGCAGGCCCTGGCCGACCAGGGCATTGAAGGCATCGTAGGCCGCCACCATCGCGCCCGTGATCGAGGCCGTGCGGGTGCCGCCGTCGGCCTGGATCACGTCGCAGTCCAGGTGCAGGGTGCGCTCGCCGAAGGCCTGCAGGTCGAACGCCGCACGCAGTGAGCGGCCGATCAGGCGCTGGATCTCCTGGGTGCGGCCGGACTGCTTGCCGCGCGCCGCCTCGCGGTCCATGCGCGTGTGGGTCGAGCGCGGCAGCATGCCGTATTCCGCCGTCATCCAGCCCTGCCCTTTCCCCTTCAGGAAGCCGGGCACCTTGTCTTCGATGCTGGCGGTGCAGATCACCTTGGTGTCGCCGCATTCGATCAGCACCGAACCCTCGGCATGCTTGGTGTACTGGCGGGTCAGCCTGACGTCGCGCAGCTGGTCGACGGTACGGTTGCTGGGGCGGGAAGTGAAGCTCATTGGGGTCCTTGTCATTTGAGTAGCTGGGATGATTTCTCGATCGCGTCGCGGATCTCGGCGATGGCTTTTTCGATGTCATCGTCGTCGAAGTCGTCGGCCATGCCGGCGGCGGCGGGATGCTCGGCCAGGCGGGTCGTGACCTCGCCTTCCGGCAGCATCAGGGTCGAGACCATGCTGTCGTCGCCGGCGGACGGCGCATCATGCGCGCCCTGCCACTGGATGGCGAGGGCGGTGGTGTTGTCGGCGCGCTGGCCGGCGATCGCGGTGGCCATGCCGATCATGTCCGGCACCGCCTGCACGATCGTGTGGGTCGAGAGCTGGTGCACAATCTCGGTGTCGGGCAGGACGCCCCACAGGCCGTCCGAACAGAGCAGCAGGACGTCGCCCGGCTCCAGGCTGGCCTGGCGCGACAGCTCGACCCTGGGCGGCGCCGACGCCCCCAGGCAGCTGTACAGCTTGTTGCGGTCCGGATGGGTGTTGCGCTCGCCGGGGTCGGCCAGGCCCTTGGCGATCAGGTGCTCGATGTGCGAATGGTCGCGCGTGCGCGCCAGGATCTGGCCGCGCCGCAGCCAGTACAGGCGCGAGTCGCCGCAGTGGGCCCAGACGGCGCAGTTGTGCTGGACCAGGCAGGCGACGATGGTGGTGCGCGGATTGTCCGGCATCGCGTGTTCGCGGGCATAGCGCTGGATCGCTTCATGGGCCTGCATGAAGGCCTCTTCGAGGAAGCGCTCCGGCTTCTTCACCCAGGGCGTGGCCACGTTGCGGAACAGGGTCGACATGGTCTGCAGGGCGATGGTCGCCGCGACCTCGCCGCGCTGGTGGCCGCCCATGCCGTCGGCCAGTACCAGCAGCAGGGCCTCGCGGGTGTAGCTGTAGCCCATGCGGTCCTGGTTGACTTTGCGGCCGCCGATATGGCTCTGCTGGTAGACGGAAAACTGCATCGGGTTCCTTTCAGGTCTGGCCGCGGAAGCGGTTGACGAAGCCGCGCCAGCCGGACATCGGCGCTTCCTGTGCCGGGGTCGGCGCCGGCGCATGCGCCGAAGGGCCGGTTTGCAGCACCTTCTGCACCGCGAACACGCTCTGCGGGCGCGCCAGCGGATCCATCGCCAGGCAGGCCCTCACCATCGCCACCAGTTCGGCCGAATAGGCCACGCCGATCTTGTCGATGCGGGCCGCCATCTCGTCCGCGCCCCTGCGCTGGTCGGCCGGCTGCGGCGGCGCCCCGGCCATGCAGGCATAGATCGCGGCGCCGATGCTGTAGATGTCGGTCCAGGGGCCGAGCGTGGCGCCCTTCGCGTACAGCTCGGGGGCGGCGAAGCCCGGCGTGTACATCGGCGCCAGGGTCGGCACGTCGGTGTTGATGGTCTGGCGCGCGGCGCCGAAGTCCAGCAGCAGCGGGGTGCCATCGGTACGCAGGTAGATGTTGGCGGGCTTCAGGTCGAGGTGCAGCAGCTTGTTGGCATGGACCTCGCGCAGGCCGCCGCAGACGCCCTTGAAGGACTGGCGGATGAAGCCCTCGCCGGCGCGCTGCCCCCGCGCCAGCAGGCGCGAGATCTGCTCCTGCAGGGAGTGGCCGGACTCGTAGGCCATCACCATGTAAACCGTGTCGTTGGCGCGGAAGAAGTTCAGCACCCGCACCACGTTCGGATGGACGATCTTCGCCAGCGCCCTGCCCTCTTCGAAGAAGCACTTCAGGCCGATGCGGAAGACCGGCAAGTTGGCCTTCGAAATGCTCGGGGCCAGCTCGCCGGGCTGGCGCAGCGCCAGGGCGCTGGGCAGGTATTCCTTGATCGCGACCGCATTGCCGTCGCCGTCATATGCAAGATAAACAATACTGAACCCGCCGGACGCAATTTTCTTTACAATGCGATATCCGCCAATTTCCAGCCCGTCGGGCAGGGGAGCGTTATTTTGTGCAGCCATTTGGGAAAGTATTCCTTGCGTAACACGGCGATTGTGTGGATAAATCACCGCTTTGTAAAGAATAAACGGCCACTTCAGGGCCTGTGATTATCCGGGGACTCCATTGAGCATTTCTAGCATGACAGGTTATGCGGTCGCCACCAGCGAAGGCGCTGCGGGTACCCTCACGATCGAGATCAAGAGCGTCAATTCGCGCTTCCTCGACCTCCAGTTCCGCATCAACGACGAGCTTCGTGCGCTCGAACCGGACCTGCGCTCGGCGATCATGGCTGCGATCACGCGCGGCAAGGTAGAAGTCCGCCTCTCGTTCGGCCGCAAGGCGGCGAGCGGCTCCCAGGTGCTGAACCACGAGCTGCTGGCCGACCTCGCGCGGCTGCAGGGCGAGGTCACGCGCCATTTCGTGTCCGCTCCCCCGATGACGGTGGCCGAGCTGCTGCGCTGGCCGGGCGTGATCGAGGAAGCCCAGGTGGGCCAGGAGTCGCTGCAGGCCGACGTCGCCGAGCTCACCAAGAAAGTGGTGGCCAACTTCGTCGACAGCCGCCAGCGCGAAGGCGCGGCCCTGGAAGCGATGCTGCTGTCGCGCATCGAATCGATGGAAGCCATCGTCAAGCGCATCATGCCGCTGATCCCGCAGGTGATCTCGCAGTTCCAGCAGAAAGCGGTCGAACGCATGCAGGACGCGCTGGGCCTGGCCGGCCACGGCAATCCGCAGGTGCTGACGCGACAGGAAGTTTTCGAACGAATTCGCCAGGAAGTCACTTTGTATGGCATCCGCATCGACGTCTCCGAGGAGCTGTCGCGCCTGACCGCGCACCTGAACGAGACCCGCCACATCCTGAAGAAAGGCGGCCAGGTCGGCAAGCGCCTGGACTTCATGATGCAGGAGCTGAACCGCGAAGCGAACACGCTGGGCGCCAAGGCTTCGGTCAAGGAGCTGGCGGATGCGTCGATGGAGCTCAAGCTCCTTATCGAGCAGATGCGGGAGCAGGTGCAGAATCTCGAATAATCGCGGGTCAGAGCCCGAATTTCACGGTTGGGCTCTGACCCCGACTGATTAAACGGGTCAGAGCCCCAACTTGGCGGGTGGGCTCTGACCCCGACTGACTATACGCCGGGCTGATTTGCCTGGCGCACGTGGGCACGGGGTGCCCACCCTACATCGATTCGTAGGGTGGGCACTCCGTGCCCACGGACATTATGAATATCGAATACACGTAACAAAGGAACAACCATGCACACCAACGCCTTCTCCGGCAGCCTCTTCATTGTCGCGGCCCCGTCGGGCGCCGGCAAGTCGACCCTGGTCAATGCGCTGCTGGCGCAGGAGCCGGGCATCAAGCTGTCGATCTCGACCACCACGCGTCCGCCGCGCCCGGGCGAGCAGGACGGCGTCCATTACCAGTTCACCACCGCCGAGGATTTCGTCGCCCGCTCCGAGCGCGGCGAGTTCCTGGAGTGGGCCGAGGTACACGGCAATTACTACGGCACCAGCCGCCTGATGGTGGAACAGGAGATGAAGAACGGCACCGACATCCTGCTGGAAATCGACTGGCAGGGCGCGCGCCAGGTGAAGAAGCTGTTCCCGGATGCGGCCGGCATCTTCATCCTGCCGCCGTCGATCGCGGCGCTGGAGGAGCGGCTGCACAAGCGGGGCACCGACGAACCGCACATCATTACGCGACGTTTGCTGGCTGCGGGTGGCGAGATCGCTCACGCTCCCGAGTTCGAGTATGTTATCATCAACGAAGAGTTCAACGTCGCCCTGTCCGAGCTGCAGGCGATTGTCAAAGCGACACGAGCACGATTCGCCCAGCAGGCGGCCCGCAATGCTTCGCTGTTCGCGCAGTTGGGAATCCACGCGCATCAACCGCAAAATTAAACCCTCCGGGGTCATTGGCTGACGCCGATCGACCTCGACCGATCATCATTTTGGAGTAGACCATGGCCCGCATCACCATCGAAGATTGCCTGAAAAACGTCCCGAACCGTTTCCAGCTGACCCTGGCCGCCACCTACCGCGCACGCCAGCTGCTGCAGGGCCACACCCCGAAGGTCGAAGCCAAGGACAAGCCGACCGTCGTCGCCCTGCGTGAAATCGCCGCCGGCAAGGTCGGCCTGGAAATGCTGAAAAAGGTCCCGATGTAATTTTTGGGGTCAGATTTCTTGGCAGATTTCTTGGGGTCGGATCCCGGTTTTTACGCCTGGGATCTGGCCCCAACTGATTTTGGAGCCGGAATCAGTGAATCGAGAATAAGTCGGGGTCAGAGCCCAACCGCATGAACCGGGCTCTGACCCCGACTTATTCTGATATGCTGTTCTCCACAGCGGCCGATTTTCTTCGAGTATGACTTTGTCTCCACCGGATTCCATCCACTCAGGCACCACCAAAGGCCGGCCCAGCCGGCCTGCAAAGCCACAGGAAGCCGAACCGGCGCCTGCTCCTGGCGTCGCGTCGATCAGCCACCTGGCCAGCAAGCTGGCCGAATACCTCACGCCCGCCGAACTCAAGAAGGTCAAGGAAGCCTACCGCTTCTCCGACGAGATGCACCTCGGCCAGGTGCGCAAGTCGGGCGAACCCTATATCTCCCATCCGATCGCCGTCGCCGAGATCTGCGCCGACTGGAAGCTCGACGCCCAGGCCATCATGGCCGCGCTGCTGCACGACGTGATCGAGGACCAGGACGTCAAGAAGGAAGAGCTGCTCGAGCGCTTCGGCCCGCAGGTGGCGAACCTGGTCGACGGCCTGTCCAAGCTGGAGAAGATCGAATTCCAGAGCGTGGTCGAGGCCCAGGCCGAAAACTTCCGCAAGATGCTGCTGGCCATGGCATCCGACGTGCGCGTCATCCTGATCAAGCTGGCCGACCGCCTGCACAATATGCGCACGCTGGGCGTGATGGCGCCCGCGAAGAAGCGCCGCATCGCCGGCGAGACCATGGAAGTCTACGTGCCGATCGCGCACCGGCTCGGCCTGAACGACATCTACCGCGAGCTGCAGGACCTGTCGTTCTCGCACCTGTACCCGCTGCGCTACCGCACCCTGGCCAAGGCGATCAAGGCCGCGCGCGGCAACCGCCGCGAAGTGGTCAAGAAGATCCTCGACGCCGTCAAGAACCAGCTCGCCGCCGCCGGCATCCATGCCGAAGTCTACGGCCGCGAGAAGACCCTGTTCGGCATCTATAAAAAGATGCGCAACAAGCACCTGTCGTTCTCGCAGGTGCTGGACGTGTACGGCTTCCGCGTGGTCGTCGACACCGTGCCGAACTGTTATGTGGCGCTCGGCACCCTGCATGCCCTGTACAAGCCGATGCCCGGCAAGTTCAAGGACTACATCGCGATCCGCAAGATCAACGGCTACCAGTCGCTGCATACCACCCTGATCGGCCCCTACGGCACCCCGGTCGAATTCCAGATCCGCACCCAGGAAATGCACCGCACCGCGGAAAGCGGCGTGGCGGCGCACTGGCTGTACAAGACCGGCGACCAGAACATGTCGGACCTGCAGCAGCGTACCCACGTCTGGCTGCAGTCGCTGCTCGACATCCAGCAGCAGACCGGCGACTCGGCCGAGTTCCTCGAGCACGTCAAGGTCGACCTGTTCCCGGATTCGGTCTACGTGTTCACGCCGAAGTCGAAGATCATCGCCCTGCCCCGCGGCGCGACCCCGCTCGACTTCGCCTACTCGATCCACACCGGCATCGGCGACCACACCGTGTCCGTCAAGATCAACCACGAGCCGGCCCAGCTGCGCACCGAGCTGCACAATGGCGACATCGTCGAGATCGAGACCGACCCGAACTCGCGCCCGAGCCCGACCTGGCTCTCTTTTGTGCGCACCGGCAAGGCGCGCTCGGCGATCCGCCACTACCTGCGCACCATCAACCTGAACGAATCGGTGGAACTGGGCCAGGAACTGCTGTCGCAGGCACTGGGCCAGCTGGGCATCCGCGGCGAAATCCAGCAAACCACGATCGAGAAGCTGCTGTCCGAATCCTCGGCCAAGTCGATGGAGGAGCTGTACGCCGACATCGGCATCGGCAAGCGCATGCCGGCGCTGGTGGCGCGCCACATCTTCGGCCTGATGGACAATCCGGTCGACACGGTGCCCACCCAGCCGAGCAGTTCGCCGGAACTGGATCCGGTCACGATCTACGGCAGCGAAGGCGTGTCGGTGCAGCTGGCGCCCTGCTGCCTGCCGATCCCGGGCGACCAGATTATCGGCCAGCTGCGCCGCGACCAGGGCCTGGTGGTCCACACCGGCGATTGCTCGCAGGCCAAGCGCCTGCGCAACAAGGAGCCGGACCGCTGGATCGCGGTCCAGTGGGGCACGGAGCTGAACCGCCGCTTCGACTGCCGCATCCGCCTGCTGATCAACAACGAGAAGGGCATCCTCGCCCGGGTCGCCGCCGAGATCGGCGAGTCCGACGCCAACATCACCTATGTGGGCATGGACGAGGACGACGAACACATGATGACCCAGCTGCGCTTCACCATCCAGGTGAAGGACCGCGTGCACCTGGCCCACCTGATCCGCAACCTGCGGCGCGTGGCCGGCGTGAACCGGGTCGAGCGCGAGCGGACCTGATTTGCGCGTGGGCTCGGAGAGCCCGCGCGCTCAACGCACGGCCGCCAGATCGAACACGGGGTTGTAGATCAATCCCAGCACATTCCCGAACGGGTCTTCCAGCTCGCCCACCTTGATCCCCTCCCCGACCTCCTGGATGGCTTCGTGCACGGTCGCACCCAGCCCGAGGATGCGCGCGAACTCGGCCTCGATGTCGTCCACGCCCCAGTACACCACCGAGCCCGCCGTGCCCGGCGTCCCGTCCGGCACCAGGCCGAGTTCGAAGCCGCCGATGGCGAAGCCGACGTAGAAAGGCTGGTCGAAATAAGGTGCGCTGCCGAACACCTCCGTGAACCAGGCCTTGGCCTTGCCGAGGTCGGACACCGGGTACTTCACGGTACGTAATCCCTTGATCATATTCGTCTCCTTGAATGGCAAAGCGGCATCATGCCCGACGCCGCCCGCCGTGTATTGGAAAAATGGAAGCTTTACTTGGCCGGGCTCACATTGATGAAGGGGATGGCGCCGCCGGCCACGTTGGGCAGCTTGCCGTCCCACTTCTCGATGGCCTGGCGCTGGTTCTCCATCTCGCGCAGGCGGATCAGTTCCGGCGTCACCTGCTGGCGCTGCACGGCCAGCGATTCGGCCTCGGCCCTGGCCTGGGCCACGCGCTGCTTGGCTTCGACCTCGATGCGCTGCAGGTCGCGTTCCGCCTTCAGCTTGAGCTGCTCGGCCGTGGTCTTGGCTTCGATCGCCTCGTTGAAGGAGCGCGAGAAGTTGAAGTTCACGATCGAGAACTCGTCCACGACGATGCCGTGGCGCGCCAGGCGCTCGCGCAGCTGGGTCACGATCTGGTCGCGCACGTCGGTGCGCTTGGCGATCAGCTCCTCGGCCGTGAAGCGCGCGGTGACGGCCTTCACGGCTTCCTGCACCGATGGGATGATGATGCGCGTGCCCGGCTCGTTGCCGAGGTCGCGGAACACCGTCACGGCGGCTTCCGGCTTGACGTGGTAGTTCAGGGCCACGCGGGTGTGCACGGTCTGCAGGTCGCGCGAAGCGGCATCGCCGTCGCCCTCGCCCTTCTGGATCGAGACGTTGACCAGGTTGAGCTTCTGCGCCAGCGGCACGCGGAAGTGGATGCCCTCGCTCAGCACCTCGCTGCTCGGGCTGCCGAAGGTCGTCATCACGCCGCGGTGACCCGCCGGCACGGTGCCGAAGGGCGCCAGCGCCACCAGCAGGATCAGCACGATCACAAACCCCAAGGCCTTCAACGGAAAGCTTCGCATTTCGATGTCCCTTTCTGAATTGTTCTGACGAACTATTTATGAACTGCCAACAAAGTGTATAGCGGCAGAAGCGATAAGAACATCAGGAAATTCGGATGTTGAAGTTCAGGAAATTCGAAGCCGGCCTCAAGCTCGCTCCCGGTTTGTCTTCAAGGCGGCGCGCTGCAAGATCGCCGCCAGGCGTTCCAGGTCGACCGGCTTGATCAGGTGTTCGTCGAAGCCGGCCAGCAGCGATTCCGTGCGGTCTTCCTTGCGGCCGCGGCCCGTCAGGGCGATCAGGTAGGGCCTGGGATGGACGCGCGCAAGCTGGCGCGCGAGCTCGAGTCCGTCGACGTGGGGCATGCCGAGGTCGAGAATCAGGATGTCCGCCGGGCGCTCGCCGAACATCCTCAATGCCTGCTCGCCATCGTAGGCCACCGTCACCTCCGCGCCGCGGGCACGCAGCAGCATGGCCAGGGACTCGGCGGCGTCCACGTTATCGTCGGCCACGAGGACGCTGGCCTCGAGCTTCGCCGCCGGTTCGCAGCCGGCGGCCGGCGGCTGCGCATCCCGATGGCGGCTGGCCAGCGGCAGGCACAGGGTGAAGGTGGAGCCGCGATCCTTGCCCTCGCTGGCCGCGGTGAGCGTGCCGCCATGCAGTTCGGCCAGGCCGCGGGCGAGCGACAGGCCGATGCCCAATCCTCCCTGGGCCAGGTGACGCGCGCTGCCCACCTGGACGAAGGCCTCGAACACCTGGGAAAGCATGTCCGGCTCGATGCCGATGCCATTGTCGCTGACGGTGAACATGCAGTGCGCATCCGCTTTCTCGAGCCGCACCTCGATCCGGCCGCCCGCGGGCGTGTACTTTGCCGCGTTGTTCAACAGGTTCGACATGAGCTGGGCGATCCGGACCGGATCGGCAAGCACCCACACGGGTTCGTCCGGCAAAGCGATGTCGACGCGATGGCGCCCGGCCTCGATGAGCGGCATGCTGACCTGGAGCGCTTCGTGCACCAGGCCGGTCAGGTCGATGGTCTCCTTCCGCAATTGAATCTTGCCGCGGCCGATACGCGACACATCGAGCAGATCGTCGAGCAGGCGGCCCATGCGGGCGCTCTGGCGGCTGATCATCGCCGCGAGCCATTCGACGCGCTCCCGGTCCGCATGCTGGCTCACGAGCAGCGAGGCCGCGTTGGCGATCGGCGCCAGCGGGTTGCGCAACTCATGGGCGAGGGTGGCGATGAAGACGTCCTTGCGCGCATCCGCCTCGGTCAACTGGGCCATCGCCTGCTTGCGTTCCGTGATGTCGAGCGCGAGCGAGAAGACCGCGTCGATCCTGCCCTGCTCGTCGCGCAGCGCCGAATTGTGCCATTCGCATTGCACGACCGTGCCGTCGCGCCGGATATTCCGGTTTTCGCTCTTGATGTAGGCGGCCTCGTCGGTGACGAGCGCAGCCATGATCCCGTCGACGATGTGGAGATCGTCGGGATGGATGAGCTGGAGGGCATCGATCGGTTTGCCGATCACCTCGGAGGCGGGCCAGCCGAACAGTTCCTCGGCGCGCTTGCTCCAGCGCCGCACGATGCGGTCGCCGCCCCACTCGATGGCGGCCAGCGGCGTGTTTTCCAACAGGGCGTGCAGGCGCTCGAGATATTCCCACTGGGCCCGTTCGGCCTCGATCCGCTCGGTCACGTCGTTCACGACGACCACCCTGGCGGCCAGGCTTCCTTCGCTGGTGTAGATCGGCGCGCCGCTGACCGAGAAGACCCGGCGGTCTCCCGCGGCCACGCGTTCCACGATCTCGTCTTCGAAGGGGCCTTGCCCGGCCGCGCGGTCGGCCTGCGCGACGACCATGTCCATGATCCCGGACCGGCCGCCGTCGATCAGCGCCTTGCCGCGTGCGTTGACGACGGCCTGGCGCTCGTCGCCGTCGAAGACGAACACCCCTTCGGGCAGCTGGTGCAGGACGGCCGCCAGCAATTCGTTGGACTTTTCGCGCACCCGCGATTCGATCATGTCGTCGAAGGCCGCTCGCAGGCGCACGTGGATGCTGAGGTTTTCGGCGCCGAGAACGCCGAGCAGGAACAGGGACCCCAGCAGGCTGCCCAGCCTGCCGACATAGAGGCCGAGATCGAAGGACTGGTTGTCGAAGGAGGCCGCCAGCGCGATGTCGTACACCCAGGTCAGCATGACCACGCTCAGCCACAGGTCGAGCAGGGTGCGCGGCCGCTTTTGCAGCACGGCGGCCAGGGCCAGTATCGACACCGCCAGCACGATTCCGATGCCGGCAAAATAGGTCCCGCCGGCACGGCGGTTCGCGGCGAGCGAAGCGACGAGCGGGTCCGGCCCGATGGCGAATCCGATGACGACGATGAGCAGGGTGCATAACGACAGCACTGCCTGGCGCCTGCGCTGGCGGCGTGACGGTTCGCCGCTCGCGAAGGCGTAGCCGAGCACGCAGGCCGAGAAGATCCCATGCCATGCGAGGTAGAGCCAGTCGTTGGCCTGCCGGCTGCTGATCGACTGGAACAGACTGATGAATTCGGGGAACAGCAGCGTGTAGGCGCAGGCCGCAACCGAGGAGAACAGGTAGCCGAACGCGAGGATGGCCAGGGCCGCTGAGCGGCGCAGCTGCATCTGGCCGATCAGCATCAGGCCGGTGAGCAGGCCGGTGATGGCCAGCCCGGCGCTCTGGATCTCGACGATGCCCAGGGCCGGGCTGACCGGCGCTTCGGCAACGCCAAGGACGGCGACGTAGGCGGCGACACCCGCGAGCAGGGTCAGGAGGACGAAGCGCGACTGGCTCCTGCTTGGGGCGCGGCTGGCAAGCTCGATCAGCTCCGGGTGGGTGCGGAAGGACACGTGTGTTCCAATGTGGTTGACGGCACGTTGAGTAGAGACCGGTCGCGCCGGTCTCACAATCCTACAGCAGTTTCTTCAAAGTCCAGCTAACGCCCGCAGGCCCAGGCACCCGCTAGGCGGTCAACAGCATGGCGCCGCGCTGCGGTGCCTGATGGTGCTCGAGCTGGAACACCGCGACCGCATCCGTCAGGGACCTGGCCTGTTCCTGCAGCGAGGACGAGGCCGCGGCCGCTTCCTCGACCAGGGCGGCATTCTGCTGCGTCACCTGGTCCATCTGCAGCACGGCGCGGTTGATCTGCTCGATGCCCTCGCTCTGCTCCTGGCTGGCGGTCACGATCTCCGACATGATGCTGGTCACGCGCGCCACGCTCGCCACCACCTCGCTCATGGTGGCGCCGGCCTTGTCGACCAGTTCGGTGCCGGTATCGACATTCGCCACCGAAGCCGTGATCAGTTCCTTGATCTCCCTGGCGGCGGCCGCCGAGCGCTGGGCCAGGTTGCGCACTTCGCCGGCGACGACCGCGAAGCCGCGGCCCTGCTCGCCGGCGCGCGCCGCCTCGACGGCCGCGTTCAGCGCCAGGATATTCGTCTGGAAGGCGATACCGTCGATCACGCCGATGATGTCGACGATGCGCCTGGACGAATCGCTGATGGTGCCCATGGTGTCCACCACCTGGGCCACCAGCTGGCCGCCGCGCAGCGCCACTTCGGATGCCGACACCACCAGCTGGTTCGCCTGGCGTGCGTTGTCGGCATTATGGCGCACCGTCGACGTCAGTTCTTCCAGCGAGGACGCTGTTTCCTCCAGGCTGCTGGCCTGCTCCTCGGTGCGGCCCGACAGGTGCAGGTTGCCGGAAGCGATCTCGCTGCTGGCGCCGGCGATGAAACTGCTGCTGTCGCGCACGCTGCGCACGGTGCGGGCCAGCTGGCCCTGCATCTTCGCCAGGCCCGCCAGCAGCTTGCCCATCTCGTCCTCGCGCTCGATGACCACGCTGGTGGCCAGGTCGCCTTCGGCCATCGCATGGAAGTGCCGCAGCGCCTGGTCCAGCGGGCCCATGATCGCGCGCACCAGCGACACCGACGAGACCACGATCAGCAGGGCGCCGATCACGATGCCGGCAATCGACGTGTACATCACCTTGTCGGCCAGGTGCACGCCGCTTTCGTAATGGCTCTTCGCTTCCCTGATCTGGTACTGGTCCAGCTTGCCTGCAGCGTCATTGAAATCGGTGTAGAGGTTCAGGAGCCGGTTGTTCAGGGCATCGATCGCCGCGGCATCCTGTTTTTTCACCGCGTCCGCCAGCGCCAGCAAGCCTTCCCTGACATAGACGTCGCGCCTGGCGACGACGTCGCGCGCCAGTACGCTTTCCTCCGCGTCCTGAGGCAGGGCCATGTAGGCGGCCCAGGACTTGTCGGAATCGGCCAGGAAAGCCGCGACGCGCTCCAGCGTCTTGCCGACTTCCGGATCCTCGGGATGCAGGGCGGCGCGGTCGATGGCGAAACGGGCGCGGGACAGGAAATTCTTCGAATCGTTGACCGAGATGCTCGACACCAGCTGGTTCGAATACACGTCTTCCAGCGAGGACTCGAGGGAGCGCATGCCGAAAACGCCCAGCAGGCCGAATGCCAGGATGATCAGTCCAAGGAAGGCCATCGTCGCGATGAGGCGGGTGCGTATCGTGAGCTTGTTGAACATTTTATGACCTCAACAAAAGAGTGCCAAAGGGAAACCAGACACGAGTCCCTACTATACGATTTCCTCCGGGAAAAATTTGTTAATCCAGGTAAAGATTGTGGTTTTTGGTGAGATTTTCACATTCCGAGGCTGCTGCGCAACCAATCCCGTCCACGCGCATCCAGCGCCTTGTCGATGACCTCGGCCGGCAGGCTGTACACGGTGGCCCAGGTGGCGCGGCCGTCCGCCGCATTCGACGGAAAGCTGGTGGTCTCGATCGGCCAATGGTATTTGCGTTTCAGGGAACGGACGATGGCGGCGAGCGTCACGCGTCCGCGCAGGGGCTCGGCGCCGGCCTGGTCGGTATTCGACAGCAGGATCGCGAGGACCTGGCCGCGCGCCGTGCGCGGGCCGGGAAAAGTGGGGGTTTTCTTGGGCATGCCGGCATTCTAGCCGGCCCGGCCCGTCCGCGGCCGCGCGAAGTCCTGCGGCGTCTCCCCGGCAAACTGCTGGAACTCGTGGATCAGGTGCGACTGGTCATAGTAGCCGCACTCCCCCGCCAGCCCGGCCCAGTCGATGGCGCCCGCGCCGCTGCCCGCTTCGGCACGCAGGGCGGCGCTGGCGCGCCGGAAGCGGCACACCATGGCGAAGGTCTTGGCGTTCAGGCCGACCCGCTCGCGGAACTGCTGGGCCAGGTGCTGGCGCGAGACGCCCAGCGTGCCCGCCAGCTCCTCGATGCGCAGGGCGCCGCCGGCACGCTCGATCTGCCCGACGGCCGCGCGTACCAGGCGGCCGGCGCGATCCGGGCCGCCATCCGGGGCGCGGCCCAGGCGCGCCAGCAGCGCACGCTCGATGACCGCCAGGCGCTGCTCAGCGCTCGATGCGCGATCCCACAAGGCTGCCGCCAGCGCCTCCGCCTCATGGCGCGGCCACAGCTCGGACAAGGCCGGATGCCCGTCCTGCAGGGCGTGCAGCGGCAGGTCGAAAACGGCGCGCGCGGCGCCCGGCAGGAAGCGCACCGCCACCGTCAGCACCGGCTGCGTCACCTCGACCCGGTGCGGGCGCGACATCATCCCGGCGACGAAGCCGAGCGGCGTGCCGTCCTGCCACAGGATGTCGATGCAGTTGTCCGGCAGCACGCGGTGGCGCACCGGCGCGCCGCTCGGCGCCGCGTGGCTGGTCCACAGGCAGGCGACGTGGCCTGCGAGAAGCGGATGGGGCGGATATTCGCGGTACAGGTGCATGCCCCGAGTATAGTGCGGCTTATCAGGAAAATACTACACGGGGAAAGTACAGCGGAACCCCACGTAGGGCCGCTGCGCTCCCGGTTTCTCGTCGATTACCGTGAAGAGCCCCGCTCCTTCCTGCGACGACCAGGCGCCGCCCCGCGCCAGCGCCCGCCCCCACCAGCAGCGTCCGGCCTTCGGCCACCAGCCCAGTCCCCGCTCCCAGCGCCTGCCGGGCGCCCCCGACACGGTAGGCGAGGTCTCGGCGAAGCCGCGCGCCACGATGCCATCCGGGTTGCCCTGCACGTCGTCGAACACCCAACTGAAGGCATTGCCCGCGGCATCGTGGATGCGCTCGCCGGTCGACAGGACGTGCCAGCGCCGCTCGCGCGCATCGGGAGAGCACACGCAAGGCGGCTGGGCGCAGCCGAAGCCGGCCAGGTGCAGGCCCCGGTACAACTCGCCTGCCCCGGCCTCGCCGCCGCTCCAGTTCGCGTCCTGGCGCGCCAGGTCATGCGCGATGGCCAGGGCCTGCAGTTCGGTCAGCAGGCCAAGCCCAGCCTCCGCACAGGCGCGCTGCGCCGCGTGATAGCTGACGTTCACCCACGGCGGCGCATCCTCGCGCAGCAGGACCTGGCCGTCGGGCCCGCACGCCGCCAGCCAGCGCGCGACGGCGAAGGCCGGCACCGTGATGCCGCATGGGAGGACGGTCTCCGGCACCACGACGAAGCCCGGCGGGCACGCGAGACCGGCCGCCACCGCAGCGACTTCCGCATCGGCGTTCTTCATGCTCGGCCACCATGCCCGGCTAGAACATCTGGTAGATATAGGGCGACAGCTCGGCCTCGGGCCGCGCCTGCACGTAGAGGGCGTGCAGCGCCGCCGCCGTCTCGGCCGCCAGCGGCGCCTGCGCCGCCAGTGCCGGCCGCCCCGCCGCCAGCCAGCAGGCCGCCAGGCGCTGCCCGAACTCGCCGGCATCGAGACAGGACGCGGACAGGAAATCCTCACGCGCCATCGCCGGCCGACCGCGCTGGATGTAATAGCTGGGCAGCTGCGGGTCCGGTCCCATCGGGAATGGCGCCTGCCCCCTGGCCGGCGGCGCGGCGCCCGCGGTCAGGGCGTCGAACAGGGCCGCCGTGGCCGCACCCAGTACCGCATCGTCAATCGAGCTCATAGGTCTTTCTCCAGTCTTCGTCGTCGGGCAGAGGCGCCTGTTCCGAACGCCACAGCAGCACGTCTTCCAGCACCAGCAGGTCCATCTCGGTACGCATGAAGCAGCGGTAGGCATCCTGTGGACTGCACACGATCGGCTCGCCGCGCACATTGAACGAGGTGTTCACCAGCAGCGGGCAGCCGGTCAGGCGCTCGAAGGCTTCGATCAGGGCGCGGAATTCCGGATGGCTGTCGCGGTCGACGGTCTGGATCCGCGCCGAATAGTCGACGTGGGTGATGGCCGGCACGTCGCTGCGCGGCTGGTTGATCAGCGCCATCATGTCGTCGTCGCCGCCCTCGAAGGCGCTGGTATCCATCGGCCGGCGCCGGTCCTCGCGCACCGCCGCCACCGTCAGCATGTAGGGGCTGTCGCCGTCGTAGTCGAAATAGTCGGCGCACTTTTCCCGCAGGACGGCCGGCGCGAACGGGCGGAACGACTCGCGGTACTTGATCTTCAGGTTCATCGTGGCCTGGGTACGCGGGTTGCGCGGATCGCCCAGGATCGAGCGAGCGCCCAGCGAGCGCGGGCCGAATTCCATCCGCCCCGACAGCCAGCCGACGATCTTGCCTGCGGCCAGCGCCTGGGCCACCAGCCCCAGCCTTTCGTCGCGGTCCGCGATGCGGTGATAGCGGTAGCCCTTGCGGTCGAGGAAGGCGAGGATCTCCGCACTCGAATAGCGCGGCCCCAGGTAGCTGCCGCGCTGGGCGTCGCCGGCCCCGGCCGGACGCGCGCGCGGCGCCTCGAAGTAGCCGTGGTGCGCCATCAGCGCCGCGCCGAGGGCGCCGCCGGCATCGCCCGCCGCCGGCTGGATCCAGATGCCGTCGAACAGCCCGGCCTTCGCCAGCTTGCCGTTGGCGACGCAGTTGAGCGCCACGCCGCCGGCCAGGACCAGGTTCTTTTCGCCGGTGAGGCGGCGCAGGTGGCGCGCGGTCCTGAGGACGATGTCCTCGGTCACTTGCTGGATGCTGGCCGCCAGGTCCATCTCGCGCCGCGTGATCTGCGACTCGGGCGCGCGCGCCGGACCGTCGAACAGCTCCGCGAAGCGCGGCCCGGCCATCGCCATGCCGTCGATATAGCCGAACCAGGCCATGTCGAGCCGGTAGGAGCCGTCCGGGCGGATGTCGATCAGGTGGTCGCGGATGCGGTCGGCGTATTTCGGACGGCCGTAGGGCGCCAGTCCCATCAGCTTGTATTCGCCGGAATTGACCTTGAAGCCGCAGAAGCTGGTGAAGGCGCTGTACAGCAGGCCCAGCGAGTGCGGGTAGTCGATTTCGGCGAACAGCTCGAGCCTGCGCCCATGTCCCAGGCCGAGGCTGGTGGTGGCCCATTCGCCGACGCCGTCGATGGTCAGCACCGCGGCGCTGTCGAAGGGCGAAGGGTAGAAGGCGCTGGCGGCATGCGCCATGTGATGTTCGGTGAACAGCACCCGCCCTTCCCGTCCGAGCGTGCCGAGCGCGCGCTGCACGTGCTCGTTGACCCAGATCTTGTCGCCCAGCAGATTGCCGGCGGCCTGGGCGAACAGCCTGCGTCCGTCCGGCCCGCCCGCGCAGGCGTTCTGCACCACACGGTCGAAGGTCAGCAGCGGATTGTCGTAGAACACGATCGCGTCGAGATCGACGGCATCGACGAAGCCTTCCTCGAGACAGTAGTTGATGGCGTTGACGGGAAACGAAGGGTCGTGCTTCCTGCGCGTGAAGCGCTCTTCCTGCGCGGCCGCGACGATCACGCCGTCGCGCACCAGCGCCGCCGCCGCGTCGTGGTAGTAGCCGGCAATGCCCAGGATGGTCGCGCTCATGCGAGCTCCCGCAGCTCAGCCGCCGGCAAAGGGCTCGGCCTTTGCGCCAGCATACCGGCCAGCACGGGTTCGAGCGAGCGCGCCAGCGCTTCGTGTCCGGCCGGCGTGAAATGGATGTCCTTTTCCCAGCGCAGGCGGCGCCGCTCGGCCGGGGCAATGCGCAGCAGCCCGGGCAAAGGATCGTGCAGCGCACAGCCCAGGTCGGCCGCCAGTTCGGCGAAGCGGGCCTGGTAAGGCGCGGCGTCGCAGGTCTGGTCGAGGTGCTGCGGGAGGGGAATCGGCAGCAGCAGCACCGGCTTGCCGAGTGCACCGATCCACTGCGCGAGGATGGCCCGCATCAGCAGCCAGGCCGGGCTCGACGGCGAATCGTAATGCGGCAGCGGCTGGTACTGGGTAAGCTTCTGCACCACGTCGCGCACGCCGAGAGCCGTGACCATCCTGCGCAACGCCATGAAGCGTCCGCCCTGGTCGACCGCAGCGGCCTGCTCGGGGCTCAACCCGGCTTCGTCAAAGGGTTCGCGGCGCGGCGGCACCTGGCAAAGCCGCAGCTCGCCGTCTTCGAGCTGGAAATAGGGTTTGGCGTAAATGCGCTCGCGGCCGTGCTCGTCGTGGTGAGGCCGGAAACGGGCATTGACGCGCCGGATGTTTTCGACGAATACCGCAATCACGACGAGGTCGTGTTCGATGTCCTGGGCGAATTCACGCCAGATCAGATATTGCTGGTCGGTACCCGTGGAAGACAGGCCGAAATTGAATAATTCGACCGGGCCGGCCTCGCTGGCGGATAAATATGTCTCCAGCAATTCCGTATAACGCCGGCGGTTCGGCACGGCATCGCCGGCCGTGAAGGAATCGCCGAACACAAGCACGCGCCGATGTCCCGGCCTACGTTCCTGCACAAATTCTTTATCGGAGCGGAAGCCTAGTCCGTTGACTTGCATCAGGTAACCGCCGCCTTCGTGCGGGATACGAACCCGCAGGCCGGGAATGTAGCGATAGCCGATGACTGGATGGTATTCGTAAAACTGTCTCATCATTTCCCCTGTTTTAGACCACGGAAATGATGATGATTTATTTGCTTATGAGGCTTTTAACCGGACTCAAAACCGGACTATGTATTTACACAATTCTTAATTGAATTATTTGAATTAAGAAATAATACGAATAAGAAATTAACCTCTAAAACAATTCGCGGATCAGGAATCGCGGTACCTATCCAGCGCGAGGATGCTGTCGAAAGCCGCGCAAGCCCCGGCGCAGGCCTCCAGGATCTCTTCCGGACTGCGCACCTGCTCGCGCAGCACCTGCATGAAGCTGCGCCAGCGCGGGCCGGGACCGGCCTCGTTCCCCTTCAGGTAGCGCAGCGGATGCGGGGCCAGGCGCCGGTGCAGGCGCTGGTACAGGACGGCGCCGCCCAGCTGCGAGCCTTCGATCACGTAGCACACGCCCCAGCGCCAGGCGGGGCTGGCGGCGGCCGGCCAGTCCGATGCCGCAGGCGCGGGCAGCGGCGCGGCCGGCATGCCGCGCTCGGCCAGGTCCTGCTCGATCAGGGCCAGCCGCTGGGCCTGATCGAATTGCGGCCCGCATTGCGGTCCGTCCGCGAAGCCCGTCAGCCAGGCCTGCAGCGGTGCCAGCCAGGCGCGCAGCATGGCGAGATGGGAAGCGTAATCGCCGAGGGAGGCATCGTCGGCGCCGATCGGCAGCCCGCTGTCGAGCGCCTGGTGGCGGCTCGCGGTGGCCGAGCGCAGCGCGGCAAGGGGATCCGGCTCGCGCGCCGACCGGGAGGGGTGTTTCATGAATCAGTCCGTAATGGGTTCGGGATAGTCTACGCTGAGGATTTCCAGCTCGTCCGTGCCCTGCGGCGTCTGCAGGGTCACGACCTCGCCCTCGCGCGCCTTGGTGAGCGCGCGCGCCACCGGCGAGACCCAGCTGATCCGGCCCTTCAGCGGATCGAGCTCGTCGATGCCGACGATGGTGACGGTGTGCTCCTCGCCCGCCTTGTTCAGATAGCTGACGGTGGCGCCGAAGAAGACCTGGTCGTTGCCGTGGTGGACCGAGGGATCGACCACGAAGGCCGAGTCGAGGCGCTTGGTGAGGAAGCGGATGCGGCGGTCGATCTCGCGCAGGCGCCGCTTGCCGTAGATGTAGTCGCCGTTCTCGGAACGGTCGCCGTTCGAGGCGGCCCAGTGCACCACGCGCACGACTTCCGGCCGGTCGACGTCGATCAGCTGCAGCAGCTCGTCCTTGATGGCCTTGTGCCCGGCCGGGGTGATGTAGTTCTTGGAACCGGCCGGAATCTGTTGGGCCAGCGCCAGGGCTTCGTCATCGTCGTCGTTATCGGACTCTTTTACAAATGCCTTGTTCATGCGTCCTATTGTAGCCGCAAGCGCACGAATATGATGTGCGCGCGGCACGGCCGTGACGGCGGACGCCGCCATTTCCCGTATCATTCGGGCATGACACGAGCCATGACGAATGCGCGTACCCGGCTGTTCGCGCCGCTGGTGCACCTGGCCGCCCTCTTCCTGCTGCTCGAGGAATGGTGCTGGGACGTCGGCGCATGGCTGGGCGCCGGCCTGGCGCGCTGGCCGCTGCTGGCGGCGCTCGAAGCGCGCGTGCGTCTGCTGCCGCCCTGGGGCGCGCTGTGCCTGTTCGTGCTGCCCGGCCTGCTGCTGTTGCCGGTCAAGCTGCTGGCCGTGGTGGCGATCGCGCACGGCCATGCGGTGTCCGGCATCGCCACCATCGTGGTCGCCAAGCTGGGCGGCGCGGCGGTGGTGGCGCGGCTGTACGCGCTGACCCTGCCGACCCTGCTCGCGGTCGGCTGGTTCGCGCGCTGCCACGGCTGGTTCATGACGCTGAAAGACCACTGGGTCGGCCGGCTGCGCGCCAGCCACGCCTTCGTGCAGGCCGGACGGCTGCTGCGGGCCATGCGGCGCACGCTGCGCCGCTGGCGCAACCGGCGCGGCGCCCGCTTCGGCAGCCGCCACGCGAGCCGCGCCTCCCGGGTGCTGCGGCGCTTCGTCGTCCAATGGCGCGCACGGCGCCGCTGATGGAACAACAAGATGAACAATGAGACGAAACTGGCCCCGGCCATGCAGGCCGCCGCCACCGAGATCTACCTGATCGATGCCGACACCTTGCTGCTGGTCGACGTCAACCAGGCGGCGCGCCAGAACCTCGGCCACGACCTGGCCCGACTGAACGCGATGACGCCGCTCGACCTCGCCCCCGCGCTGGACCGGGCCGAACTCGAAGGACTGCTGGCCTCGCTGGGTCCGGAAGTCGGCGCCCAGGTCAGCCTGGCTACCCGTTTCCTGCGCGCCGACGGCAGCCGCTATCCGATCAAGCTATGCTTCCTGCGCATCCTGCGCGACGGCCGCTCGCTGTTCCTGGCGATCGGCGACGACCAGTCGCTCGCCCACGCCGCCAGCACTGCCCTGCAGCAGTACCAGGCGCGCTTCAACGCAGTGGTCGACCATACACCGGGACTGGTCTACCAGTTCGTGCTGCACCCGGACGGCAGCAGCGCCTTTCCCTACCTCAGCGAGGGCTGCGGCGCCCTGCTCGGGCTGTCGGTGAGCGAATTGCAGCAGGATCCGACGCGCTTCCCGGAACTGATCCTGCCCGAAGACGGCAAGAGCTACCAGGACGCGATGCTGGCCTCGAAGGCGAACGGCAGCGCCTGGAACTGGGAAGGCAGGATCCGGATCAACGACACCTGGAACGACGTCAAGTGGATCAACCTGCGCGCCACCCCGTCCCCGCTCGACGGCGGTGGCATGCAGTGGGACGGCATCATGACCAACATCACGGCCAGCAAGCTGGAACAGGAAGAGACGCGCCGCTCGCGCGCCCGCCTGGCCGAGCTGACCGAGCACATCGAGCAGGTCAAGGAACAGGAGCGCACCCGCATCGCGCGCGAGATCCACGACGATCTCGGCGGCAACCTCACGGCGATCAAGATGGCGCTGGCCATGCTGGCAGCGCGCCTGCCGCAGGAAAAGGTGCTGCAGGAAAAGGCCGACTACCTGGACAGCCTGGTCGACCGCACCATCGAGGCCGTGCACCGGATCTCGCTCGACCTGCGGCCGTCGACGCTGGACCTGGGCATCGTTGCCGCGCTGGAATGGCAGGCGCGCGAGTTCGAGAAGCAGATGGGCATCGCCTGCGTCGTGCGTATCGACGGCGCCGCCGACGGCCAGGAAATCGAGGGCGAACTCGACCCGGACCGCGCCAGCGCCCTGTTCCGCATCTTCCAGGAAGCGCTGACGAATATCGCCAAGCATGCCCACGCCACCCGGGTCACGGTGACCCTGCGCCGCCAGCGCCAGCACCTGACCCTCTCCATCTGCGATAATGGCCGCGGCATCACCCCGGCCGACCGCGTCAAGCCGCACTCCTTCGGGCTGCGCGGCATGAGCGAGCGGGCCCGTGCGCTGGGCGGCACCCTGAACCTGTCGCCCGCGCCCGGCGGCGGCACGATGGTGGTCGTCAAGATCAGGCTGCAATCCGAACTAACCCGAGCATGACAGAAAAAGCCAGCATCCGCGTTTTTATCGCCGACGACCACGCCATCGTGCGTGCCGGCCTGAAACAGATCCTCGCCGAGGAACGCGACATTTCCGTCGTCGGCGAAGCCGAGACCGGCCTTGACGCCGTCAAGCTGTTCCGCAAGTCGCGCTGCAACGTGCTCCTGCTCGACATCTCCCTGCCCGACCGCAACGGCATCGAAGTGCTCAAGCAGATCAAGGACGACAAACCGGAGCTGGCAGTGCTGATGCTGTCGATGCACCGGGAGGACCAGTACGCGATCCGCTCGCTGAAGGCGGGCGCCTCCGGCTACCTGACCAAGCAGAGCGCGCCGCGCGAGCTGGTCAATGCGATCCGCCAGGTGGCCGGCGGCCAGCGCTACGTGAGCGCCCAGCTGGCCCAGGTGCTGGCGGCCCAGCTCGGCGAAGACCACGAGAAGCCGGTCCACGACACCCTGTCGGACCGCGAATACCAGACGCTCACGATGATCGCCTCCGGCAAGACGGTCAGCGAGATCGCCAGGGAACTGTCGCTGTCGGTCAAGACGGTCAGCGAATACCGCTCGCGCCTGTTGTCGAAAATGAAGCTCAAGACCAGCGCCGAGCTGACCCATTACGCCATCCGCAATCAGCTCATTGACTGATTGACCAGGAACTTGCCACCATGTCAATACATTCCGCATAACTGAGTGGTATTCCGGTGTTTTTTCGATCGATCGACATCAGGAAACAGCGTTACGATGGCGATAATAACTATTCGAAGTAGCAACGTCGCACATGTCCAGCTCTCCCCTGAACCCGGCCGAGATCGCCCGGGAAGCCTTTCGCCGCCTGGCGACGCGGCGCATCGCGCCCACGCCCGACGCCTACCGCGAGATCTATAACGAGATCGCCGGCCTCGCCCTGCCCGCGGCGCCGCCTGCCGCCCCGGCTCCCGAGCCGGACCCGGGCGCGGAAAACGTGCTGTCCGGCTTTGCCTACCGTCTCGCCGACACGCCCGGCGAACTGGCCGAGTTCGGCACCCGCCTGAACCGCGCGGTCAAGCAGCGCGACTGGGACGGCTATGCGCGCACCTTGTCGCAGCTGGCCGAGAAGCACTTGCGCCGCCACACCCATCCGGTGATGGCGCTGGGCGTCGAGAACGCCGAAGCCAAGCTGATGCGCGACCTGCTCAGCCGCACCCTGAGCTTCGCCGTGGCCGCCCTGCTGCCGGCGGCGTCGCCGCTGGCCGGCGAGGCCGAATCGCTGGGCGCCGCCGTCAGGACCGCGCACGACGAGGCGGCGCTGCACGAGATCGGCGCACGCCTGAAGGAACTCTGCTACCAGATCGAACTGAAGAGCGGCGACAGCGGCGAGCAGCAGGAGCTGCTGCTGCGCCTGTTCAAGCTGCTGCTGGAAAACGTCAGCGAACTGCTGGACGACGACAGCTGGATGCGCGGCCAGATCGCCGCAGTCCAGGACCTGATTTCCGGTCCGCTCGACGCGCGCGCGCTGGAAGACGCGACGCGCAGCCTGAAGGACGTCATCTACAAGCAGGGCCAGCTGAAGACCGGCATCGCCGACGTCAAGTCGACCATGAAGAACATGATGATGACCTTCATCGACCGGCTCGGCTCGGTGGCGGCCTCGACCGGCAGTTACCAGGAAAAGATCGGCGGCTTCTCGGAACGCATCCGCGCCGCCGCCAACATCGAGGAACTCAACCTGGTGCTGGAAGAGGTGCTGCGCGAGACCCGCGCGGTGCAGGCCGAGGCGCTGGCCTCGCGCGACCGCATGCTGGCCGCCCACCAGGAGGTGCAGGAAGCGGAAGCGCGCATCAAGGACCTGGAAGCGAAGCTGCAGCACATGAGCGAACTGGTGCGCGAAGACCAGCTGACCGGCAGCCTGAACCGGCGCGGCCTGGACGACGTGTTCGAGCGCGAAAGCGCGCGCGCCGACCGCCGCGGCACGCCGTTGTGCGTCGCCCTGCTCGACCTCGACAATTTCAAGAAGCTCAACGATACCTACGGCCACCTGGCCGGCGACAAGGCCCTGCGCCATCTGGTGAAAGTGGTCAAGGACACGCTGCGCTCGATGGACGTGATTGCGCGCTTCGGCGGCGAGGAGTTCCTGATCCTGCTGCCGGAGACGACTGTGGAAGCCGCCAGCGCGGCGATGGTGCGGGTGCAGCGCGAGCTGACCAGGCACTTCTTCCTGCACGAGAACGAGAAGATGCTGATCACCTTCTCCTGCGGCGTGGCCCTGCGCCGCCAGAACGAGGATCAGGCCGCGCTGATGGCGCGCGCCGACAATGCGATGTACAAGGCCAAGACCAGCGGCAAGAACCGCGTGGTGATCGCCGACAGCTAGACGGTTAGTAAGAGGAAGACAGCGAGGCCAGCTGCGTGGCCAGGTAGTTGCTGGTGCTCTTCATGTTGGCCATCGCGGTGTCGAGCGCGTTGAACTGCTTCCGGTAGCGCGCTTCGGTCTGCGTCAGGCGGTCCTGGATCGTGCTTTCCTGGTCGCTCATGCGCTTGAGCGTGTCGTTGATGCCGTCGGTGCGGGTCTGGATCACGCCTTTCGAGCCCAGCATGTCGGTGGTCAGGGCGGTCAGGCGGGTGCCGACGCCGCTGGTCGACGAGAACAGCTTGCTCAGGTTGTCGAAGTTGCTGTCGATCGCCTTCTGCAGCTTGTCGGGCTTCTCCAGCATCAAGGTGCCGTCGCGCTGGAACACGATGCCGATGTCGGACAGGTTCTTGAGGTCGCCCGCATCCGATGTCGCCTTACCGAGTTCGCTGCGCAGCTGGCTCAGGATGCCGCGCGCCGACGAGTCGCCGTTGAGCACGGCGCCGGTCTTGGTCGAGGTGTTGTACGAAGTCAGGTTGCCGACCGTGCTCGCGATCTTGTTGTAGGCGTCGATCAGGCCCTGGACGTTCTTCTTGATCGTGTCCGAGTCCTTGGCGACCGTCACATTGACCGGAGCGCCGACATTGGTCTTGGCCAGGTTCAGGGTCACGCCCTTGATCGCGTCGGTCACGGTATTGGACGACTTGACCACGGGCATTCCGTCGACCGTGAATTGAGCGTCGCCGGCCTTCTGCTGCCAGCTCATCGTGGTCGTCATCGGATCGGTATTATCGAACTGGGCCACGCTGCCGGTGGCCGCGATCTTCACGGTGTTGGCCGAACCGGTATCCTTGGCCGTGACCACCAGGTGGTTCATGGTGCCGTCGTTGATGACGGTGGCGGTCACGCCGGCATCGGCGCCGTTGATCGCGCTCGCCAGTCCCGACATCGAGAAATCGTCGAG
Source organism: Massilia sp. 01N410 (assembly GCF_056399665.1). NCBI lineage: Bacteria > Pseudomonadati > Pseudomonadota > Betaproteobacteria > Burkholderiales > Oxalobacteraceae > Massilia > Massilia sp. 01N410. The sequence goes on along the minus strand of NZ_JBFTRV010000014.1, from coordinate 45,490 downwards.
GGGAATGTTGACGGGGTTGCCGCTGCCGACGCTGATCGTCATCGAGCTGTTCGCCGGGCTGAAGATCTTGGTGGGATCGACGCCGGCCGAACTCAGCTTGTCACTGGTGGCCAGCTTGCTGACTTCGATGGCATACGTACCGGCGGTGGCGCCGCCGCCTGCAGGCGTACTGGCCTTCATGATGGTTTCGTCGCTGGAAGCGGCGGTCAGCGCAGCCAGCGAAGTACCGGTGACCGACTTGACGGCCGTCTGGAACGAGGAAATCGCGCTTTTCAGCGTACCGAAGGCCGACAGCTTCGACTTGTAGCTGGTTTCCTTGGCCTGAAGCTGGGTCAGCGGCGTGCTCTCGGCCTGCATCAGCTGGGTGACCAGCGATTCGATGTTCAGACCTGATCCGATACCGGTCGAAACGATTGCCATCGTGTGTCCTTATCAAAAGAAAAAAGGGCGCTAGGCGCCCATCATGCTTTTTCCCGCAACAGCAGGCCCTGCATCTTGTCGATCGAGTGCGCCAGCGCCAGCGCCTCCGCGCTCGGGAACTGGCGCAGTACTTCCTGGGTCGAGGTGTCGACGATCTTGACCACCGTCTTGCCACTTTCCTCGTCGATCGAGAAACGCAGGCCCTGGGCGGTGAACTGCGGATTCTCGTTCAGCTTGCCGACCGCGTTTTCCACCGCATCGCGAGCCGGCGCCGATCCCTGGTTGCCGGCGTTGGCGCCCGGTGCAGCCGGCGCCCCCCTGGATGGCGAATTGGACGCCGGCGCCGCTGCGTTCCCGGGCGCAGCCTGTACGCTACCAGATAAGGGATTCAGCATCACGACACTCCTTTCCAAAACGACGCTAGGCGAGGTGTTTCCGCAACACCTCGCTCAGCTTTCCTATCCGAATTATAACGTTCGATCAGCGCAGCAGGCTCATCACGCCGTTCGGCACCTGGTTCGCCTGGGCCAGCATCGCGGTACCGGCCTGTTGCAGGATCTGGGCGCGGGTCAGCTTGGCGGTTTCAGCAGCGAAGTCGGTATCCATGATGCGGCTCTTGGCGGCCGACTGGTTTTCGATCGAGCTGTTCAGGTTGTTGATCGCGTAGCCCATGCGGTTCTGCGCAGTACCCAGCGAAGCGCGCTCGGTATTCAGTGCGCTCAGGGCGCTGTCGACCTGGGCCAGGGCTGCCGTTGCGGAGGCGCCGTCGGTGATCGCACCGATGGTCATGCCGGCAAAGGCGGTGTCGGAGCCGAAGCTGATGGTGATCTTCTGGCCGGTATCGGCGCCGACCTGGATGTCCTTGGTGGCGGCGGTGCCGCTCAGCACTGCTGCACCGTTGAATTTGGTGTCGGTCGAGATACGCCCGATTTCAGTGTTCAGCGACTGGACTTCGGTGTTGATGTTGCTCCATTCGGCAGTGCCGTTGGTGCCGTTCGAGCCCTGCACCGCCAGTTCGCGGATACGCTGCAGCGCGTCGGAGATGTTCGACAGTGCGCCGTCAGCGGTCTGGATCAGCGAGATGCCGTCGTTGGCGTTACGCGCTGCCACGGTCATGCCGCGGATCTGCGAGTCCATCTTGGTGGCGATCGACAGTCCGGCCGCGTCGTCCTTGGCGCTGTTCACACGCAGACCCGAGGACAGGCGCTGCAGCGAGGTCGACAGGTCGTTGGCGGAGGTGCCGAGGTTGCGTTGTGCGTTCAGCGAAGCCAGGTTGGTGTTAATGACGGACATGGTGGTTCTCCTGTTATCAGAGTACGGCTTGGTAAGTTCGTTTGTTGGTTCGTCGCTTGTTCAGCGGGGTTGATTTCTTTAACGGAGTGCTTCGAAAAAGCTTGAGGGTATTTTTTAAAAAAAGTTGGATATGGCCAACTTTTCATGATTTCCCTGCTACACCCTCCATCGTGCAAACCCTTGAATTAAGGGCGCTTTCACGATTACAACGGGCAATAAATCTTCGCTGCCTCTCGCTACAATGCTGGCTGTCAAAACTCGCCCGCGCTGCTGTTGCCGTTTTCGTCAGCGCCGGCGTTTTCTTTAACTGGACATCCCGCGCATGCACACCATCGACCAAGCACCACCGAGCCAAGCCGACGAATTCTTCGCCCAGGGACTGGACGCGCACCGCCGCGGCGACCTGGGCACGGCCGTCCACTTGTACGAACAGGCACTGCAGCGCGAGCCGGGTCATTTCGACGCCCTGCACCACATCGGCATCGCGGCCTATCATGCGGGCAATCACGACATCGCCCTGCAGTTCATCGGCGCCGCCATCGAGCGCAATCCCCAGGTGTCGACCGCCTATGGCAACCTGGGCAATGTGTACCAGGCCCTCGGCCAGCATGCCGCGGCACTGGCCTGTTACGACGAAGCCCTGCGGCTGGACGATGCGAATGCGGATGCGCACTACAACCGCGGCAACGTGATGCGGCGCCTCGACCGGCTCGAGGACGCCCTGCAGAGCTACGAGCGCACGCTGGCGCTGCTGCCGGGCGACGTCTCGGGCTGGAACAACCGCGCGGTCGTGCTGCAGGACCTGAAACGCTACGACGCGGCGCTCGCGAGCGTCGACCAGGCCCTGGCCCTGGCGCCCGGCCTGGCGGCCGCCCACAATAACCGCGGCAACATCCTGGTTTACCTGCACCGCCGCGACGAGGCGATGCGCAGTTTCGAGACCGCCATTGGGATCCAGCCCGATTACGCGGACGGCTGGTCGAACCTCGCTGCCAACCAGGCCGCACTGGGCCTTTACGAGCAGGCGCAGGCAAGCTACGCGCGCTCGCTGGCGCTGGGGCCCGAGGTACCCGAAACCCACAAGCGCAAGGCCGACCTGCTGCGCGCGCGCGGCGACCACGACGGCGCGCTGGCCGCCTACGAACGAGCGGCCACGCTCAGGCCCGCCTATGCCGAGGCCCAGCTGGAGCGCGGACGGCTCCTGATGGAATGCGACCGCCACGACGAGGCGCTGGAGTGCCTGCAGGCGGCGATCGCCGCCGATCCCGACAACCGCCTGGCCCACCTCCACCGCGGCCTGCTGCTGCATCGCCGGAAAGCGTATCAAGCGGCGCTGGCCAGCTTCGACAAGGCGATCGCCCTGAAGGAAGACGATGACGCCGATTCCCAGGTCGTGCGCGGCAATACGCTGCGCGAACTGGACCGTTGCGAGGAGGCCGTGGAAGCCTACGAGCGCGCGCTCGCGCTCGCGCCGGCGCACTACAACGCGCTGGTCGGGCATGGCATCGCCCTGCAAAGGCTGCGCCGCCACGACGCGGCCCGCGCGAGCCTGGCCCGCGCGATCGGGATCGCCCCGAAGGAAATCAGCGGTCATCTCAACCTCGGCAATCTGCTGCAGGACATGGGCGACACGGAAGGCGCGCTGGCCAGCTATGACATCGCGATCGCGCTGAACCCGAACGAGCCGATGATCTACAACAACCGCGGCAACCTGTACGAGGGCATCGGCCAGTTCGATGCCGCGCTGCGCGAATTCGACAAGGCGATCGAGCTCAAGCCAGACTTCGTCGCCGCCCACTGGAACAAATCGCTGGTGTGCATGCGGATGGGTGAATTCGGCCAGGGCCTGGACGGCTACGAATGGCGCTGGAAAGCCGAGCACCTGGCGGTGTTCCGCGAAAACCGCGACTTCCCCCAGCCGCTGTGGCTCGGCCAGCAGGACCTGGCGGGCAAGACCATCCTGCTGTATGCCGAGCAGGGGCTGGGCGACACCCTGCACTTCTGCCGCTACGTGCCGATGGTGGCGGCGCGCGGCGCGCGCGTCATCGTCGAAGTCCAGCGGCCGCTGGTGAAGCTGATACAGCCCCTGTCCGGCGCCGCCGAGGTGATCGCCAAGGGCGACGCGCTGCCGGCCTTCGATTTCCATTGCCCGCTGCTGAGCCTGCCGCTGGCGTTCAAGACCACCCTTGCCACGATTCCGGCCCCGGACGCCTACCTGTCCAGCGACCCCGTCCGGGAAGCCGGCTGGCGTGAGTTGCTGGGCCCTGCCCGCGGTCCGCGCGTGGGCCTGGCGTGGAGCGGCAACCCCGTCCACAAGAACGACCACAACCGCAGCATCCCATTCGAGGAATTCGCGCGCGTGCTCACGCCGGCCTGCGAATTCGTCTCGCTGCAGAAGGAGCATCGCGAAGCCGACCTGCCGCTGCTCGCGGACAGCGCGGTGCGCGATCTCAGCGAACTGCTGCACGACTTCACCGACACCGCCGCCCTGTGCGCCGCCGTGGATGTGGTGGTGGCGGTCGATACCAGCATCGCCCACCTGGCCGGCGCGCTGGGCCGGCCGGTCTGGATCCTGCTGCCCTATGCGGCCGATTGGCGCTGGCTGGTGGAACGCAGCGACAGTCCGTGGTATCCGAGTGCGCGCCTGTACCGCCAGCAGCTCGGCGAGGATTGGGGCGCCGTGCTGGCGCGCGTGCGCGCCGACCTCGACGCCCTGGCGGAAAACCGGCCATGAGCGGCCCGATCGAAGCGCGGGCCGAGCGGCTGTTCGCCCAGGGCCTGGAGTGGCACCGCCAGGGCGCGCTGGGCGAGGCGCTGGCGGCGTACGAACAGGCGCTGCAGCTGCAGCCAGGCTACGCCGAGGTGCTGCACCACATCGGCATCCTCGCCTACCAGACCGGCGACTACGCCACCGCGGAACAATTCCAGTACGCCGCCCTCGAGATCGACGGCGGCGCGGTGGCGGTGTGGAACGCGCTCGGGAACGTCCTGAAGGCCTGCGGCCGCCACGAGGCGGCGCTGGCCGCCTACGCGCAGGCGCTCGCAATCGACCAGGAATACACGGACGCTCATTACAACTGCGGCAACACCCTGCTGGCGCTGGGCCGTCACGAGGAAGCGCTGGCCGGCTACGACAGGGCGCTCGCGCTCGATCCCGGCCTGGTGCAGGCCTGGAACAACCGCGCCGTGGCGCTGCAGCAGCTCGGGCTGCTGGCGGAAGCGCTGGCCAGCATCGACGCCGTGCTCGGGCTGCAGCCGGGACATGCCGAAGCCCACAACAATCGCGGCAACCTGCTGATGCGCCAGCGGCGCAAGGAAGCGGCGCTGAAAAGCTTCGAGCGCGCACTGGCCTGCCGCCCGGACTATGCCGACGCCCTCGTGAACCGCGCCAGGGCGCTCGATGAGATGGGCCGCTTCGATACCGCACTGGAAAGCCTGGATGCCGCGCTGAAGCTGCAACCGCAACACGCCGAAGCCCACAACAACCGCGGCAACCTGCTGCTGCGGCTGCGCCGGCACGAGGCCGCGCTGGACAGCTTCACGCGGGCACTGGCCTGCCGCCCGGACTACGCCGACGCCTACGTCAACCGCGCCAAGCTGTTCAAGGACCTGGGACGCCTCGATGCGGCCCAGGCCGACCTCGAGCACGCCATCGGACTCGATCCGGAACTCGCCGCCGCACACTGGAACCTCGGCTTGCTGGCGCTGCTGCGCGGACGCCTGGTGCAAGGCTGGCAGGGTAACGAATGGCGCTGGAAGGTCGACCAGCTGATGCAGGACGGCGAACTGCAGCGCTTCGAGCAGCCGCTGTGGCTGGGCGAGCAGGACCCGGCGGGCAAGACCATCCTGCTGTGGGCGGAACAAGGCCTGGGCGACACGATCCAGATGGCCCGCTATGCCGGCCTGCTGGCGGCGCGCGGCGCCGGCGTGATCCTGGAGGTGCAGCCGGCGCTGGTGGGCCTGCTGTCCGGCTCGCTGACCGGCTCGCAGTCCAGCTTCACGGCGCGCGTGCTGGCGCGTGGCGAGGCGCTGCCCGACTTCGACTTCCACTGCCCGATGATGAGCCTGCCGCTGGCCTTCGGCACCGAACTCGCCACCATCCCGGCCGCGCCTTCCTACCTGCGCGCCGCCCCCGAGCGGATCGCACAGTGGAATACGCTGCTGGGCCCGGCCGCCCGCGTGCGCGCCGGCCTGGCCTGGAGCGGCAATCCGGACCACACGAACGACCATCACCGCAGCATCGCCTTCGCCGAATTCGCGCAGGCGCTCACGCCGGCCTGCGAATTCGTCTCGCTGCAGAAGGAGGTCCGCGCGAGCGATGCGGCGGCCCTCGCCGCCGGCGCGGTGCGCGACTTCGGCGCGCAGCTGCACGACTTCGGCGACACCGCCGCCCTGTGCGCCGTCATGGACGTGGTGGTGACGGTCGACACCAGCATCGCCCACCTGGCCGGCGCCCTCGGCAAGCCGGTCTGGATCCTGCTGCCGTATGCGCCGGATTGGCGCTGGCTGCTGGAGCGCGGCGACAGCCCCTGGTATCCGGGCGCGCGCCTGGTCCGCCAGGGATACGGCGAGGACTGGAGCGCCGTGCTGGCCCGGGTGCGCGCCGACCTCGATGCGCTGGCGGGCGGCCCCAGATGAGCGGCTTCATCGATCCGCGGGCCGCGCATCTGTTCGAACAGGGACTCGCGCTGCATCGCCAGGGCGCGCTGGGCCAGGCCCTGGCCGCCTATGAGCAGGCCTTGCTGCTGCAGCCGGGCCAGTTCGACCTGCTGCACCACATCGGCATCCTCGCCTGGCAGGCCGGCGACCTCGCCACGGCGGAGCAATTCCTGCTGGCCGCCCGCGAGACCGGCGACGGCGTCTCGGCGCTGCACGGCAACCTGGGCAATGTGTTCAAGGCGGGCGGCCGCCTCGAGGAAGCGCTGGCCAGCTATGCGCGGGCGCTGGAGCTGGACCGCGCCAATGTGGACGCCTGGTACAACTATGGCAACACCTGGCAGGCGCTGCGCCGCTTCGATGAGGCGCTCGCCTGCTACGACCAGGCGCTGGCGCTGCAGCCGGACGATGGCCAGGCCTGGAACAACCGCGCCGCCGTCCTGCAGGAACTCGGACGCCACGACGACGCCCTGCACAGCTTCGACTCGGCGCTGCGGCTCCAGCCCGGCAATGCCGAGGCCCACTGGAACCGGGCCCTGCTCCATCTCCGCCACGGCCGCTTCGCGGAAGGCTGGCGCGGCTACGAGTGGCGTTGGCGGGTCTCGCACCTGTCGGTGTCGCGCCAGCGGCGTGACTTTGTACAGCCGCTGTGGCTGGGGGAACAGGACCTGGGCGGCAAGACCATACTCCTGCACGCCGAACAAGGCCTCGGCGACACCCTGCAGTTCTGCCGCTACGCCACGCTGGCGGCGGCGCGCGGCGCCCGCGTCATCCTCGAGGTGCCGCCCACGCTGGTGAACCTGATGCGCACGCTGGCCGGACCGGCCATGGTCCTGGCGCGCGGCGATGCGCTGCCGCCGTTCGACTACCACTGCCCGCTGATGTCGCTGCCGCTGGCTTTCGGCAGCGCGCTCGAAACCATCCCCGCACCGCCGGCCTACCTGCGGGCCGATGCCGCCAGGGCCGCCGCCTGGACCGCCCTGCTCGGACCGGCGGACAGACCGCGCGTGGGCCTGGCCTGGCGCGGCAGCCAGGAGCACAGGGACGACCAGCGGCGCAGCATCGATTTCGCCACGCTGGCGGAGATCCTGAGCCCGGCCTGCGACTTCGTCTCGCTGCAGGACCGCCACCGTCCCGAGGATGCCGCCCCGCTCGCCGCCAGCCCGGTGCGCACCTTCGGCGCGCGCCTGGCCGACTTCGGCGACACGGCGGCGCTGTGCGCGGCGATGGATCTCGTCATCACCGTCGACACCAGCATCGCCCACCTGGCCGGCGCCCTCGGCAAGCCGGTCTGGATCCTGCTGCCGGCCGCCACCGACTGGCGCTGGCTGCTGGATCGCAGCGACAGCCCCTGGTATCCGCGCGCGCGCCTGATCCGCCAGCGGCGCGGCGAGCCCTGGAGCGCGGTGCTGGCGCAGGTGCGCGACGGGATTGACACTATGACAAACCCGGCCAAGCAGTGAAATAGCAGGGATTCATTGCTCTTAAGTTCGGATGAATCCGGCCGTTAACTAGGTACATTACAGTCCGTTCAAATCGAAAAGTTTCACACGGAGGTTCAAGATGTTTGGAATGACGCCACGCGGCGTGCAAGCTTACGCCAAGGTAGGGTTGGAGACCTCGGTGGTCGCCGCGTCGCCCCATGAGCTGATCGTCCTGCTGTTCGACGGCGCACTCGCCGCGATCCACTCCGCACGCCTCCATATGAAGGCAGGCAAGATCCAGGAAAAAGGCGCATCGATTTCGCGCGCCATCGAGATCGTCAACGACGGCCTGCGCGCCAGCCTGGACAAGAAGGCCGGCGGCGACATCGCCAACAGCCTGGACGGTCTTTACGGCTACATGACCGACCGCCTGCTGCAGGCCAACCTGAAGAACTCGGTGGACATGCTGGATGAAGTGCAGGTCCTGCTGGTCGACCTGCGCGACGCCTGGGCCTCGATCGGCAAGACGCCGGCGGCGCCTGCGGCAGTCCCGAACGCGGCACCGATCCTGGCGAGCGCCTGATGATGACCGGCGACGAAATGCTGTCGACCTACGAGACGCTCGAGCGCATCACCGGCGAAATGCTGAGCGCCGCCCGCAGCGCCCAGTGGGACCGCCTGGTCGAACTCGAGCAGGCGTGCACCCTCCACGTGGCGCGCCTGCGCGACAGCGGCGAGGTGGCCCTCGCCCCTGAAGGACGCCAGCGCAAGGTGGAGCTGATCAAGAAGATCCTCGATGCCGACCGCCACATCCGCGACCTCACCATGCCGTGGATGGAAAAGCTGTCGGCGATGATCAACAGCACCACCACCCAGCGCAGGCTGGTCAACGCCTACGGAGGCGTCTGAGGCGGAAATGGCCACGCGCCTCACTTCCACCGGCGCGAATCCGGTCGGCCAGACCGTGCCGGTCGCCGGCATCGAGGCGACCGGCCAACCCCGCCAGCAGGCGGGCCAGCCCACGCTGGCCAGCCTGTTGGGCAAATCCTTGCAGGCCCAGGTGCTGGCGCGCCTGCCCGACGGCAGCTTCGTCGTGCGCATGAACGACCTGGCCGCACGCCTTTCCCTGCCGCCCGGCACCCAGCTCGGCACCCAGTTGCCGCTGACCCTGGTGGCGCTGACCCCGCGTCCCACCTTCCAGCTCCAGACCGGCCAGGGCAGCGCCTTTGCCGAAACCCGGCCCGCGCCTGCCGAGGGCGACTTCCGGCAGGCGCTGCCGCTGTCCTGGATCGGCGGCGGCGAAGCGGCGCCGGTCCGTGCCGCCGCCATGCTGGCCACCAGCCTGGCGGCGGCCAGGCTGCCCGAGGCGGGCGCCGATACCGAACATGCGTCGATCAGCGCCGCCGGCAAGCTGCTGGGCGAGGTGATCGCCGCGGCCCAGAAGGATGGCGCGGCGGCGGCAGTCGCCGGCCGCACGCCGCTGCTGGCGGCGCCGAGCGCGGACGCCGCCCGGGTCGCGGCTGCGCTGCAGGAGGGGCTCGCGAAGAGCGGCCTGTTCTACGAGGCGCACGTCGCCGAGTGGGCACAGGGCGCGCGTCCGCTGGCCGACCTGGCCGCCGAACCGCAGGCGCGCGGCATGCCGCCGCCCTCGGATCCGGCCACCGCCCAGCTCATCAACCAGCAACTGAACGCCCACGAGCAGGCGCGCGTGGCCTGGCAGGGCCAATTGTGGCCGGGCCAGGAGCTGCGCTGGGAGATCGAGCGCGACGCGCCCGAACGCGAGCCGGGCCGGCATGACGGCGATGGCGACGGCGATGGCGCCCGCGGCAGCTGGCAAAGCAGCCTGCGGCTGCGCTTCGGACAGCTGGGCGAGGTCAAGGCGCAGGTCGTGCTGACCGGCGACCAGCTGCACATCCGCCTCGACGCGCCGGAATCGGCACGCGTCCTGCTGGAAGCCGGCAGCGGCCGCCTGGCCGACGCCCTGGCCGCCGCCGGCACGCCCCTGAACACCCTGGCGATCCACGGCGATGACGAGCGCCGATAACAGCCGCCGCCAGCATGCGGTGGCGCTGGCCTATGGCACCGGCGATCCGGCGCCGAAAGTGGTGGCCAAGGGCCAGGGCCTGGTCGCCGAACAGATCATCGAACGCGCGCGCGGCGCCGGCGTGTTCGTGCACGAGTCGAAGGAACTGGTGGCGCTGCTCATGGAAGTCGACCTCGACCGGCAGATTCCACCCCTTCTCTATCGCGCCATTGCCGAACTGTTGGCATGGCTTTATTATATTGAGTCAGCGCAAGCTACCGGCCAGGCCTTATCCCCGCCCCCGGACACGAAGCGACTCCTGCAACCAGAAGAATCACCGGTTGGAACAGATGCAAGCAATCACTGATGCCGAACTTGAAGCCTGGCACGACTATGAAGTGGAGTCGCGCAGGGAAATCGTCGCACTGCTGCGCCAGATCGCCGAAAAGAACCAGCTCGTCCGCGTGCTGATCCGGGGCGAGGCCGACGTCTGCGTCACCTCGATCCTCGACGTCGATCCGGACACCAATACCATGGTGCTCGACCGCCCGGTCAGCCGCGAGCAGAGCGAACGCATCGTCGCCGCCGGCACGGTGCGCTGCGAAACCTCGCTCGACAAGATCCGCATCCTGTTCGGCGCGGACGGCTTGCGCGAGATCAGCTACGACGGCGGCACCGCGGTGCGCGCCAACATCCCCGCCAGCCTGATCCGCCTGCAGCGCCGCGAGTTCTACCGGATGGCGACCCCGGTCAGCAATCCGGTGCGCGTGACCATCCCCCTGGCCGCCGAACTGGGCGGCAAGCTCGAGACCTTCCCGCTGGCCGACATCAGCTGCGGCGGCATCGCCATCCTCGACAACAAACAGGTGCTCGGCACCACCATCGGCGAAACCTACGTCGGCTGCCGCCTGGAGCTGCCGGACATCGGCCCGGTCATGACCTCGCTGCAGATCCGCAACTCGCTGGACATGACTCTGCTGAACAACAAGACCAACCGCCGCCTCGGCTGCCAGTTCGTCGACATCTCCCGCGGCAACCTCGCCGCCGTGCAGCGCTACATCACCAAGCTCGAGCGCGAACGCAACGCCCGCCTGGCCGGCCTGGTCTGACCCGCTGAAATTCGGGGTCAGAGCACTTTTTGGCTGAAATTCGGGGTCAGAGCACTTTTTTGATCAATTTTGCTCCGTCAACAAAAAAGCCGCTGTTCCGGCGCCCCAGCGGGGGCGACGACAGCGGCCTGTTTTTTATTGCCGAAAGGGCATTGCGCAAAAAAGTGCTCTGACCCCGAATTTGTCCCAAAAAGTGCTCTGACCCCGAATTTTAGACTTGCATGTTCATGATGTCGTGATAGGCCGACACCAGCTTGTTGCGCACCTGCACGGTCGCCTGGAAGGTGATGCTGGCCTTCTGCATTGCGATCATCGTATCGGACAGGCTGACCGAATCGTCGCCGGCGGCGAACTTCTTGCCCATCTCGTCGGCCTGGTCCTGGGCCTTGCTGACGTTGTCCAGCTGGGCTTTCAGCGCATCCGAAAAGCTGACCTTCGACGACGACTCGACGCCTTCCGCGCCGCCCGTCTTGCCCAGGCCGCCGATCCCGCCGATCCCGCCCACGCCGCCGGAAGCCAGCGCCGATGCCGCGGAGCCCGCCGAGGGCATGGCCGGCCTGGTGGCTGCCGCCTTCAGTTGCGCCATCATCGCTTCGATACGGCTGCTGTCGATTCCGCCGATATTCATGTCCGCCTCTTGAAAACAGGTTCATTCAGGCTGTCAGAATATCAGCGCCCCAGCAAGGCCTGCCTTTGAGCAGCACCGTAAACACCCCCCTTTTCCCGGTATTGGATGTTGCCGTACGGCTTCATAATGGCGTTCAACTACCCTACATCCCCGACCACCAACCATGGCAACAGCAGCGGAACCCCTCCTCGACGACGATCTCGGCGCCCACGCCGAACCCAAGCCGAAGTATTGGGAAACCCCGATGGGCAAGAAAGTCGTCATCGGCGGCGCCATCGCGGCCGCCATGGCCGTCATCGCCGCGATCTGGCTGTGGAGCTCGGCGCCCGACTACAAGGTGCTGTTCTCGAACTTCAGCGACCGCGACGGCGGCGCGATCACCGCGTCGCTCGACCAGATGGGGGTCAAGTACAAGTTTTCCGAAGGCGGCACCGCGATCCTGATCCCGGCCGAGCAGGTGCATAACGTGCGCCTGAAGCTGGCCGCCCAGGGCCTGCCGCGTGCCGGCAACGTCGGCTTCGAGCTGCTCGAGAACCAGAAGCTGGGCACCTCGCAGTTCGTCGAGCAGGTCAATTACCAGCGCTCGCTGGAAGGCGAGCTGGCGAATTCGATCCAGTCGGTGTCGGCGGTGTCGTCGGCGCGCGTGCACCTGGCCCTGCCGAAGCCCTCCGTGTTCGTGCGCGACCAGCAGAAGCCCACCGCCTCGGTGCTGCTCAACCTGCAGCCGGGCCGCGCCCTCGACCAGGCCCAGGTCAGCGCCATCGTGCACCTGGTGGCATCGTCGGTGCCGGAACTGACCCCGTCCAACGTGACCGTGGTCGACCAGAACGGCACCCTGCTTTCCGACACCAGCGCCAAGAACGGCAAGCAGCTCGATCCGAACCAGCTGAAGTACGTCGAGGCGCTGCAGCAGAACATCGTCAAGCAGGTCGAGTCGATCATCGCCCCGATCGTCGGCCAGAACAATGTGCGCGCCGAGGCGACCGCCGAAGTGGACTTCGCCCAGGTCGACACCGCCGCCGAGCTGTACAAGCCGAATTCGCCGCCGGAACCGCAGGCGATCCGCAGCCAGCAGACCTCGGAGTCGACCGGTCCGGGCAGCCAGAACCCGTCCGGCATCCCGGGCGCGCTGTCGAACCAGCCGCCGGGCGTGGCCACCGCTCCGATCGACGGCGCCGCCCCAAGCGCCGGCCAGCAGACCGGCAATGCGGCAGCGGCCGCCGCCCCGACCAGCAAGAACGCCACCACCAATTACGAAGTCGACAAGACCCTGCGCTTCGAGCAGAAGCCGATGGGCGGCATCAAGCGCCTGACCGTGGGCGTGGTGGTCAACTACCGCCGCAGCGTCGATCCGAAGACCGGCAAGGTCGTGATCAAGCCGCTCAGCGCGGCCGAAGTCGCCCAGATCAACGAACTGGTCAAGCAGGCGATGGGCTACAACCAGGCGCGCGGCGACACCCTGAACGTGGCCAACGCCCCGTTCGACGGCGTCGACAAGCCGGCCGACGTCACCCCGGACTGGTGGAAGGACCCGAACAACCTGCCGATGGCGAAGGACGTCGCGAAGTGGGTGTTCATCGCGCTGGTGCTGCTGTTCCTCTGGTACCGCATCCTGCGTCCGATCATGAAGCCGGTGATGAAGAAATTCGACCAGGCGGTCGAGATGCCGCCGGAGCCGGAACCGGAAGAACCGGAGCCGGAACCGGAGCCGGACCACGATGAAATCGCACGCATTACGCGCGAAGCGGAAGCACAGAAGCAGGTCATCGTCTACAAGAGCAACCTGGAGATGGCCAAGACCCTTGCGCAGAACGACCCGCGCATCGTGGCAAACGTGATCAAGGAATGGCTGGGCGCCGAATAAGACATGAGCGACAAAGACAAAGACAAAGACAACGTCAACAAGGCGGCCATCCTGATGCTGGCCCTGGGCGAATCCGAAGCGGCCGAGGTCATGAAGTTCCTCGGCCCGCGCGAAGTGCTCAAGCTGGGCGCGGCAATGGCGCAGATGAAGGCGGTCCAGCACGAGGAAGTGACCACCGTGCTGGGCGAATTCCGCGAACGCGTCGACCTGCAGTCGACCGTCGGCCTGGACTCGGACGAGTACATCCGCCAGGTGCTGACCAAGGCGCTCGGCGACGACAAGGCCGCCGTGCTGCTGAACCGCATCCTGGGCGGCAAGGACGCCTCCGGCATCGAAAGCCTGAAGTGGATGGACTCGCCCTCGGTGGCGGAACTGATCCGCAACGAGCACCCGCAGATCATCGCCACCATCCTGGTCCACCTCGAGCGCGACCAGGCCTGCGAGATCCTGGCATACTTCACCGACCGCCTGCGCAACGACGTGGTGCTGCGTATCGCGACCCTGGACGGCGTCCAGCCGGCCGCCCTGCGCGAGCTGAACGACGTGCTGACCAAGCTCCTGTCGGGCAACGAGAACATCAAGAAGTCCTCGCTGGGCGGCGTGCGCACCGCGGCCGAGATCCTGAACTTCATGAGCGGCGAGCAGGAAAGCTCGGTCATGGAAAACATCAAGAACTACGACAACGACATGGCCCAGAAGATCATGGACGAGATGTTCGTGTTCGATAACATCATCGACATCGACGACCGCGGCATCCAGCTGCTGCTGCGCGAAGTGCAGTCCGAGATGCTGATCATCGCACTGAAGGGCGCCTCGCAGGATCTGCGCGAGAAGGTCTTCAGGAACATGTCGCAGCGTGCGGCCGAGATGATGCGCGAAGACCTCGATTCGAAGGGACCGGTGCGCCTGTCCGAAGTGGAATCCCAGCAGAAGCAGATCCTGCAGATCGTCCGCCGCCTGGCCGACGAAGGCCAGATCGTCCTGGGCGGCAAGGGTGAGGACTCGTTCGTCTGATGGTGAACTCGAAAGACGTCCAGCCCATGTTCAAGCGCTGGGAAATGACCTCCTTCGGCGACGACCGCGCAAGCAGGGTCGCCGAACGCCAGGCGGCCGAAGCCGCCGCCGCGCAAGCCCAGGCCCAGGCACTGGCCGCCCAGCGCGCGCTGGAAGCCGTGCCGTCCCCCATGGTGCCGGCAATCGGCGAAGAGGAACTCGAGGCGATCCGCGAAGCGGCGCGCCAGCAGGGTTATGCCGAAGGCCATGAAGCCGGCCTCGCCACCGGCCACGCCAGCGGCTACGAAGACGGCCTGGCCCAGGGCCGCGCCGAAGCCGCCGCCGAACTGAGCCACCTGCAGGGCATCGCCGCCGACTTCGGCAACGCTGTCACCCAGGCCGACGAAGCCATCGCCGCCGACGTGCTGGAACTGGCCCTGCACCTGGCGAAGAACATGGTGCGCACCGCCTTCGAAGTGCGCCCCGAACTGATCCTGCCGGTGGTGCGCGAAGCGGTCGACTACCTGCCGACCCTGCAGCAGCCTGCCCTGCTGGTCCTGCATCCGGAAGACGCCCTGATCGTCCGCGGCAGCATCGGCCACGAACTCGAAAAGACCGGCTGGCGCATCGTCGAAGACGCGCAGGTCGCACGCGGCGGCTGCCGCATCGACACCGCCAGCAACCAGATCGACGCCCAGATCGGATCGCGCTGGCAGCGCCTGGCGCATGCGCTGGGCCGCAACGTGGAGTGGTTGGGTGAGTGACCGCCACACCACGCGCTGGAAGTCCTACCTGAAGGACTGCGGCAACGTGCTCGATTTCGTCGAGCCGATGCAGGTCTCGGGCCGCGTCACCCGCGTGGCCGGCCTGGTGATGGAGTGCGTCGGCCTCAAGCTGGCGGTGGGCAGCGCCTGCACCATTCCGGTGGCATCGGGTGCGCGCATCGAGGCCGAAGTGGTCGGCTTCGAGGGCGAGCGCCTGTTCCTGATGCCGCAATCCGACGTCGAAGGCGTGGTGCCCGGCTCGCGCGTGTTCCCGGTCGAGCCGAGCGTGCCGAAGCCCGGCAGCGTCGATCACCCGCGCCGCCGCCCGATGGACCGCGCGCGCCACCTGCCGGTAGGCTGGGGCCTGCTGGGCCGCGTGGTCGACGGCGCCGGCCGCCCGCTGGACGGCAAGGGTCCGCTCGACAGCACCGAGATGGGCCCGCTGAACGCGCGCCCGATCAACCCGCTGGAGCGTGCACCGATCTCGGACACCCTGGACGTCGGCATCCGCGCCATCAATTCGATGCTCACCGTCGGCCGCGGCCAGCGTCTCGGCCTGTTCGCCGGTACCGGCGTCGGTAAGTCGGTGCTGCTGGGGATGATCGCGCGCTACGCCACGGCGGACGTGATCGTGGTCGGCCTGATCGGCGAACGGGGACGCGAGGTGAAGGAATTCATCGAGCAGATCCTGGGCGAGGAAGGCCTGGCCCGCTCCGTCGTGGTGGCGGCGCCGGCCGACTCGCCGCCGCTGCTGCGCATGCAGGGCGCGTCCTACGCCACCGCCATCGCCGAGCACTTCCGCGACGAGGGCAAGAATGTCATGCTGATCATGGATTCGCTGACCCGCTACGCGCAGGCGCAGCGCGAGATCGCGCTGGCGATCGGCGAGCCGCCGGCCACCAAGGGTTATCCGCCTTCGGTGTTCGCCAAGCTGCCGGTACTGGTGGAACGCGCCGGCAACGGCCAGGAAGGCGGCGGCTCGATCACCGCCTTCTACACCGTGCTGTCCGAGGGCGACGACCAGCAGGACCCGATCGCCGACGCCGCGCGCGGTATCCTGGACGGCCACATCGTCCTGAACCGTAGCCTGGCCGAAGCCGGCCACTATCCGGCGATCGACATCGAACAATCGATCTCGCGCGCGATGCACAACATCACCTCGCGCGAGCACCAGCAGGCGGCGCGCACGCTCAAGCAGCTGTACTCGCGCTACGAACGCTCGCGCGACCTGATCAGCGTGGGCGCCTACGTGGCCGGCACCGATCCGGTGCTGGACAAGGCGATCGTCCTGCACGAGCGCATCGAGGCCTTCCTGTGCCAGGAAATCCACGACAACGCCAATATGCTGCAGAGCTTGGGGGAATTGACCTCTCTGTTCGGCTGATTGAGCGAAGCCCGCGGCCGATATACTTGACGTACCATGGCCAACCCCTCCGCACTCCAGACCCTCGTCGACCTCGCACAGCGCGAGTCGGACAACCGTGCCAAGCGCCTGGGGGTGGCACTGAAGGCGGTCGAGGAAGCCGAACAGAAGCTGCAGATGCTGCTGGGTTACCGCCAGGATTACGCGGACCGCCTGGACCAGGCCCAGATGAACGGGATCACGCCTTTCGCCTACGCGAATTTCGTGGCCTTCCTGGGCAAGCTGGACAACGCGATCAACGGCCAGCACGAAGTGATCAAGCATGCCGAATACAAGGCCGACACCGAACGCAAGGCCTTGCAGGAGAGCGAGCGCAAACGCCTCTCCTACCGCACCCTGAACGAACGCGCGGCGGCCCAGGCGCTGGCGATCGAGACCAGGCGCGACCAGAAGACGATGGACGACTTCGCGGCCCGCACCGCACGCATGAAACGCTGAACGAGACAACGATGCAGACCAATTCCCTTCCGATCCAGCTGAACACCAACGCCCAGGCGCCGGCCCAGCGCAACGGCGCTTCCGCCGGCAGCGACGGCGCCCAGTTCAGCTCCATGCTGTCGAACGAGATGGAGCTGCGCCAGCCAGCGCCAAGCCCCGCGCCCGCGCCCGCCCCGAAGACGGAGGCGCCGAAGCCCAATGCCGCCGACAAGCCGGCCCAGCCCGACGCGGGCGCCGGCGCGCAGGAAGCCTCGAAACCGGAGCAAGCCGCGCAGCCGGCCGATGCCGACAAGACCGCCGAAGCCAGGGACAGCGACGATGCGGACAGCCAGGATGGCAAGGACAATGCGCAATCGGGCCAGGCCGGCGATCCGGCCAGCGCCATGCTGGCCCTGATGGCAAGCCTGCAGCAGCCAAAGGATGCGAAAGCCCTGCCCGCCACGGACGCCGCGGCCCAGGCCTACGACGCCCTGGGCGGCGCCGCCGGCAAGGGCAAGCGCGGCGACGCCGCCCAGCTGGCCGCCTTGCAGGCGGCGATGAAGTCAGTGTCGAAGGACGGCGCCGGCATTGCCACCACCGCCGGTAAAGCCTTCTCCGACACCGCGGCCCTGCGCAACCCGGCCCTGGCCGCCGCCGGCGCCGCCCTCGGCGCGGACGACAAGAGCGCGGCTGTGGATGCGGGGGGCAAGCTGGGCGCCGACCTGCGCGCGGCCCTGGCGGCCACCGCCGGCAAAGGCCAGGCCGAGCCGCAAATCGATACCGCGGAACTCAGCCTGCTGCAGGCGCGCGAGACCGCCGCGGCCCGCGAACCGGCGGCCGCCGTCGCCGCGCTGGCCCAGGCCCAGCCGGCCGTGATGGAAGCCGTGCAGGCCGCCGCCGGCGCCGCCGAAGGACTGAGCGCACGGGTCGGCACCGATGCCTGGGAAAACCAGGTCGGCCAGAAGGTCGTCTACATGGTCGGCAGCGAAGAGCAGACCGCTTCGCTGACCTTGAACCCGCCGGACCTCGGTCCGCTGCAGGTGGTGCTGTCGGTAACCAACGACCAGGCCAGCGTGGCCTTCTCCGCGAACCAGGAAGAAGTGCGCCAGGCCCTCGAGAACGCCCTTCCCCGCCTGCGCGAAATGATGAGCGAGAGCGGTATCGCGCTGGGCAGCGCCACCGTCAACGCCGGCATGCCGGACAGCGGCCAGGCCCAGCAGCAGGCGGCGCGCAATAGCGGCGGCTTCGCCGGCAATGGCCGCGGCCGTGGCGAAAGCAGCAGCGGAACCGAGGATGCGAGCGCCCGTCCAGTCACCCGCACCGCAACGCTCGGCAATCGCGGCATGGTCGACACGTTCGCCTAAGAAACAACAAGATAGCCCCCGATCTCCCCTCTTTTCAATCATTGCTCCTGCTCACTTTTTCCCGATAATGACATAATGACGGGACGAACCACAGCGGGACCGAGGTATCTTGAAAGCGAATCCAAAAATGAAAGCTGATCCGAAAGCGGATGCAGCGGCGGCGCCGGCAGCGGGCGGCAAGAGCAAGCTGTTCATCATGATCGGCGCGGCCGTGCTCGTGTTGGGCCTGGGCGGCGGCGGCGGCTGGTACTTCCTGCACGGCAGCGGCGGCGCCGAAGCGGCCGAGCCGGCCAAGAAGGACCACGGCAGCAAGAAGAAGGGCAAGAAGGAAGCGCCGCCGGAATACCTGGCGATCGAGCCCTTCACCGTCAACCTGCAGCCGGAAAACGGCGACCAGTACCTGCGCGTCGCGTTCACGCTGCAGGTCGTCGGCGCCGAGCAGGCCGAGCTCATCAAGGCGAACATGGCCAAGGTGCGCAGCCGCGTTCTGCTGCTCCTGTCCGGCAAGAAGGCGTCCGAGATCAACACGGTCGAAGGCAAGCAGCAGCTGGCCGGCGAAATCCTGGCCGCGGTCAAGACACCCTTCGAGTCGCACGGCGACGACCAGGATGTCTCGGACGTCCTGTTCACCGAGTTCATTATCCAATGAGCATTCAGTAAGACTTGATAGAGCATGGCCGATAATTTTCTCTCACAGGAAGAAGTCGATGCCCTCCTAAAGGGGGTCAACGGCGATCAGGACGATGTCGCGGCGCCTGAAGACACCTCGGGAGTCCGCACCTATAACCTGGCAACGCAGGAGCGGATCGTCCGCGGCCGCATGCCGACGCTCGAGATCATCAACGAGCGCTTCGCCAGGTATCTGCGGGTCGGCCTGTTCAACTTTTTGCGCCGCAGCGCCGAAGTGTCCGTCGGCTCGGTGCGGGTCTCGAAGTACAGCGAATTCATCCGCAACCTGGTGGTGCCGACCAACCTGAACCTGATCCACATGAAGCCACTGCGCGGCACCGCGCTGATGGTCTTCGATCCGGGCCTGGTGTTCCTGCTGGTCGACAACCTGTTCGGCGGCGACGGCCGTTTCCACACCCGTGTGGAAGGCCGCGACTTTACCCAGACCGAGCAGCGCATCATCATGCGCATCCTCGACATCGTGTTCGAGGCCTATGCGAAGTCCTGGGAACCGGTCTACCCGATCGAATTCGAGTACATCCGTTCGGAGATGAACACGCAGTTCGCGAACATCGCCACCCCGAACGAAGTCGTGGTATCGTGCACCTTCACCATCGAGCTCGGTTCGGTGTCGGGCCAGATCCACTTCTGCATGCCGTATTCGATGGTCGAACCGATCCGCGATGCGCTGACGTCCAGCATCCAGGGCGAGGCCCTCGAAGTGGACAAGCGCTGGATCCGCCTGCTGACGCAGCAGATCCAGGTGGCGGAAGTGGACCTGGTGGCCGTGCTCGGCCACGGCAAGGCGAACTTCGACGAAATCCTGAACATGAAGGTCGGCGACGTGATCCCGATCTCGGTGCCCGAAACCATCCAGGCGACCGTCGACGGCGTGCCGGTGATGGACTGCACCTATGGCGTATCGAACGGGCAGTACGCCCTGAAAGTCGAAAGACTGATCGCCAACAGCGAAACCTTCAACAAATAACACGTAGTACGTAATAGACCCGGAGAATGTCCATGTCCGACACCCAAGACGACCAAAGCAGCCTCGACGACGATTGGGGCGCCGCGATCGCCGAACAGGCGGCCGCGGAAGCCGCTGCGATCGCCAGCCAGCAGCAGGCGGCGAGCGCCGCCGTGTTCCAGGATTTTTCGAACAAGGGCCTGCGCCCGGATACGCCGAACGATATCGACTTCATTCTCGATATCCCGGTACAGTTGACGGTGGAGCTGGGACGCACCAAGATCGCCATCAAGAACCTGCTGCAGCTCGCGCAGGGTTCGGTGGTGGAACTGGACGGCCTGGCCGGCGAGCCGATGGACGTGCTCGTAAACGGCTGCCTGATCGCCCAGGGCGAGGTGGTGGTCGTGAACGACAAGTTCGGTATCCGACTCACCGACATCATCACGCCATCGGAACGTATCCGCAAACTGAATAAATGACGACAAGCGCGCGCCTGCCGACCCTCCTCGCCTTACTGCTGCCGCTGGTCGCCTGCGCGGCCCAGCCGGCGCCGTCCGCCCAGGCACCGCTCGTTCAGACAGCCAGTCCCGGCCAGGATGCGCAGGCGGCCAGCACGGTCGTGCCGCCGGCCGTCCCGGCACCGGCAGCCAACGCGCCGGTCCTGAACCCGTCCAGCCCCAACGCACCCGAGACCACCGTCGGCGGCGGCGCCGCCAACCGCAGCGCGCCCGCGGTCGCCCCGGTCCAGATCCCTTCCGGCTCGGCCACCGGCAGCCTGCTGCAGACCCTGTTCGCCCTGATCGCGGTGCTGGCCGTGCTCGGCGCCCTCGCCTGGTTCCTGAAGCGCTACGGCCCGAAAGCGGGCGCCGGCAGCGCCAACCTGCGCGTGGTCGGCGCCCTCAACCTCGGCGGGCGCGAGCGCGTGCTGGTGGTCGAAGTCGGCAGCCAGTGGATCGTGGTGGGCGCCTCGCCCGGCCGCATCAACGCCCTGGCGACGATGCCGAAACAGGAGGGCGCCGAGATGAGTGGAAGCGGTGCTACGCTGGCCCCACATTCGCAGCCAGCGAACAACTTCGCCGACTGGCTGAAGCAGACCATCGACAAACGTAAGTAAATGCGCAAACAGACTTTCCTGCTGGCGGCCGGCCTGATGGCCCTGTCGCTCGCCGCAGCCACGGCCGCCATCGCGGCGCCCGCCATCCCCGCCTTCACCACCAGCCCCGCGCCGGGCGGCGGCACCGCCTACTCGCTGCCGGTCCAGACCCTGCTCCTGATGACGGCGCTGACCTTCATCCCGGCGGCGCTGCTGATGATGACGAGTTTTACCCGCATCATCATCGTGCTGTCGCTGCTGCGCCAGGCACTCGGCACCCAGACCGCGCCGCCCAACCAGGTGATGGTCGGCCTGGCCCTGTTCCTGACCCTGTTCGTGATGGGTCCCACTTTCGATCGCATCTACACCGAGGCTTATGTGCCGCTGCAGGAGAACCGGATCCAGATGGGCGAGGCGATGGACAAAGGCGCTGCGCCGCTGAAGGGCTTCATGCTGAAGCAGACCCGCCAGTCGGACCTGGCGCTGTTCGTGAAGATCTCGCGCACGCCGGCGCTGCAGGGCCCGGAAGACGTGCCGCTGCGGGTCCTGATCCCGGCCTTCATCACGAGCGAGCTGAAGACGGCTTTCCAGATCGGCTTCGCGATCTTCATCCCCTTCCTCATCATCGACATGGTGGTCGCCTCGGTGCTGATGTCGATGGGTATGATGATGATGTCGCCGGCGGTGATCTCGCTGCCGTTCAAGCTGATGCTGTTCGTGCTGGTCGACGGCTGGCAGCTGCTGCTGGGTTCCCTGTCCCAGAGCTTCAATTAAGGATTGCAGAGAATGACTCCGGAAAGCGTCATCGCGATGGGCCGCACGGCCATGGAAGTCACCCTGATGGTGTCGGCGCCGCTGCTGCTGGTGTCCCTGATCATCGGCCTGGTGGTCAGCATCTTCCAGGCCGCGACCCAGATCAACGAACAGACCCTGTCCTTCATCCCCAAGCTGGTCGGCGTGTTCGTCGCCCTGGTGCTGGCCGGCCCGTGGATGCTGACCGTGATGACGGACTATATGCGCACCGTGTTCACGGGCATTCCGGGCATGATCGGTTGATCTCGTTTACGACCACCGAGCTGTACGCGTGGATCGGGGGCCTGCTGTGGCCCCTGACGCGCATTCTCGGCCTGGTGGCGGCCGCGCCGGTCTTCGGCAATACCGGCGTGCCCTCCCTGGTCAAGCTGACCCTGGGCGTGCTGCTGGCGGCGATCGTGGCGCCGACCATTCCCGCCATCCCCGCCGTCGACCCGACCTCCTGGGCCGGCATCCTGATCGCCGGCCAGGAAATGCTGATCGGCATGGCGATGGGCTTTTCGATGCGGCTCGTGTTCGCCGCCATCGAATTCGGCGGCGAACTCGCCAGCTCCACGATGGGATTTTCCTTCGCCAGCTTCTTCGACCCCAACTCGGCCGGACGCTCCTCGGCGGTCAGCCAGTTCATGGCGCTGGTCGCGACCATGGCCTTCCTGGCCATGAACGCCCATCTGGTGCTGGTGGAGGTGCTGGTCGAAAGCTTCTTCACGCTGCCGATTTCGGGCACCCCGATGTCGCTCGCCGCGCCGCTCGAGATGGCGCGCTGGGGCGGCCGCATCTTTTCGGCGGGCCTGCAGCTCACGCTGCCGATCGTGGCGGCCCTCCTGATCACCAACGTCGCGCTGGCGATCCTGACCCGCGCCGCGCCGCAGCTGAACCTGTTCGGCATCGGCTTCCCGGTCACGCTGGGCACCGGCCTGCTGGTGCTGAGCCTGACCCTTCCCTACCTGAACACGCCGCTGCAGAACCTGTTCAACCAGGGCATCGAGGCGAGCCGCCGGATCCCGCGCATCGGCGCGGAAAGGCCGGGGCAGCCGCGGCCGGCCGCGCCGCCGCCGGCGATCGTGCCGGCGTCCTGAAACAGGACGCCGGCCGGACAGCGCTATGCCGCGGCCTTTCATGATTCGGTCAGGCGACCTTATTCGCAGCCAGATCCCAACCACCGATGGTCGAGCCGCCACCATTGGAAGCCACCCCCGCCCTGGCTGCCTTACCGGCTCAGGCCGCTTCAGGAAAGCGCTACGAGCAGGCAGTCAGCGGCCAATGGCGCCTCACGGCAGCGCTGGATGGCGCCGACGTCGCGTCTCTGGACGAGAAGGAAGCACATCGGCTGGTCGGTCGGGTAGTAAGCATCCGGAGAGAGTCGGTGAAAGCGCGTTACTGCCTGGCGCGCAGCAGCTCTGCAATCTCGCCCAGCTTAGCCTCGATCGAGCGCAGCACGACCAGCTGTTCGTCGCCCTCGCTTTTCTGCTGCGGCGCATGGCGCAAGGCTTCGCGCGCCTGCAGGATCCTGGCGCGGAAGGCCTGGGCGTCGATGATGCCGGTCAGGCGCATGTCCGAGGCCTGGCCGGCGCTGTGTCCGGCGGTTTCGAATTTCAGGGTGCTGAGGTTGAAGTGGCGCAGGATCGGTCCTTCGATGAAGGTCACGTCCTGGATGTTCTCCAGCGGGATGGTCTTTTCGG
This sequence comes from Massilia sp. 01N410, assembly GCF_056399665.1. Lineage (NCBI taxonomy): Bacteria > Pseudomonadati > Pseudomonadota > Betaproteobacteria > Burkholderiales > Oxalobacteraceae > Massilia > Massilia sp. 01N410. The sequence continues at coordinate 21,888 of NZ_JBFTRV010000014.1, read as the reverse complement.
TGGTGACCAGGATGCCCTTCCGGTAGCGCAGGCTGCGCTCGCCCAGCTGGCATTCGAGCTTGTCGAAATAATGCTGGGCCCACCAACGGCCGACGCCCAGGAACCAGGCGATCGCCAGCGGAATGCCGACGATGGTCAGCATCATCGTGACGCCGATCTGCATCACCAGGAAGGGCTTGATGAGCGGGTTGAATCTTGCGCGGATGGTGATCGGTTCGATGGTCATCGCTCAAGTATATGCCAGCCGGCTCCGCTCAGCTGATGTAGTTGAACAGCGACAGGCCCGACATCGTCTTGAAGGACATCTGCGCCGCCTGCAGCGTCTGCTGCTGCTGGGTGAACAGCGAGATCGCCTTGGCCATGTCGAGGTCCTGCAGGCCGCTCAGCGTGGTCTGGTACTGGATGTCCAGGTCCTGGCCGCTGCTGTCGAGATAGTCGAGTTCCTTCAGGCGCGAACCGACCGAGGCGCGGACCGAGAGGATGTTGTCCAGCGCCTGTCCCAGGTTGGCGCCCGCCATCGTCACGCCATTGCTCATCAGCGCCTTGCCGGCCGGGGTGTCGGTCGGCGTGCGCAGCGCCCCGATCAGGTTGGTCAGGGTGGTGAACAGGGACTGCCTGGAACTCGGCTGCACGTTCATCGAATCGCCGTCGGCCGGCGCACCGTCGATCTTCATCGACATGCCGCCGAAGGTGATCGGCTGGCCGGCCGTATAGGTGCCGCTCGACACGGCGGCGTTGGAGCTTGCGTCGGTCACGGTGTAGGTCGTCACCGCCGGCGAGCCCGTCACCTGGAATTTCAGGCTGTAGTTATGCCCGGTCAGCTGCGAGCTGTCCGTCACGGAGTATGTGCTGGCCACGGCGCTGCCCTGGTTGGCGCTGCCCGGGCTCACCTGGAAGGTGCCGTTCCCGGTCGGGATGTTCTCGAACACGTTGCTGCCGGTCTCGCTGATGGCCATGTTGCGGATCGCCCCCACCTTCAGCACGCGCTGGCCCTGGTCGCCCTGGTAGGTGGCGCCGGTCGAGGTCTGCACGAAAGGCATGGTGGTGGTCTGGTAGCCCGAGAACAGGTAGGCGCCGGTGCCGTCGGCCTTGTTGGCCACGCCCAGCAGGTCGGTCATGCGCGCTTCCAGCTCGGTCGCCAGCATGCCGCGTTCGGTATCGCTCAGCGTGCCGTTGCCGGCCTGGACCGTCAGCGTCTGCACGTCTTCCAGCAGGTTGGTGGCGTCGTCGAGCGCGTTCTCGACCAGCGACAGTGAGGTCTTGGCATTGGTGCGGTTGGTGCCGTACTGGCTGTTCATCGACTGCGACTGCGTCACCTCGAGCGCGCGCGCCGAGGCGATCGGGTCGTCCGCCGCGGTCAGGACGCGGCGGTTGCTGGACAGCTGCTGCTGCGTCTTGGCCATCTGGGCCTGCAGCGTATTGAGCTTGGTCGTTCCCGCCGCGAAGATGGCGCTCGTACTGATCCGTAAAGCCATGGTTTGCTCCGCTTATTTATTTAATGACCGATCTGCAACAGCGCGTTGAAGATGGTATCGGCCACCTGCATCACCTTGCCGCAAGCCTGGTAGGCCTGCTGGTACTTCAGCAGGTTCGCCGCTTCTTCGTCGAGGTTCACGCCCGAGACGTTGTTGGCCGCGCCCTGCGCCTGTTCGAGCTGGGTCGCGGCGGCTTCGGCGTTGACTTGGACCTCGCGGGTCTTGTTGCCGATCGCGCTGACGATGTGGGCATAGGACGACTGGTAGGTCGCGGTGCCGCCGTCGAGGATGGTCTTCGACTGCAGGTCGCCCAGCAGGCTGGCGTTGCGGGTGTCGCCCGGACCGGTATTGCGCTGGATGGTGAAGGTGTCGCCGTCCTTCGGCAGCCCCGTCAACGTAAAGCTGATGCCGGCCACGGTATAGGTGGCGCCGTCCTTGAACGGGACCGGGTCGCCGGCGGCGATCTCGGTCTGGGTGCCGCCGACCATCATCGTCACCTTCTGGCCCGCGGGCAGGCCGCTCAGGTTACCGCCCGAGTAAGTGAGGTTCATCGGACCGGTGAGCGGCGATGCGAGGTAATCCTTGGTGACGGTGCCGGCGCTGATCTTGGCGGTGCCGTTGTTCGTCAGCGGAATGCTGGTCGAGATCGGGGAGCCGGCCGCGACCTGGGACTGGTCGGTCAGCGCCAGCTTGAAGTTGGCGGCGCCGTTGATGGTCGGGCGCACCAGGAAGTTGTCGCCGGCGGCGGCGCTGCCGCTGATCGAGAACGACAGGCCGTCGATGACCTGCGGGTCGCCCTTGATCTCGGTGGCCGTGTTGTCCGACAGGCGGTAGACCATGTACTTGCTGCCGTCGTACTGGACCTTGTAGTCGCTGGTGGTGAGCTGGGTGGCGTCGACGACCGTGGCGCTGACCTTGGTAGTGCTGGTCTGGTTGTTGTTGACGTTCTTGGTGACTTCGGCCGGCGACACCGTGAAGAAGTCGCCGCCCGGATTGCCGTTGGCGTCCACGCCCAGGTGGTGCTGGTCGTTGAAGGTCTGGGCCAGGCTCAGGGCGATGCGGCCCAGCGAATTCTGCGCCAGGTCCAGCGACTGGCTGCGGAACTCCAGCACGCCGCCCAGTTCGCCACCGGCCAGGGCGCTCTCCGGAATCGGCGACACCTTGGAATTGGTGACGTAGGCGACCGTCATCCGGGTCTGGTCGGTGGCGGAGCCGACCGCCGCCAGCTGGAAGGCGCTCGAGCCGACCACCAGCGGCTGGCCGTTACCGATCGATACCGTCAGGCTGTTGTTATCGCCCGGAATGACGGTCGCCTTGACCTGCTTGTTCAGCTCCATGACCAGCTGGTCGCGCTGGTCCAGCAGGTCGTTCGGCAGGTTCAGGTTGTCGCCCGCCGCGAGCTTGCCGATCTGGTCGTTCAGCTTGGCGATCTGGCTGGCATAGCTGTTGATGAGGTTGACGCTCGAGGTGACCTGGGTATTGACGCCCTTGCGGATCTCTTCCAGGCGCTGGTTCATGCTCTGGAAGCGGGCCGCCAGCGTGTCGGCGGAACTCAGCAGCGCGCCGCGCGAGGGCACGCCGGCATGGTCGCCGGTCAGGTTCTGGACCGACGAAAAGAAATCCTGCAGCGCCGGCGACAGGCCGGCCGTGGAATCGGACAGCAGGTTGTCGATCTGGGTCACCTGCGCCTGGTAGGCTTCGAGTCCGCTGTTGGCCGCCTGCGCGGTACGCACCTGGGCGTTCAGGAACTCGTCCGAATAGCGCTTGACCTGGGCGATCTGGGTGCCGGTGCCGTAAAAGCCATTGCTGCCCCCCATCGAAATCGACGTTTCCTGCACCACCACCTGGCGGCTGTAGCCTGCCACGTTGGCGTTGGTGATGTTGTGGCCGGTCGTCGTCAACGCCGCCTGGGCGGCGTACAGACCGGACTTGCCGATGCTGAGGAGGGACATGTGCTCTTCTTCCTGTGTACTCTGTTGTTTTCGGCAAGACCCGCTAAAACTTTAAGCAAGCGAGTGCTTGATGATCCGCGACAGCTTGGCCGCGTACTGCGGATCGGTGGCGTAGCCGGCGCGCTGCAGGCCGTGCGCGAAGGTGGCGGCGTCGCCGCCATGGGCCAGCACCTTCTCGTAGCGCGGGTTATTGCTGAGCATCTTCGCGTAATCCTTGAAGGCGTCCGCATGCGAGGCGTAAGAGCGGAATTTCTCGACGCGCGTGTGCGGCTGGCCGTTCACATACTCGGTGGTGACGGCGGTGGCGACCTTGCCTTTCCAGCCCGGGCCGGCCTTGATGCCGAACAGGTTGTTGCTGGAGCTGCCGTCCTGGTTGCGGATCACGCGCTTGCCCCAGCCGGTTTCCAGCGCGGCCTGGCCCAGCATGAACTTGGCCGGCACGCCGGTGACCTGCTCGGCTTCCTCGGCGGCGTCGGCCAGCTTGTCCTGGAAGGCGCGCACGTGGGCCGGCTTGCCGGCGTCGCTGGTGCTGCGCGCAGAGCCGGTGATGCCGGAGGCGGAAGTGGAAGCGGCGCCGTCGGTCGACATGGTGTCGGCGTCGCGCATCAGGCGCGCGGTGCCGGCGCTGCCCTGCGCGGTGCCGGCGTCGGCGCCGATCGCCAGCGCGCCCGACTGCATCTGCTTGGCCAGCGCCTGGCCCTGCTGCTGCACCGACAGCTGGCGCACCAGCACGTCGGCCAGGCCGATGCCGCGCTTGGCCAGCTTCTGGCTCATCTGCTGGTCGAGCATGGTGGTGAAGGTGCGGGTCTCCTGGCTGTCCATCGGACCGTCCTGCGGCGTGGCGTCGCGCATGCTCTTCATCATCATGTTGACGAACATGGATTCGAACTGCGTCGCCGCGCCTTTCAAGGCTTCGGGCGAACCGGCCTTGGCGGACTGTTTCAGGTCGCCGAGGCTGTTGGTATCGAGCGCGAATTTTCCAGACAGGTCAGAGGTCGAGCCGAGCATGGTTTGCCTTCCTGTTTAGATGATCTCGAGTTCCGCGCGCAGCGAGCCGGCGGCCTTCAGCGACTGCAGGATCGAGAGCAGGTCTTGCGGGGTCGCGCCGATCGCGTTCATCGCCTTCACGACTTCGGCCAGCGAGGCGCCGTTGTTCAGCATGATGACGCGACCAGCGTCCTTCTTGACCGAGGCCGACGGGGTCTGGGTCACCACAGTGGCGCCGCGCGAACCGGGCTGCGGCTGGCTGACCTGGGTATCGGCGCCGATCGTCACCGTCAGGTTGCCGTGGGAGATCGCGCAGGTGTCCAGGGTCACCGCGCGGTTCATCACGACCGAGCCGGTGCGTGCATTCAGGATCACCTTGGCCGCGGCTTCCGACGGCCTGACGTCCATGTTCTCGAGGATGCCGAGGAAGGACACGCGCTGGTCGCTCGACGACGGCACGCGCACGCGGATCACGCGGCCATCCAGGGCGGTGGCGATGCCGGGGCCGAACTTGTCGTTGATCGCCTCGACCACCCGGCTGGCGGTGGAGAAGTCGGTGGTGTTCAGTTCCAGCTTGACCTGGTTATCGGCACCGAGGTTCGATGCCACCGCGCGTTCGACGGTGGCGCCGGCCGAGATGCGGCCCACCGCCAGCTGGTTCACCTGGGTCGAGGCGCCGCCGCCCGAGGCTCCCGCGCCGCCGACCAGGACGTTGCCCTGGGCCATGGCATACACCTGGCCATCGGCACCCTGCAGCGGCGTCATGAGCAGCGTGCCGCCGCGCAGGCTCTTCGCATTGCCCATCGAGGACACGGTCACGTCGATGGTCTGGCCGGGCTGGGCGAAGGCCGGCAGCGAGGTGGTGACCATCACGGCCGCCACGTTCTTCAACTGCAGCTGGGTGCCGGCCGGCAGGCTGATGCCCTTCTGCTGCAGCATCGCCATGATCGACTGCACGGTGAACGGCGTCTGGGTGGTCTGGTCGCCGGTGCCGTCGAGGCCGACCACGATGCCGTAGCCGGACAGCTGGTTCTGGCGCACGCCGCCGAAGCTGGCGATGTCCTTCAGGCGCTCGGCCTGGGCCGGGGTCGACAGGATCGGGCCGATCAGGGCGGTGGCCAGGATAAGCAGCTTGAAATTCATAGTCATCGTCTAGTCAGTTGGGGTCGGAGCCCACCCGAGTGAATCGGGCTCTGACCCCAAATATTAGTCAGTTGGGGTCAGAGCCCACCCGAGTAATTCGGGCTCTGCCCCCAAATATTAGTCAGTTGGGGTCAGAGCCCACCCGAGTAATTCGGGCTCTGACCCCAAAAATTTAAAATGGCAGCATCGACTGGAAGAAGCGCGACATCATCGAGGTCAGCTCGGCGCGGTCGATCGTGCTGTTGGTGCGGTACTCGACGCGGGCATCGGCCACCAGGGTCGACGACACGATGTTGCCGGGCTGGATGGTGTCCGGATTGACCATGCCCGAGAAGCGGATGAATTCGATCCCCTTGTTCATCGCGACCTGCTTTTCGCCGACCACGATCAGGTTGCCGTTGGAGAGCACTTCCGAGACCGTCACGCCGATGGTGCCGGTGAAGGCGTTCGACGCGCTCTGGGTGTCGCCGTCGGCATACTTGTTGGCGGTGCTGGCGGAGATGTTCGCGCCCAGCTTGCCGGCAAGCGGACCCGGCACGCCGAAGCTGGCGCTGCCCGACTTGTTGCCGGTGGCGGCGCCGCTCTTGTTGGCCGAGGTCTTTTCGACGATGCTGACGGTGAGGATGTCGCCGATGTGGCGCGCGCGGCGGTCCTCGAACATCGGGCGGAAGCTGCTGCTGTTGTAGATCGCACCTTCGGAAGGCAGCCCGGCGTCGGCGATCATCGGGCGCACCGAGGTCGGGCCCTTGACGATCGAGGTCGGGGTGCTGGCGCAGCCGGCCAAGGCCAGCAGCGCCGCAGCGATACTAAGAACGTGTTTCATAACTGAGCCAGCTTCTGCAGCATCTGGTCGGAAGTGGTGATCGCCTTCGAGTTGATCTCGTAGGCGCGCTGGGTCGTGATCATGTTGACCATCTCCTCGACCACGTTGACGTTCGAGGTTTCGACATAGCCCTGCATCAGCGCGCCGGCGCCGTTGGTGCCCGGAGTGTTGGCGTTGGCGGTGCCGGAGGCGCCGGTTTCCACGTACAGGTTCTCGCCGCGCGATTCGAGGCCGGCCGGGTTCACGAAGGTGTTCAGCTGGATCGAACCGATCTGGGTCGGCGCGGTCTGGCCCGGGGTGGTCACGGAAACGGTGCCGTCGCGGCCCACGGTCAGGGACAGCGCATTGTTCGGGACCGTGATCGGCGGCTGCAGCACGTAGCCGCTGGAGGTCACCAGCTGGCCGTTGGAATCGGTCTGGAAGGAGCCGTCACGGGTATAGGCCTGGGTGCCGTCGGGCAGCAGCACCTGGAAGTAGCCGGCGCCGTTGACCATCACGTCCTTGTCGTTGCCGGTCTGCTGGGGATTGCCCTGGGTGTGGATGCGCTCGGTGGCGACGGTGCGCACACCGGTACCGATCTGCAGGCCGGACGGCAGCTGGGTCTGTTGCGAACTCTGCGCGCCGGGCTGGCGCACGTTCTGGTACAGCAGGTCCTCGAACACCGCACGCGACTTCTTGAAGCCGTTGGTGCTGACGTTGGCGAGGTTGTTGGTGATGACGTCGAGATTGGTCTGCTGGGCTTCGAGACCGGTTTTTGCGATGAATAAGGAACGGATCATGGTGTTCTCCATACGGCGACGGAACCCCATCGCCCACCATGAAATTATGTCCCAGCAGCAATCAAGTCAAAGCGAGGATCTGGGTGGCTTTCGTCGCGTTATTCTCGGCGTTCTTCAGCAGGCTCATTTGGGTTTCGAAGGAACGCGCCAGCGAAATCATGTTCACCATCGAGTCCACCGCCGACACATTGCTGCCCTCGAGGGCGCCGCCGGCCACGGCCACGGCGGGATCGGCCTGGGCGCTGCTGCCGTCCTTGAGGCGGAACATGCCGTCGTCGCCGCGCACCAGGTCGGCCTCGTTCGGATTCACCAGCTTGAGGCGGCCGAGCACCGTCGGCGCGGCCGGCGTGGTGGTGGTCGACATGGTCGAGATGGTGCCGTCGCTGCCCACCGCCACCGTCACATCCGGCGGAATCGTGATCGGACCGCCCTCGCCGGCAATGGTCATGCCGTTCGAGGTCTGCAGGATGCCGTTGGGGCTGATCTGCAGCGAACCGTTGCGCGTGTACGACTCGGTGCCGTCCGCATTCTGCACCGCGATCCAGCCCTTGCCCTTGACCGCGACGTCGAGATCGCGCCCGGTCACCTGCAGCGGACCGGAAGAAAAATCGGCGCCAGTGGTGTTGTCGACCACAAAAGCCCGCGTCGGCAAGCCCTCGCCCTGGACCGGCACGGCACGAAACGTATCGAACTGCGCCCGGAAACCCGTGGTGCTGAGGTTCGCCAGGTTATTCGACGTCGTCGCCTGCTGTTCCAGGATGTGCTTGGCGCCACTGGCTGCCGTATAAATCAACCGATCCATGTTTTTCCAGTCCCTTCAATTCGGGGTCAGAGCACTTTATTGTCGAAATTCGGGGTCAGAGCACTTTTTGAGGAAATAGCTAACGAGCATATGCAGGCCCTGGCTCTCCAGTGCAACGCCCATCGGACGCGCGCTTTTTTTGCCGGCGGCACATTGCTGGAAAAAGTGCTCTGACCCCGAATTTCCAGCGAAATGTGCTCTGACCCCGAATTTTATTAGCGCATGTTCACCAGCGTCTGCAGCACCGAGTCCTGGGTCTTGATGGTCTGGGCGTTGGCCTGGTAGACGCGTTGCGCGGTGATCATGTTGACCAGCTCGGCGGTCAGGTCGACGTTCGAGGCTTCGGTGGCCGAGGATTGCAGCACGCCCAGGCTGCCGGTGTCGGGGGTGCCGACCAGCGGGGAGCCCGAGGCCGAGGTTTCGGCGAAGGCGTTGTTGCCCAGCGGTTCCAGGCCGCCCGGGTTGGTGAAGTTGGCGAGCACGATCTGGCCCAGCGGCTTGGTCTGGCCGTTGCTGTACTGGCCGAGGATGGTGCCGTCCTGGCCGGCCGAGAAGCGCTGCAGGTGACCGGCGGTGTAGCCGTCCTGGGTGGTCTTTTTCTCGCTGGTGTCGGCGCCGTACTGGGTGGTGCCGGCAAAGTTCAGCTTGATCGGCAGGCTGGCATTGGCGCCGGTCGGCGGGTACACCGGCAGGTTAACGGTCAGCGGCAGCGTCTGCGGCGACATCAGTTGCGCCGACAGGGCGCCGTTCGAGTCGAAGTTCAGGTGGCCGACCGGCACCGACGGCACGGAAACGGCCTTGGCGATGTCCTTGTCGATCTGGTCCGGGCTGTAGCCGGCGGTGTTGCCGGCGCTGGTGGCCGCGCTCTGGATCGCGGCGATGGTCGCGGGGCTGGCGCCGGCGGCGGTGGCGGCGCTCACGACGGCGCTTGATGCCTTGCTCGCATAGTCGCTCAGTGCGGCCGAGATCGCGTTGGCATCCGGCGGCACCGCCTTGGTGGCGGTCAGCCAGGTGTTGCGCGCGGCCTGCACGCCGGCGTTCTGCTGCCCGGCCGCGGCCACGTTCACGTTGGTCAGTTCGGTGCCGTCGCTGCCGGCGTACACGTCCCAGGTACCGGCGCCGGTCTTCACGTAGTACAGCGACATCACATGCGCGTTGCCCAGCGTGTCGTAGACATCGACCGGGGTCTGCTTGTTGTAGGTGGTCGGGTCGTCGGCATTGAACGGGAAGTTGGTCGGCGGGGTGGCGCGCGAATCCAGGTTCAGCGAGGTGTCGACCTTCGACGTCGGCACCGGCTTCAGGTCGGCGGTGCTGATCTGCAGGGGCGTCGGCGAGCCCGCCAGGATCTGGCCGCTGGGGCCGACGCCGTAGCCGGTCAGGTTGGCGCCCTGCGGGGTCACCAGGTAGCCGCCCTTGTCGAGCGAGAACTGGCCGTTGCGGGTGTACTGGACCAGGCCCGAGGTCTCGGTGCGGAAGAAGCCGGAGCCGTTGATCGCGATGTCGAGCGGATTGCTCGAGGTCTCGATATTGCCCTGGGTGAACTGCTGGGCGATGCCGGCCACGGCCACGCCGATACCGGCCTGGTTGCCGCCCGCGCCGTTCAGCGAACGCGCGTAGACGTCGGCGAACTGCGTGGTCGAGCCCTTGAAGCCGACCGTGCTGGCGTTGGCGATGTTGTTACCGATGACGTCCAGCGATTTCGCGGCGCCGTTCAAGCCGCTCAGGCCCTGTTGGAAAGACATGTTCTGCTCCTAGAATTTACAAGACTTGCTTGATGTCGGCCAGCGCAACTCCACCCTTGCCGGGCAGGTTCAGCTTGACGCCGTCGGTGCTGTTGGTGGTGACCGAAGCCACGCTGTCGAAGGAGAGCGTCTTGGCGTCGCTCAGCTTGTCCGCGCCCTTGGTCGCGGTGACCTGGAAGGTGTAATTGCCGTCGGCCAAGGTGATCGGCTTGCCGTTGCTGTCGAGCTTGGTGGCATCGGGGACGCCGTCCCACGCCAGCGGAATCACGCCGGCCTTCTGCTTGCCCAGGTCCATGGACTGCACGATCTTGCCGTTCTTGTCCATGATGTCGACCTTCACGCTGTCGGCGTCGGTGCCCAGTTCCACGCCGAGGATGCCCTTGCTGCTCGACAGGGTCACGTTGCTGCCGTCGACCAGCACGCCGTGGCCGATCAGGCTGGTCGCCTGCATCGCTTCCGAACTCTGGTAGCTGGATTTCAGCGAGTTCAGGGTCTCGTTCAGCTTGTTCACGCCGGTCACGGTCTGCAACTGCGCCAGCTGGCTGGTGACCTGGGCGTTGTCGAGCGGGTTCAGCGGATCCTGGTTCTTCAGCTGGGTGACCAGCAGGGTCATGAACTTGTCGGTATCGGCCTGCACGCTGTCGCCGCTGGTGGCCGCGGGCTTGCCGTTCATGGTCGCCATCAGGTCGTTGATGGTGGTGGTCGATCCGGTATTGGTATTCACGGTGGTCATGGATAGGGGCTTTCAGTGTTACTGACCGATCGTCAGGGTCTTGAGCAGCATGGTCTTGGCCGCGTTCATGGTTTCGACGTTGGTCTGGTAGGAGCGCGATGCCGACAGCATGTTGACCATCTCGTCGACCACGTTCACGTTCGGCATCGTCACATAGCCTTTGCCGTCGGCCAGCGGATTCTTCGGGTCGTACACCTGCTTCATCGGCGACGGATCGTCCACCACTTCGCGCACCTTGACGCCGGTGGAGCCGGACGCCACCGGCACGGCCTCGAACACGACCTGCTTGGCGCGGTAGGCTTCGCCGGTGGCGCTGGTGGCGCTGTCGGCATTCGCCAGGTTGCTGGCGGTGGTGTTCAGGCGCTGCGACTGGGCGCTCATCGCCGAACCGGCGACATTGAATACGTTAAATAGCGACATGGTTACTGGCCTCCCTGGATGGCGGCGAGCAGGTTGCGGATCTGGTGGTTGATCATGGTGATGCCGGCTTCGTAACGCAGCCCGTTGTCGGCGAACTGGGTGCGCTCGGTGTCCATGTCGACCGTGTTGCCGTCGACCGCGCCCTGGGATACGTTGCGGTACAGCACCGGCGTGCCGTCCGTCAGCGCCTTGCCGTCCGCCGCCACCGGGCCGTTGGCGATATGGCCCTGGGCGGTGGTGGCCAGCCCGCCCTGCTGGGCACCGCGTGACAGCGCGCTCTGCAGCGCGTTCGAAAAATCGATGTCGCGCGCCTTGTAATTGGGCGTATCGGCGTTCGCGATATTGGACGCCAGCAGTTCCTGGCGCTGCGAGCGCAGGCTCAGCGCCGTTTCGTTAAAACGCAGGTAATCGTCGAGTTTGCCGATCATGCCGCCTCCGGGCCTTCACTTATTGGACAGCATCGATCATACGGGCCTGTTGAGTCTTCCAATCGGGCAATAAAGAGACCCAAACCGCGGCTATTCCAGGTTTCAGTACCGGATCGGGACGCCTAAGATGGCAGCATCGAATCTCCTCGCAAGCCTTTTTCCCATGCTCCGCACCCTGTTTGTCTCCCTGTTGGCCGCTCCTCTGCTCGCCCTGCCCGGCCTTGCCGCGGCCGCGACCGGCGTCCAGAACGTGAACGCGCTGCGCGCCGTGGTCGAGCAGTTCCTGCTGACCCAGACCGCCGGCCTGCCGGGCGAAGTCTCGGTGAAGGTGGGCGCGGTCGACGCCCGCACCGCGCTGGCCAGCTGTCCGGCGCCCGAAGCCTTCCTGCAGCCGGGCGCGCGCGCCTGGGGCAAGACCACGGTCGGGGTGCGCTGCACGGCGCCGTCGAACTGGACCATCTATGTACAGGCCCAGGTGAACGTGAAGGCGGACTACGTGGCGGCGGCGGTGCCGCTGGCCCAGGGCCAGCCGGTCGAGCAAGGCCAGCTGATGTTGGTAAAAGGCGACATCGCGGCGATGCCGAACGGAATCATCACCGACATGGCGCAGGCGATCGGGCGCACCCCGACCGTCTCGCTGGCGGCCGGCACGCCGCTGCGCCTGGACACTCTGCGCAGCAAGCCGGTGGTGCAGCAGAACCAGGCGGTACGCCTGGTCTTGACCGGTAACGGTTTTTCGGTGTCGTCCGAGGGCCGCGCGATCGGCACCGCCGGCGAAGGCCAGGTGGTACAGGTGCGCACGGCGTCCGGCACGGTGGTCAGCGGGACGGCGAAGGCCGGCGGCCTGGTGGAAGTCGCGTTTTGAGCTTGAGAGTATCCTAAAGTTTTCGGCAGCCAGGCCGTTACAGAATGCAGATCCCGGGCTTTCTGTTCCGAACTGCAAAGGATAATGCTGTGAAAATCAACGATACCCTCAAGAACAACGCAGGCGTTCAGGCGAACAATACGCCGCCCGCCAACGCGAAAAGCGCCGACAACGCGGCGGCTGCCGTTGCCAGCGCGACCACGCCCGCAGCATCCGACACCGTGCGCCTGTCCTCGCAGGGCCAGGCGCTGGCTGCCGGCGGTACGAATCAGGTGTTCGACGCCAAGAAAGTCGAGCGCATCAAGGCGGCCATCGCGGATGGCCAGTTCCAGGTAAATTCGGAGAAAGTGGCGGATGGCCTGCTGGAAACGGTACGCGACCTGCTGCACTCCCGCAAACGATAGATAAGACATGGCCATTGCATCCCCCGGCGCAACGCTGCGCGACGAACAGCAACTGATCGGCTCCATCGTGGAGCTGATGAAATCGGAACAGCAGTTCCTGATCGATGCGGATGCCGATGGCCTCGCCAACATTACCCCGAAGAAGCTGCAGCTGGCACAGAAAGCGGCCGAGCTGGCACGACTGCGCCACAAGGCGCTCGGCACCGCCGGCTTCCCCGCCGGCGAGACCGGCATGGAGCCCTGGCTGGCGGTGGGCGGCAACGCCGACGTGCGCGCCGACTGGAACCGCCTGCTCGAACTCACGCGCGAAGCCAAGGAACTCAATCGCGTCAACAGCATGCTGGTCAACAAGCAGCTGGCGCACACCCAGAACATGCTGAACGAACTGCGCCCCGCTTCGGCCGGCGCCGCCGTGTACGGCCCGGCCGGCCAGGCGCTGGGGTCGGGGCCTTCGCGGCGGTTCGTGGTCGGCTAATTCCGCCGTCCCGCGAAATCACCGTCGGGGCGGGCAATGCCCGGCACGACGATCAGCCGCCCTGCTCCCTCAGTAACTCCTCCACCCGCTCCGCCGTCACCGGCCGGCTGAAGTAGAAGCCCTGCATCCGGCTGCAGCCGTGCGCGCCCAGGAAGTCCAGCTGGGCGGCGCTTTCCACGCCTTCGGCGATCACCTCCAGCTTCATCGACTGCGCCAGCGCGATCACCGCCTTGACGATGGCGGCGTCATCGCCTTCGGTGGCATCGCTGCCGGCGATGTCGGACACGAAGGAACGGTCGATCTTCAGGCAGTGGATCGGGAAGCGTTTCAGGTTGGCCAGGCTCGAGTAGCCGGTGCCGAAGTCGTCGACCGCCAGATGCACGCCCATGCTGGAGAGGCGCGCCATGGTGTCGGCGGCCGCGGCCGGGTTCTCCATCAGCACGCTTTCCGTGATCTCCAGCGTCAGCCAGGACGGTTCGCAGCCGGTTTCCCGCAGCAGGCGCTCGACGTTGGCCGCCACGTCGCGCTCGCGGAACTGGCGCGCAGACATGTTCACACTCATGCGCGGCGGCGCGCCGCCGGTCAGTTCCGCGAAGCGCGCCTGCTGGCGCAGCGCCTCCTCGAGCACCCACTCGCCGATCGGTACGATCAGGCCGGTTTCCTCGGCCAGCGGAATGAAGTCGCCCGGCGCCACCATCGGGCCGCCGTCCGGCTGCCAGCGCAGCAGCGCCTCGACGCCGACGATGCGTCCGCTGGCGGCATCGACCTGGGGCTGGTAGTGCAGCACGAACTCGCCGCGCAGCAGGCCGCGCTGCAGGCCGTTCTCGATGCGCAGGTGCTGCTCGGCCTTGACGGCGAGATCGGCCGCGTAGAAGGCGTAATGGTTGCCGCCACTGCCCTTGGCGCGATACATCGCGCTGTCGGCCGCCTTCAGCAGGGCTTCGCTGTCGCGCCCGTCGCCCGGGTACATGGCGATGCCGATGCTGCCCGACGGGAACACCTCCTGGCCGCACAGCGCCAGCGGCTGGAACAGGCTCTCGAGCAACTTGGACGCCACCAGCGCGGCATCGTCCGGCCCGGCCAGGTCCGCCAGCACCACCACGAATTCGTCGCCGCCCTGGCGCGCCACGGTGTCGCTCTCGCGCAGCACGCCGGACAGGCGGCGCGCGATCTCGACGATCAGCTGGTCGCCGGCTTCGTGGCCAAGGCTGTCGTTGACGTGCTTGAAGCGGTCGAGGTCGATGAACATCACGCCGACCTGGCGCCGCGCGCGCTGGGCCTGGGCGATCGCCTGCGCCAGGCGGTCCTGCAGCAATAATCGGTTCGGCAGTCCGGTCAGGGCGTCGTGGCTGGCCATGCGCAGCAGCGCTTCCTCGGCCTGCTTGCGGCGCGAGATGTCCTCGACCGCGACGATCAGGCGCAGGTGGCCGGAGGCGGCTTCGCGCATGGTCGAGGCGCTCAGCGCCACCCAGACCTCGCGCCCGTCCTTGCACAGGTAGCGCGTCTCGCGCTGGAAGTCGCGGACCTCACCGGCCACCAGGCGCGCCACCAGGGATTTGTCCTCATCCAGCTCGTCCGGATGGGTGATCTGGTGGAAGAAGCGCTGCAGCAGTTCGATCTCGGTATAGCCGACGATGCGCGACAGCTTGCGATTCACGCGCAGGAAGCGCCCTTCGCGCGACAGCAGCGCGATGCCGACCGCGGCCTGGCTGAAGGTCAGTCGAAAGAACTCCTCGCTCTCCTGCAGGCGCAGCCTGGCCTGGCGGCGGAAGGTGACGTCCTGGCCGATCAGGAGCAGCAGCTCGTCGCCGGCCTGGCGGGTGCGGCGGATGTTGAACTCGAACCAGCGCACGCCGTCCGCGTGGCCGTACACCGGCACCACCACAGCATCCTGCGGCGCGCTGGTCCGCAGCGCGGCCGTCACCCGCTCGCCCAGTTCCGGCGCCGGAATCAAGGCGTCGAGTTCGGGATGGGCGCTGAGCACGTCCTCGGGCACGCCGAGCATGGCGCTCATGGTGGCGTTGATCGAGCGGACGCGAAGTCCGGCGTCGACCACCAGCAGGCCGGCCGGCATGCCGTCGATGACCTGCTCCAGGTAGTTCTTGTACTGCAGGACGCTGCGCTGGCCGGCGTGGCCGTAGGTGTCCAGGGCCAGGCCGATGTCGAAGGCGACCACCTTCAACACCGCCTTGTAGGCGGCGCCGAAGCGCGCCGGATCGCCTTTCAAGCGCTCCCACAGCAGCGGAATCATCTCGGCCAGGTATTTGCGGTAGGCGCCGATATACCACTTCGGCTCGAGGCCGATGCTCTGGTGTACCACGCCGACGCGCAGGCGGTCGTGCACGTAGTCCGGGCCGTAGTCGCCGGCGGTCAGGCGGTGGAAATACACGCTCAGGGTGTCGCGCAGGCGCGCCATGACGGCATCGTCCTTCAGCAGCGCGCGCAGCTCGCCGAACTCCAGCAGGTGGTTGTAGAAGGCTTCGGAAAAGGAGGCGCCGTCGGCGCCGGTGAGGGCGTGCACTTCGCGCAGCAGGGCCTCGTCTTCCCCGTCCAGTTCGAGGAAGCGCTTGCGCGCCGCGAGCTCGCGCTCGTCCAGTCCGATCTCGCTTGCGATTGCTGCCACTGAATTGTCTGATCCGCTCATAAACCGATGTTCGATGAATGCGCCCGCCGATGGTTGCGCCCCGATCTGGCGCGCCAATGCGGCAGCCACCGCGGCAGGCGCAAGCGCGGTGGTTCGGGGGTGCTGTGGGACGCATCTCGTGGGCCTTTACGCGCGTTGTTCGGGCGGCGCAAGAGCGGTCAGGACGTGGGTATTTCTGTCGTGAAACTCGTATGTTCTTCCAGCATCATTACATTCTAACAATCGTGCACTGCACCAAGAAACCAAATTTGTGACAAGCAATCAATCCGTTGCGCTAAAGCCTCACTCATAGTGTGGTTTCTTGCGACGCGGCAATATTCCCCGGCGTCCGGCCTGCTACAACCGGTTTTTGGACAAGCACCGGGAGGAAGACATGGACTGGAAAACGATCATCGGGGCGGCGCTGGCAACGGGCCTGCTGGCCGGGTCCGGCGCCGCGGCGGCGGCCGCCGACGTCACGATCCGGGTTACGCCGGGACGCCAGAACCTGGCGAAGAGCGACAACGTGGTGGTCGAGGTCAGCGTCACCAACGCGACCGCGGCCACCCAATACCTGCTGAAGTGGCAGACGCCGTTCGGCGCCATCGAGGCCCCGCTGCTCGAGGTCACGCGCGACGGCCTGCCGGTGCGCTACCTGGGCATCCTATTTCTGGGTATGGCTGAACATGACCGCGTCGGTCTTGATATCGGCCGCGGAGTCGAGCTGGCGCACGTCCGCCAGCGCGCTGCCCTCGTAACGGATCACATAGGTGTGCGTGCCGGGCCGGAAGGCGTAGGCATGGGTGATGTCGATGGTGTGCGCGTGGGCCGAGTGCGGCGCCAGCTCGACGTAGTCGTCCAGGGTCAAGGAGCCGCGCTTGACCATGCGGCCCGTGTACGGCACCGGCGCCTCGCCGGGATGCTCGCGCAGGTCGAACAGGCGGCGCGCCAGTTCGGTATCCGCCGCGATCTCGCGCGGCAGGCCGACCCTGCGCTCGCCGCGGTTCTCGATCCTGAACGTCACCAGCACCTTGTCATGCCTGGCGTCGACGCTCAGGCTCGCATGCACATTCATCGGTTCTCCTCCATCGGCGCGGGCGGCGGTGGCCGTCATGAGCCACAGCGCGGCGCACAGCATCGTTCGTCTGCGCATCGACATCTCCTGTCGGGTTGAACGATTGTGCTCCGGCATGGCCGAAATGCCAAGCGTGCGCAGGGTGGATTACTCCGTGCCGGTGCCCGCCAGGATGGTGACCGCCACGCGCCGGTTGCGCGCGCGCCCGACGGGATCGTCGTTGGAAGCGATCGGCAGGTTGGCGCCGCGCCCGATCGCGGCCAGGCGGCGTTCAAGCACGCCGTTCTCGATGAACAGCCGCACCACGGTCGTGGCGCGCACCGCCGACAGCTCCCAGTTCGAGGGGAAGGCCGCGTTGGCGATCGGGGTGGTGTCGGTGTGGCCCTCGACCTCGATCGCATGCGGGTCGTCCTTCAGCAGGCCGGCCACGGTGGCGAGGGTCTCGCGGGCATTGCCGGCGAGGCCGGCGTCGCCCTCGTCGAACAGCACGCTGGCGTTGATCTCGATGGTGATGCCGCGGGCATTCCGGGTGATGCGCACCTTACCGCTGTTGACCAGCGGCGCCAGCACGCTGTCGAGCTTACGCGCCAGCAGGTCGAGGCGCTCGCGCTCGCGCTTGGCCGCCTCCGCACGCTTGTGCGCGATGATGTTCGCCAGCGGCAGCGGCAAGGGGTCGGTCTCGACCGATGTATTGATTTTCGCGGCAGCGCCGCGTCCGCCGAAGGCGTCGCCGAGGGCGTCCGACAGCACCTTGTACTTGCCGACGTTGACCACCGAGACCGCATACATCACGACGAAGAAGGCGAACAGCAGGGTGATGAAATCGGCGTAGGAGATCAGCCAGCGCTCGTGGTTCTCGCTGTCTTCGACGAAGGGTTTGCGGCGCGCCATGTGCCCGGCCCGGATCAGTGCTGCGCCATCAGGCAGGCGATGCGTTCCTCGAGCACCCGGGTGGTGTCGCCGGTGGCGATGTCGTGGAACACGTCGGTCAGGATCTCGTACTGCAGCACGCGCTCGGCGACGATCCCTTTGAGTTTATTTCCCACCGGATGGAACAGCAGGTTGGCCAGGCCCACGCCGTACACCGTGGAGACGAAGGCGACCGCGATGCCGGCGCCCAGGCGCGAGGGGTCGCTCAGGTTTTCCATCACGTGGATCAGGCCCAGCACGGCGCCCAGGATGCCGACCGTCGGCGCATACCCGGCCGCCGCTTCCCAGATGCGGGCGGCCTGGCGCTCGCGCATCTCGTAGCTGTTGATCTCGGTTTCCAGCAGGCTGCGCAGCTTGTCCGGATGGATGCCGTCGACCACCAGGCGCAGGCCCTTCTGGATGAAGGGGTCGGCCTTCACCATATACTGTTCCAGCGACAGCAGGCCGTCGCGGCGCGCCGACAGGCTCCACAGGTGGATTTCGCGCGCCAGGTGCTGGCGGCGGTCGGGCGGCGGCGCGAACACCCAGCGCAGCATGCGCAGGCCGCGGATGAAGGCGGATTTCCTGGTCTGCAGCAGGACGGCGCCGAAGGTGCCGACCACCACGATCGCGAACGCGGCCGGCTGCACCAGCGAGGAGAACTTGCCGCCGTCGAGGTTGTGGCCGACGATGATGCCGGCGATCGCCAGCAGCAGCCCGAGCAGGCTGGCTATGTCCACGCGCGCTCCCGCAGGTAGGCGCGCAGGCGGGCCACGGCCTGGCTGTGCAGCTGCGAGACGCGCGACTCCGACACGCCCATCACCGCACCGATCTCCTTGAGGTTCAGCTCTTCCTCGTAATACAGGCCCATCAGCAGTTTTTCGCGCGGCGGCAAGGCGTCGATGGCGTCGATCACGGCCTGGCGGAAGTCGGTTTCCATCAGCGCGCGCAGCGGGTCGTCCTCGTCGACGGCATAGCGGTCGAGGAAGCTGTCGCTGCCCTCGTCGCCTTCACCGCTGTGGAAGTCTTCGTAATAGAGCAGCTGGTGGCCGCCGGAATCGCCCAGCATTTCCTGGTAGTCGGCCAGCGGCAGCTTGAGCGATTTCGCCACTTCGGATTCGCTGGGCGGACGGCCGAGCTGCTGCTGCAGCGCGGCCATCGCCTGCTCCACCTTGCGCATGTTCTGGCGGGTCGAGCGCGGCATCCAGTCGCTGCTGCGCAGTTCGTCGAGCATGGCGCCGCGGATCCGCAGCACCGCATAGGTCTCGAACTGGGCGCCGTGGTTCTCTTCGTAGCGGCCGATCGCATCGAGCAGGCCGATCATGCCTGCCTGTACCAGGTCATCGACTTCGACGGACGGCGGCAGCTTCGCCTTCATCTGGTGGGCGAGACGCTTCACCAACGGCATATGCTCCGTCAGCAAGTGATTCTTGTCCGCTTTCCCTTTAACCGTGTACATTTTTGCTTATTCGTATTCTCTTATGCAGCGTGGCTCATGCCTGTCGCAAAACGGCCGGCGAGGCGGCGGAATGCCACCGAAGCGCCCGCCAGCGGGAAAGCGTCGACCACGGCCCGCCCGAGGCGTGCGGCGCGGTGCAGGTACTCGTCGGCGGGTACGGAACCCATCGAATTGAGTGTTACCGCCAGGTAACGTGTTGCCGCAGATGACATATTATCGTATACCACCTTCGCCTCGGCTTCGGTAGCGCCCGTGACAAGGATGCCGAAGGGACGGCGGCCCAGATGCTGGGACAGGCGCTTGATCAAGGCATAGGCATTCGTGATGGATGTCGCGCCGGTCGAGACCTGGACCACGATCTCCGACGAGGCCATGATCGGCACCGGAAAGCCGCCCTCCTCGCTGAATTCGCCGTCGACGATGACGATGCTGCCGGCCGCCTGCTTGACCAGCACGTCGAAGGTTTTCGCCAGGCGGCGCGCATCCTCCGTCGCCCCCGCGTAGGCGGGGGGCCAAGTTTGCTGGCGTCCCCGGCCACTCACAGGAACTTGGGTTCCCGCCTCCGCGGGAACGACGCTATTCATCGTCACCACCGAAAAGCCCTGCGGCGCCGGATGGATCACCTGGTTCAGCGCACACTCCTGGCGCGCCACCTGCAGCAGGCCGGGACCGCGGTCCACGCCCAGGCGCCGGGCCACGCCGTAGTCGCGCTCGCAGGCGTCGACGATCAGCACGTCGTTGCCGCTCTGCGCCAGCGAGGCGCCGAGGTTGATCAGCATGGCGCCCTTGTCGTCCTGCGGGGTCGCCGAAAGGAAGGTCACGATGCGCGGCTTGGGGCCGGCCAGCATCCGGCGCAGGCCTTCGGCCTGGTCGAAGTCGAAACTAGCCAATGGTCACCTCGCGCAGCGAACGGTCGCTGTTCAGGTTGCCGAGGCCGGCCATCATCAGCGGCAGGTCGGCATCGGAAAACTGGGCCGCGGCCTCCTTCTTGTTGCGGAAGGCGCGGTCGACCAGCATGGCGCGGTCGGCCAGGTGCAGGTCTTCCGGCACGCGCTGGCCGGTCGACACGTAATACAGGTTCAGCTTCTGGCGGATCATCACGTCCAGTACGCCGCCGATCGAAGCGGCTTCGTCCAGCTTGGTCATGATGCAGCCGGCCAGGCCGCTGCCCTGGTAGGCGCGCACCACTTCGTTCAGGGTCTCGTTGGTCGAGGTCGCGTTCAGGCACAGCAGGCGCTGCACGTTGGCGCCGCTCTCCGTCAGCATGGCCACCTGTTCGGTCACCATCTGGTCGCGCTGCGACATGCCGATGGTATCGATCAGCACGGTGTGCTTGTTGCGCAGCTCTTTCAAGGCGATCCGCAGGTCGGCTTCATCCTTCACCGAGTGCACCATCACGCCGAGGATCTTGCCGTAGATGCGCAGCTGCTCGTGGCCGCCGATACGGTAGGCATCGGTGGTGATCAGGGCCAGCTTTTCCGGGCCGTGGCGCATCACGCAGCGCGCCGCCAGCTTGGCGGTGGTGGTGGTCTTGCCGACGCCGGTCGGGCCGACCAGCGCGAACACGCCGCCGCGGTCGAGGATCGCGTCCTCATCGGCCATGGTGGTGATGTTGCGCGCCAGGACCGTCTTGATCCAGCGGAGCGATTCGGCGGCATCCTTGCCGGCCGGGAGCTTGTCTACGAGATAGCGCGAGAGGCTGGCCGAAAAGCCGGCGCCCAGCATCTCGCGCAGCACGGCGGCCTTCTGCGGCTCGCGCTGCTGGGTGCTGCCCCAGGACAGCTCGGACAGCTGCGATTCCATCATGCCGCGCATCGCGCGCAGCTCGCTCATCATGCCCTGCATCTCGGCGGCGGCGGCGCTGGCAGCCGCGCTGGCTGCCGATTCCTTGGCCTGGGCGATCGCGGCCGACATCATGGCCGTCATCGCGGCCATGTCGAAGGCTGGCGCTTCCGGCTGCGGGGCGCGGCGGTTGGCGTAGGTTTGCGGGGCCGGTTCTTCCAGGTCGTGGAAGGACGGCATGGCCGGGCGGGCCATCGGCGTGCGGGGCGCTGCTGCTGCCGGCTCGGCCGGGACTTCGAATGACGGCGCGCTGTAGGGGCGCGGTGCCGGTCCGTCGATACGGCCCGCTGCATGCAGCGTGCGGGCCGCTGGTGCCGCCGGCGCATCGTCCAGATGGTTCAGCTGGGGGCGCGGGGCCGCCATTTCCGACTCCGGCGCCGGCGAAGCCAGCGAGGCGACGTCGTCGTTGTCCAGCGCCAGGATCTCGACCACGCCGTCCACCGGGCGGTTCGACAGGATGACCGCGTCCGGTCCCAGGGCATCACGCACTTTGCGCAGGGCCTCACGGGAAGTCGGGGCTGTAAATTTCTTCACGTTCATCGTTGGTCTCCGCTCTTGCAGGCAGGTGTTACGTCAGTCGGTCGCTATTGGTCGGCGGGCGCAGTGGCTCATTCACGTTACAATTATTGACGATGCCTGGAGGAAAGCATCCTTCGAAAAGGGCAAGGAAATCTGCCTATTTCTCCGTGCCTTGCAAATATTTACAAAACTATTTAGAAAGAAGTGTATTGATGAAGATTCTGGTTACCGGCGGCATGGGTTATATCGGTTCGCACACCGTGGTTGAACTGCAGAACGCAGGTCACGAGGTGGTGGTGGTCGACAACCTGTCCAACGCCAACCGTTCCGTGCAGGAACGGGTGACTCGCATCACGGGGAAGGCTTTCGAATTCGTCGAGGCCGACATCCGCGACCGCGCGGCGATGGAAGCCGCGTTCGGCGCGCACAAGGT
>NZ_JBFTRV010000013.1:0-167975 GCF_056399665.1 Massilia sp. 01N410 | reverse complement strand
ATCGCCCAGGTCGCCAACGGCCAGCGCGAGAAACTGTCCGTGTACGGTGGCGACTACCCGACCCCGGACGGCACCGGCATGCGCGACTACATCCACGTGGTCGACCTGGCGATCGGCCACGTCAAGACCCTCGACAAGCTGGCCCAGGGCGCCGGACTACATACTTACAACCTGGGCACCGGCAATGGCAACAGCGTGCTGGAAATGGTGCATGCCTTCGAAAAGGCCTGCGGCAAGCCGATTCCGTATCAGATCGTAGACCGTCGCCCCGGCGACATCGCGAAGTGCTACGCCGACCCGACCCGCGCGCGCGAGGAACTCGGTTGGACGGCGAAGCGTGACATCGCGCAGATGTGCGCCGACTCCTGGCGCTACCAGACTACCCCAAAATGAGCATGAGGACCGAACCATGAAAGCGATGATTCTTGCAGCAGGCAAAGGCACCCGCGTACGTCCGCTGACCTATGACCTGCCGAAACCGATGATCCCCGTGCTGGGCAAGCCCGTGATGGCTTATCTGATCGAACACCTGCGCAAGCACGGCGTGTCCGAGATCATGGTCAACGTCAGCCACCTGCACGAAAAGATCGAGGAATACTTCGGCGAGGGCGAGCAGTTCGGCGTCCAGATCGGCTACTCCTTCGAAGGCTATACCAAGGAAGACGGCGAAGTGGTGGCGGTGCCGATCGGCTCGGCCGGCGGCATGAAGAAGATCCAGGAATTCGGCGGCTTCTTCGACGACACCACCATCGTCCTGTGCGGCGACGCCCTGATCGACCTCGACCTGAAGGCGGCCCTGCTGGAGCACCGCCGCAAGGGGGCGATGGCCACCGTGATCACCAAGGAAGTGCCTTGGGACAGGGTGTCGAGCTATGGCGTGGTGGTCACCGACCAGAACGGCCGCATCACCCAGTTCCAGGAAAAGCCGAAGCAGGAAGAGGCGCTGTCGAATTTCATCAGCACCGGCATCTACATCTTCGAACCCGAAGTCATCGACCTGATCCCCTCGGGCGTGGAGTTCGACATCGGCTCCCAGCTGTTCCCGCTGCTGGCGGAGAAGGGCATGCCCTTCTATGCCCAGGGCCGCCCGTTCAACTGGCTGGACATCGGCAGCGTGTCGGATTACTGGGAAGTGCTGCAGAACGTGCTGACCGGCGAAGTCAATCACATGGACGTGCCCGGCATCGAGATCGAGCCCGGCCTGTGGGTGGGCCTGAACACCAGCATCGACTGGAACGGTACCACCATCAAGGGCCCGGTCTATATCGGCTCCGGCGTCAAGATCGAGGCCGGCGCCACCATCATCGGCCCGACCTGGATCGGCCATGGCAGCCACATCTGCGAAGGTGCCGAAATCGTCCGTAGCGTGCTTTTCGAATATACTCGCGTGCTTAACGATGTGACATTGCACGAGATGATCGTCTTCAAGGACTACAGCATCGACCGCGCCGGCGAGATGAAGCACTCGTCCGAATACAGCTCCGACGAGTGGCTGAACGCCCGCGACCGTCGCCGCAGCCGCCGCAAAGACGGCGCGGACGAGACAGATTCCCCATTAGAGAAAATTAGCGCATGAAAATTTATCCAGTCATCCTCTCCGGCGGCGCCGGCACCCGCCTGTGGCCGCTCTCGCGTGCCCTGATGCCCAAGCAGCTCTTGCCGCTGGTCACCGACAAGACCATGCTGCAGGAGACCGCTTTGCGGGTCCGCGGCTGGCCGGGGTTGATGGCGCCGCTGGTCGTCTGCGGCAACGAACACCGTTTCCTGGTTGCCGAGCAACTGCGCGAGGTGGGCATCACCCCGAGCGGCATCCTGCTCGAGCCGGTCGGCCGCAACACGGCCCCGGCCGTGACCGCGGCCGCGCGCCACCTACTGGCCGAGGATCCCGAGGCCATCATGCTGGTGCTGCCGGCCGACCACGTGATCGAGAAGAACGAAGCCTTCCGCCTGGCGGTCGAGCGTGCGTACCAGATGGTGCAGGACGGTTCGCTGGCCACCTTCGGCATCGTGCCGAGCGTGCCGGAAACCGGCTACGGCTACATCCGCCGCGGCGAGCCGCTGCCGGGCGTTGATGATTGCTACAAGATCGAGCGCTTCGTCGAGAAGCCCGACCGCAACACGGCCGAAGCTTTCGTGGCCGATGGCGGCTTCTACTGGAACAGCGGCATGTTCATGTTCCGCGCCGACCGCTTCCTGGCCGAGATCGAGCAGCACGCGCCCGAGATCGCCAGGGCGGCGGAGCAGGCCATGAGCAGCGCCTACCGCGACCTCGACTTCTGCCGCCTGGACGAAGCCGCGTTCACGGCCTGCCCGTCGGATTCGATCGACTATGCGGTCATGGAACATACCCGTGACGGCGTGGTGGTCGCCGCCGACATCGGCTGGAGCGACGTCGGTTCCTGGTCGGCCCTGGCCGACGTGCAGCAGGCCGATGCCCACGGCAACGTGCAGCGCGGCGACGTCTACCTGGACGGCGTCAGCAATTCGCTGGTGCGCGCCGAGAGCCGCATCGTGGCCGTGGTCGGCGTCAAGGACCTGGTCGTGGTGGAAACCTCGGACGCGGTGCTGGTGGCGCACAAGGACCAGGTCCAGCGCGTCAAGAACATCGTCGACCACCTGAAGGTCCAGGAGCGCACCGAGCACCTGTATCACACCCGGGTCTACCGTCCCTGGGGCTTCTACGAAGGCATCGATGCCGGCGAGCGCTTCCAGGTCAAGCGCATCTGCGTCAAGCCGGGCGAGAAGCTGTCGCTGCAGATGCACCACCACCGCGCCGAGCACTGGGTCGTGGTGTCGGGCACCGCGCGCGTCACCTGCGGCGACAGCGTCAAGCTGCTGGCCGAGAACGAGTCGACCTATATTCCGATCGGCATGACCCACCGCCTGGAAAACCCGGGCAAGCTGCCGCTGCACCTGATCGAGGTGCAGTCGGGCAGCTACCTGGGCGAAGACGACATCGTGCGTTTCGAGGACGTCTACCAGCGCGCCTGACCCGTTCGCCTGAATCACATTCGCCTTGATCACGCCGCCCGCGCACCAGCGCCGGCGGCGTTCTCTTTTCCGCAGGTCTACAGTGCGTACATCATCATGCGTCAGGCATACAATGCCTTGACTCGAACCGATGGGGGACTCCCATGAAGACGATCATTGCGGCGGGCGGCATGGTGCTGGCGCTGGCCGGCGGCCTTGCGCGTGCAGGCGATATCATCGGCGGCTCCAGCCTGCTGGACGACGGCCGCCAGGCCCAGCTAGAGCGCTGGCTCGGCAAGGGCGAGTTCAACCTCGACAAGGTCTACACCTTGCGTCCGGGCGATACCTCGGCCACCTTCCACCAGGCCGCCGACGGCAGGGGCGCAAGCTTCACCCTGCTCGACGTGACCAACAGCAGCGGGCAGAGCTTCCTGGTGGGCGGCTACAACCCGCAGAGCTGGTCGTCCACCGACGGCTGGCACGAGACCGAGCGCGACTTCCAGCGCACCGCCTTCCTGTTCAACTTCACCACGCCGGCGGTCTACCGCCAGGTGCCGACCAGCTACGAGCTACCCAGCCAGGGTCTGCGCCAGACCTTCAACGACATCCTGTTCGGCCCCGTGTTCGGCTCCGGCCCCGACCTGCTGGTCAATGACGACCTCACCAAGGCCTTGTCCTGGCAACTGAGCTATGGCAATCCGATGAACGAGGGCATGAGCATCATCGACGGCAGCCTGGGCGGCCAGGCCGTCACCGTGAATGCGATGGAAATCTTCGCCATCGTCCCGGTGCCGGAGCCAAGCGCCGGCGCGATGCTGCTGGCCGGGATCGGCATGCTCGCCGCGTTCGGACACTGGCGCCAGCGCAAACGGGCGTAAATTGTCCTCGTTGCAAGTTGTGGCATGATGAAGGGATGAGATCGATCCGACGTTTTCTTCCCTTCCTGATGCTGGCGGTCAGCGCCGGCGCCCATGCCCAGTTCACCAGTGCCCCCAGCCTGCAGCCGGCGCAACTGGCCGTCGTCATCAACGATGCCGAGCCGAACAGCGTCAAGATCGGCGAGTACTACCGCAAGCGGCGCGGCATCCCGGAAGCCAACGTGGTCCACGTCAGCATTCCGGACAAGCCGCACGAGATCAGCTTCGAACGCTTCCAGGAACTCAGGGAAGAGATCGACAGCCACCTCGGCCCGGACATCCAGGCGGTGCTGATGGTCTGGACCGCGCCCTACAGGGTCGAGTGCAATTCGATCACCGGCGCCTACACGCTGGGCTTCGATCCCTCCCAGTGCGCCAAGACCTGCGCCAGCGGACGCTCCAGCCCTTACTTCAACTCCAGTTCCACACGGCCCTATACCGACCTCAAGCTGCGCCTGTCGATGCTGCTGCCGACCGAATCGGTATCGGAAGCCAGGGCGCTTATCGATCGCGGCGCCTCGGCCGGTTTCCGCGTCGTGCCGGCCACCGCCTATTACCTGGTCACCTCGGAAAAGGCGCGCAACTCGCGCGCCGGCTTCTTCCCGCCGCCGGGCCGTATCGAGTCCAGGAAACTCAGCACCAAGACGATCCAGGGCGATGTGCTGGAAGGCGCGAAGGACGTGATGATCTACGAGACCGGCATGGCCCAGGTGGACAAGCTGAATACCCTGCATTTCCTGCCCGGCGCCCTGGCCGATCACCTGACTTCGCTCGGCGGCGACCTGCTGGGAGAAGGGCAGATGAGCAGCCTGCGCTGGCTGGAGGCGGGCGCCACCGCCAGCTACGGCTCGGTCAGCGAACCCTGCAACTACTGGCAGAAATTCCCCAATCCGACCGTGCTGCTCAAGCATTACGTGCAGGGCAATAGCGCGATCGAAGCCTACTGGAAGAGCGTCGCCTGGCCGACCCAGGGCCTGTTCATCGGCGAGCCGCTGGCGGCTCCCTACCGCAAACGGCCGCGCTGACGGCCGTCCCCCTTCCGTTTCCCGAGCGGTGAAGCGGATTGGTCCGTACGGACTAATCCGTGGTCATGATGTTGTCAATTTGTGCATTTAATATTGATTTGTTAAGTGTTTCACTGACAACCGCATCCACTTCGGGAACCCACATGACCCAACGTTCATTCTTTCAAGCTCCAGGCCGCCTGACCGTGCTCGCGGCCCTGCTGGCCAGCCTGTCGGCGCCGGCCTTCGCCGGTGACGGCGGCCCCATCGTCATCAGCCAGGTCTACGGCGGCGGCGGCAACGGCGGCGCCACCTATCAGAACGACTTCGTCGAACTGTTCAACCGCAGCGGCGCCCCTGTCACCCTCGATGGCTGGAGCATCCAGTACACCTCTGCCGGCGGCAACAGCTGGGGTAGCAACAAGGTCAACATTCCCAAGGTAACCCTGGCTGCGGGACAGTACTACTTGATTCAGCTGCAATCCGGCGGCGCGGTCGGCGCCGCGATGCCGGCCGCGGACGCCTCATCCGGCAGCGTCAACATGAGCGCCAGCGCAGGCAAGGTCGCGCTGGTCAGGAGCCAGACCGCTCTGCCGACGGTCGCCAATCCGAATCCGACCGACCAGCCCACGCTGGCCGACCTGGTCGGCTTCGGCACCAGCGCCACCGGCTACGAAGGCACTGGCCCCACCTCGCCGAACCTGTCGAGTTCGCTCGCCGCGCTGCGCAAGGACGGCGGCTGTGCCGATACCGACGATAACAAGAACGATTTCGTCAACGGCACGCCGGCGCCGCGCAACACCGCCAGCGATCTGCATGTCTGCAGCGGCACTGGCGGCGGCACCCCGCCGGCCGCGCCGATCGTCCTGAACTGCCCGGCCACCGTCAGCGGCGGCCTCGGCACCGCTTTCTCCGGCGCCCTGAGCGCATCGGACAGCGACAGCATCGTCAACGCCGCCGTCATCGCCAGCGGCGCCGTGAGCGGCATCAGCCTTACCGACTTCGCACCGGCCGCCGCCGCCGGCGGCAGCGCCTCGGTCAAGCTGTCGGTCGCGGCCAACGTGCCGGCCGGCCTCTATCCGGTGGTGGTGAGCTTCAGCAACGACGCCAGCCAGAGCAACAGCTGCACCGTCAACGTCTCGGTCGCCGGCCAGCTGACGATCCCGCAGATCCAGGGCAGCGGCGCCACCAGCAAGTACGCGAACACCGTCCAGACCACCAGCGGCGTGATCACCAAGAAGCTCAGCGGCGGCGGCTTCTTCATCCAGGACCCGAACGGCGACGGCGACCCGACCACCTCGGACGCCATCTACGTGTTCGGCGCCGCCACTGCCGGCAACGTCGGCGACATGGTGCGCGTGACCGGCACCGTGACCGAATACAAGCCGAGCGGCGCGACCCGTTCCTACACCGAACTCACCAGCGTCACCGCGGTCACCGTCACCGGCAGCGGCTACACCATCGCCCCGACCAATATCCAGCTGCCGGACGCCGACCTCGCCAACTACGAAGGCATGCTGGTGCGCTTCGTCGGCCCGCTGACCGTGAACGGCAACAGCTACCTGGCCGACCGCGGCGAACTGGTGCTGTCGAACGGCCGCCGCGAAACCGCCACCAACCGCTATCGCCCGGGCACCCCGGAAGCGATCGCGCTGATCAAGGCCAACGATCGCAACATGGTCGTCCTCGACGACGGCATCTTCACGACCCCGCCGCAGATTCCCTACCTGGCCGACGACAAGACCGTGCGCACCGGCGATACCGTGAACGACCTGACCGGCGTGCTCGACTTCGGCGCGATCGGCGGCGGCGGCGCCGCGTTCAAGGTGCAGCCGACCGAGACCCCGCAGATCAGCCGCACCAATGCGCGCCTGGACAAGCCGGAAGTCGCCCCGGGCAACGTCAAGGTCGCCAGCGCCAACGTGCTGAACTTCTTCACCACCTTCACCGACGGCACCGATGTCGAGGGCCGGACCGGCCAGGGCTGCAAGCTCGGCAGTTCGACCAGCAAGAGCAATTGCCGCGGCGCCGACAGCCTGGCCGAGTTCGTGCGCCAGCGCGACAAGATCGTCAACGAGCTGAAGGGCATGGATGCCGACGTGGTCGGCCTGATGGAAATCCAGAACAACGGCGACTATGCGGTCAACTACCTGGTCGGCCAGCTCAATCAGGCGGTCGGCTATCCGGCCTACGCCGTCGTGCCGCAGCCGCCGGCCACCGGCACCGACGCGATCCGCGTGGCGATGATCTACAAGCCGGCCGTGGTGAGCCTGGTGGGCGCTTCGATGTCCGACAACGCCGCGATCAACAACCGTCCGCCGATGGCCCAGACCTTCAAGTCGGTCGCCAACGGCGCCAGGTTCTCGCTGATCGTCAACCACCTGAAGTCGAAGGGCAGCTGCAGCGGCGCCGGCACCGGCGACAGCGACAGCGGCGACGGCCAGGGCTGCTGGAACGCCACCCGCGTCAAGCAGGCACAGCAGCTGGTGAGCTTCATCAACCAGGTGGTGGCAAGCTCGGGCGATCCGGACGTGCTGGCGGTGGGCGACTTCAATGCCTACGGCCAGGAAGATCCGATCGTCTACCTGAACGGCCAGGGCATGGTCAGCGAGCTGGAGCGCTTCGTGCGTCCGAACGGCATGCCGTACTCCTATGTGTTCGACGGCCAGAGCGGCTACCTCGACCACGCGCTGGCCAGTACCTCGCTGGACAAGCAGGTGGCCGGCGTGACCGAATGGCATAACAACGCCGACGAACCGGATGCGATCGACTACAACCTGGAAGGCAAGGCCGGCAACGACCCCTACGTGAACAACGCCTTCCGCGCCTCCGACCACGATCCGGTGATCGTCAGCCTGAACCTGGCGCCGGTACTGACCGACGTGAGCGCCAGCGTGAAAGCGGTGCAGTCGGGCTTCACCGTCAACCGCATCACCAACAAGTACAGCGGCTCGGTCACCTTCACCAACATCGGCGCTGCGGCGCTGAGCGGTCCCCTGCAGTTCCTGCTGCAAGGCCTGCCGGCCGGCGTCACGCTCGACAACAAGAGCGGCACCAGGGATGGTGCGCCGTATGTGACGCTGCCCGATGCGTCGCTCGCCGCGGGCGCCTCGGTGACGGTCAGCGTGACATTCAGCAACCCGAACAAGGTCACGATCTCGTACACGCCGAAGCTGTACAGCGGCTCGTTCTAACCCACCGAATCAAGGATCAAACAAGATGGCAACTCTGAAATCGCTCCTGACCAGCTCGCTGCTGGCACTGACCATGGCCTGCGGCGCCGCCCTGGCCACCCCGATCACCTACCACGTGGACCTGACCACCAAGTCCTTCGCCGCCGAAGGCAGCGGCTACCTGGAGCTGTCGCTGGCCGGCCCGGGCACCGGGGTGCCGACCTCGGCCTTCATCAGCAAGCTCACCGGCGTCGGCAGCGGCACCACGCTGTTCGGCGACGCGTCCGCGGCGGGCAACGGCTTTACCTTGCGTGCTCCGGACGGCGCGCTGTGGCAAGCCGTCACCTTCGGCGGCCTGCTCGGCTTCGACCTGACGCTCGATGTCGGCGATACCGGCAGCGACTTCAGCCGCTTCAGCGTCGCCGTCGTGAACCAGGAGCAGACGGATTACCTCACCGGATCCGTGGTCCAGATCGACCTGTCCGCCGGCGCGCCGCCGCAGATCCAGGGCAGCGACATCGCGTTCGTCACCGAAGGCGCCGGCGGCGGCAACACCGACGTGCCCGAACCGGCCGACTGGGCCCTGGTCATGACCGGCCTCGGCCTGATGGGCCTGATGCAGCGCCGCCGCGCCTGACCCGGGCAGCGGCTGCAATCACCCGCCTGTCCGCGAGGGCAGGCGGGTTTTTTGTGTCTTGTATGTATCCTTTTCGCCACTTTTGCCGCGCCCTCGCCGGCCTGTTCCGGACGGGTGAAGCCCGCTTCCCTCTAGGGTTTGCGCGCTTTTCTCATTTATTCGGGAAAGATATCAATCTCCAAGGCAAATCATATTGTTCAGTCCATCTTGCTTGGTGCATATTAAAATCATTCCTGTTCCCGCAGACCCAGCAATGTAGACCGAGTTCCATGGCAGCACACATTCTCGTGGTCGACCCCGATCCCGCCATCCGCCGGCTGCTCGAGCTGAACCTGAGCAGCGCCGGCCACCATGCCGCCAGCTGCCTCGACGCCGAGTCGGCCCTGGTGCTGATGGACGACAGCCTGCCCGACATGCTGCTGCTCGAGTGGGACCTGCCCGGACAATCCGGCGAGGCGCTGATCCGCCGCCTGCGCGCCCAGGCGCGCACCCGCGAGCTGCCGATCATCATGGTGTCCGGCCGGATCGGCGAGCACGACAAGATCCTGGCACTGGAATCGGGCGCCGACGATTACCTCGGCAAACCCTTCAATCCGCGTGAGCTGCTGGCGCGCATGGGAGCGGTGCTGCGGCGGCGCATCCCGCACGTGTCGAGCGAGACCGTGCAGATGGCCGGCCTGCGCCTCGATCCCGGCACCCAGCGCGTGATCGCCGGCTCGCGCCTGCTGGCGCTGGGACCGGTCGAATTCCGCCTGCTGAACTTCCTGATGCACCATCCGGAGCGCGTGCACACCCGTTCCCAGCTGCTCGACAAGGTCTGGGGCCGCCATGCCGTGCTCGACGAGCGCACCGTCGATACCCACGTCGGCCGCCTGCGCAACGCCCTGCAGCCCAGCGGCCACCAGGAACACATCGAAACCGTGCGCGGCACCGGCTACCGCTTCGTGGCCTGGAACGCGCGCGTCGACTGGTCCGAGGTCGCCTGAGTTCGCGCGTGGACGCGGTCGTCATCCTCAGCCGGCAGGAGCAGGAATACCTGCTGCGCGCCGTCGAATCCGGCCTGCGGGTGGCCAGCATGCGCCAGTTCTTTCTCTGGACCCAGGGCCAGCTGCAGGCGCTGCTGCCGCACCAGGTGATGGTGGCGCTGCAGTTCGCGCCTTCGGGTGCGCTGCGCCGGCTGGAATGCCTGCATGCGACCCTGCTGCCGGCCGATGCCGAAACCCTGCTGGCAGACTGCCGCGACGGCCTGGCGCTGCGCATCGCCCGCCACTGCATGCGGGGCGGCAGGTTGCCGGCGCTGGCCGACCTCGGCGCGGATGAGGCGGACGGCAGGCGCGGCGCCCTGGCCGGTTTCGGAACGGAGTTGCGGGAAGCCGGCTTCGACAGCGTGCTGGTGCACGGCACCGGGCCGCTGGCGGACGGGGCAAGCGTATTCCTGCTGTTCGGGCTGCCGATGCGGCCGGGGCCGCGGCATGCCTATTTCCTGGAATTGCTGCTCGCCCACCTGCACCTGGCGCTGCTGCGCCTGCCGGTGTCGGAAGCGCATGCCGCCGGCCGGCCGCCGCGGCCGCTGAGCGCGCGCGAAACCGAGATCGTCGGCTGGCTGCGCGAGGGGAAGAGCAATGAAGAGATGGCGCTGATCCTCGGGATCAGCGCGCTGACCGTCAAGAACCACCTGCAGCGGATCTACCGCCTGCTCGGGGTCGGCAATCGCGCGCACGCTCTGGCGCGCTGCCTCGAACTACGCCTGCTGGAAGCCTGAGCCTCCGGCAAGAATCAGATGCTGCTGCTGGTGTCGCCGGCTGCCTGGCCGGCGGCGGCGCGGCGCATCGCATCGTAGCGGTAGGCTTCGGCGTTGCCGTCGATGATGCGCGGGCTCTTGCAGCCATCGGCGGCGCAATCCGGCGCCGGCATGGTGGCAGCGACCTGGGATGCAGTGCCCGACTGTCCGGACACGAGCACGGCGGCAGCGGTCTGGGTCGGCTGGTCGGCCTGGCCACCGCCGCAGGCGGCGAGGATGACGGCGACGACGAAGGCGGAAACGGAGCGGAAGGCGTGAAGTTTCATGGTGCGGAAGAGGGTGCGTTCAACAGATGATCTATTGTAGGCAGGAAATTTTCCGCGACTCAATATTTTTTTCGTTAATTTAGTGCAAATATTGATGTTTTGAAAGATTTTTGTGTGGAAATAAGCGAAGTTGCGAGTAAATGCCGAAAGTGTGCTCGGGGAAATTTTAAGTGCACCAAGGCAACGTCGTGCTGATGCGACGTTTGCGTACTGACATCTGGAAAAACTGCATAAACAAATTCACATCCGCGGCAAGCTGTGTTATCGCTTCGGCACGTGGGAGGAGGAGGGCAGAAAAGGAGGGGAGTCGGCGCATCCCGGAGGCCGCGCCGGCGTTGCCGCGAAGGGATCAGCGGCGGCGGCGGGTGCCCGCGCCCACACCCAGCAGGCCCAGCGCCAGCAGGGCCGCGCTGGCCGGCTCCGGCACCTCGTTGCTGGGCAGGTCGGACAGGGCGATATTGTCCAGGCCGATCTGGGCCGGATTGCCGTCCAGGCCACCGCACTGGCCCTCCGCGTTGCAGCGGAAGCCGACGATCGCCAGTTCGATGAACTGTTGCTGCGAGAAGTCGAGGCCGCCGACGGCATCGGTCGCGTCGAAGTGCTGGAAGGCGATCGTGTCCGGGATGTTGAACTGGATGGTGTCGACGGTGGTCCCGTCGGCGCGCAGGCCGATCACTTGCAGCGCGGCCGGGATGGACGGGTACTGTTCGCCGAGGGCGGCGATGAAGCTGGCGTCCAGTCCGCTGAAGCTGAAGGTCGCTCCCGACACGTTCGGCGTGATGTCGATCAGGCCGCTGGTCAGCAGGTCGAAGTAGGTCGTCGTGTTATTGATCGGGCAAACGTTCGGACCGCAGCTGGCCAGGTTGCCGCCGTCGATGAAGCGGCCGATCAGGATCGTGTTCGGCGGCGCCACGCCACCCGGATCGAGGAAGGTGACCTTGTAGCCGTCCTGCACGAAGCTTCTCGTGTTGAGCGCCGGCCCGCTCTGGCCTTCGAAATCGATGACGGCCGCCTGGGCCACGCCGGCGGAGGCGATGGCAAGCACGGCAGCGCCGAAGATATGTTTGAGTACACCGCCGCGAAGTGTGGTCCTGATCATGGTTTGCCTTTTTTCGGTGGAGGATGCGCGGATGCGCGGCTTGCGGGACTGCCCAAAACTTGCCATAGAATATATCATTTAAGATAACTTTGTGTGGCAGATAACACACAAGCGAACGAACGGCGATATTCACATTCAGCCGAATAATATTTGAATTAACTAAGCATCTGTCGTGTAACAGGCGCTTATGAACGAAGGGTGCCGACGCCCCATCGGTACGCTTGACGCTGCGACGGGCCGGGGCGCATGATGGGTCCATGCGAACCCTGATCCCCTTATTGCTGGCGCTGGCCGCCTGTACCGCCTGCAGCGCCGCCGCCCCCGAGGCCCGGCAGGTGCCGCGCGGCACCCAGACCCCGCCGGCCGCCGCCGCAGGCGAACCGGGCGATACCCTTGCGCGCATCCGCGCCCTGGTCGGCACGCCGGACTGTTCCAGCGATGCGCAATGCCATACGCTGGCGCTCGGTGCGCGTCCCTGCGGAGGGCCCGAAAGCTACCTGGCCTGGTCCTCGGGCAAGACGCAGCAGGCCGAACTCCAGGCCCTCGGCGAGCGCTACAAGGAAGAGCGGCGCACCGCCAATGCGGCGGACGGCAGGGTCTCGACCTGCCAATACATGATGGATCCCGGCGCCGTCTGCCGCGCCGGCACCTGCCAGCTGGGCGGCAGCGGGGTTCTGCAGGCGCGCTGATTTCCCCGGCGATTCCCCTTGCGTGGCTGCATTATTCCTGGCTTTTTTCGGTTACAGGCCTGTGACGCATCGATACGTTTCCTTCGATTGTCGCAACTTGTGTTGCATAGTAAAAAAGAAATTGTCTGTGCGTCTAGGAGCATGGTAGCCTTGCACGGCTAGGCTTTCCAAAAGCACAAAGGAGTGGGGATGGTTTCAGAGAAGTACCGGGGCGCACACGGTCGTGTCGACAAGGCCCGCAGCGCAGGTTTCACGCTGCTCGAGCTGCTGGTGGTGATCGTCATCATCGGCCTGCTGGCCGCTTATGTCGGCCCCAAGTATTTCTCCCAGCTCGGCAAATCCGAAGTCACGGTGGCGCGCGCCCAGATCGAAGCCTTCGAAAAATCGCTCGACACCTACCGCCTCGACGTCGGCCGCTACCCGACCACCGAGGAAGGCCTGAACGCCCTGGTGGTGGCGCCGCCCACCGCCGCCGGCAAGTGGAACGGTCCCTACCTGAAGAAGGGCGTGCCGCCTGATCCCTGGGGCCACCCCTACCAGTACCGTGCGCCCGGCACCAAGGGCGACTACGAGATCGTCTCGCTCGGCAAGGATGGCCAGCCGGGCGGCACCGGCGACGCCGCCGACATCAGCTCGCAATAAGCGCGCCTGCCGTGCAGTTCGCGGTCCGCACCCTCGCTCCCGACATGAGCATCGCCAGCGTGGTGGTCGATGCCTCGGATGAAGCCGACGCCCGCCGCCAGGTCGAGGCGCGCGGTCTCTACGTCAGCGCGGTCGAACCGGCGCGCGCGGCCGGCTTCCAGCTGCGCCGGCGCGGCGGCAAGCTGTCGCTGGTCCTGTTCAGCGAGGAGCTGCTGGCCCTGCTGACCGCGGGCCTGGGCATCGTCGAGGGCCTCGAAGCCCTGCTCGAAAAGGAAGCCGGTCCGTCCACCCGCGCGGTGCTGGAGCGCCTGCTGGCCGGCCTGCGCGAGGGCAAGCGCTTCTCCAGCGTGCTGGCCGAGCAGCCGGCCCTGTTCCCGCCGCTCTACGTCGGCATCGTGCGTGCCGCCGAGGGCACCAGCGACCTGCCGCGCGCCCTCGAACGCTATATCGAATACCAGCAGCGCATCGATGCCGTGCGCTCGAAAATCGTCAGCGCCTCGATCTATCCGGCGATCCTGCTGGTGGTCGGCGGCGGCGTCTCGATCTTCCTGATGTCCTATGTGGTGCCGCGCTTCGCCGAGGTGTATCAAGGGGCCGGGCGCAACCTGCCGTGGATGTCGCGCCTGATGCTGGACTGGGGCCAGTTCGCCGGCCGCCACGCCGGCGGCCTGCTGCTGTCCTTCGCCGCCGCCATCCTGCTGGCCGGCTGGGGCATGCGCCGCGTGCTGCGCCAGGGCGGCGCCGCGCGCCTGCTGGCGAAGCTGCCGGGCATCGGCGAGCGCGCCCGCGTCTACGAACTGTCGCGCCTCTACCTGACCCTGGGCATGCTCAACGAGGGCGGCATCACCATCGTCAGCGCGATCGAGACCGTGCAGGGCATGGTCTCGCCCGGCATCGGCGCCAGCCTGCGCGCGGCCAAGGCGGCGATCGAATCCGGGCGTCCGCTGTCCGACGCCTTCGAGGCCAACGGCCTGACCACGCCGATCTCGCTGCGCATGCTGCGGGTGGGCGAGCGCACCGGCGACATGGGCCCGATGCTGACCCGCTCGGCCGCCTTCTACGACGGCGAGATCGGGCGCTGGATCGACCGCTTCACGCGCACCTTCGAGCCGCTGCTGATGGCCGCCATCGGCCTGGTGGTCGGCGCCATCGTGGTGCTGCTGTACATGCCGATCTTCGACCTTGCCGGAGACATGTCGTGACTGATTCGAACGCCGACATGTTCGCTCACTTCGATCCCGCCCTGCTGGCTCGCGCGCGCGCCCAGAGCCGCCAGTCGCAGCGTTCGCTGGTCGAGGAGCTGCAGTCCCTGTCCGGGCTGGAAGCACGCCAGATCGTGCGCCGGCTGGCCGAGCCCTTCGGCCTGACGGTCATGGAGACGGCCGAGATGTTCGGCCGGCAGCCGGCCTTCGACCTGCTGCCGCTGGCGCATGCGATGGCGCGCAACTGCGTCCTGCTGAAAGACGGAGAGGGGCAGCTGACCGGCGTGATCGCCGACCCCTTCGACCTCGACCTCCAGACCTGGCTGGCGGCGCAGGCCGGCTGCACGGCTGTGCGTCCGCTGCACCTGCGCCTGGCGCTGGCCGGGGACATCCAGGCCTATCTCGGCAAGCAGGAGGAATCGGCGCGCGCCGTCGATACGCTGGTGGGCGACAGCGACTCCGGGCGCCGCGACGGCAAGGCCGCCACGATGCTGTCCTTCGCCTCGGTGTCGGAAGGCGCCAGCCCGGCCGTCAAGCTGGTCAACTCGACCCTGTACGATGCCTTGAAGGCCGGCGCCTCCGACATTCATCTCGAGAGCACGGCCGGCGGCCTGGCCGTGAAATACCGCGTCGACGGCGTGCTCGATCATGCGGCCTCGGTGGGCGGCATCGAACTGGCCGAGCACATCATCTCGCGCCTGAAGGTGCTGGCCGAACTCGACATCGCCGAGCGCCGCATCCCGCAGGACGGCAGCTTCCGCGTGGAGTCCGGCGGCCGCGAGATCGACCTGCGGGTTTCCATCATGCCCAGCATCCACGGCGAGGACGCGGTCATCCGTATCCTCGACAAGCGCGCCATGATCGAGTCCTATGGCGCGCTGACACTGGAGGCGCTGGGCTTCGATGCGCCCTCGCTGGCGACCCTGCGCATGCTGGCCCAGGAAGCCTACGGCATGCTGCTGGTGACCGGGCCGACCGGCTCGGGCAAGACCACGACCCTGTACGCGGCGCTCACCGAGATCCACAATGGGCGCGAGAAGATCATCACCATCGAGGATCCGGTCGAATACCAGCTGCCGGGCATCCTGCAGATCCCGGTCAACGAGAAGAAGGGCCTGACCTTCGCCAAGGGCCTGCGCTCGATCCTGCGCCACGACCCGGACAAGATCATGGTCGGCGAGATCCGCGACCGCGAGACCGCCGAGATCGCGGTGCAGTCGGCCCTGACCGGCCACCTGGTGCTGACGACCGTCCACGCCAACAATGTGTTCGACGTGTTCGGGCGCTTCACCCACATGGGCATCGATCCGTATGCCTTCGTCTCGGCCCTGAACGGCATCTGGGCCCAGCGCCTGATCCGCATGAATTGCCCGCACTGCGCCGCGCAATACGAGCCGGACGACGCCGAGCTGGCCTCGGCGCACCTGCACCCGGAAGAGGTGGGCGACTACCTGTTCATGCGCGGGAAGGGCTGCGGCGACTGCCGCGGCACCGGCTACAAGGGCCGCCGCTCGATCGCCGAGATCCTGACCCTGAACGACGAGATCCGCGAGCTGATCGTCGACAAGCAGCCGATCCGCCGCATCAAGGCCGCGGCCGCCGCCAACGGCACCCGCAGCCTGCGCATGGCCGCGCTCGATCTGGTCAGGCGCGGCGCCACCACCATCGAAGAGATCAAACGGGTGACCCTGCATGCGTAGATGGCTGAGACCCTGGCTGGCGCAGGCGCTGCGCCTCGGGATCGCGCCCGACGGTCTGGCGCTGGTGCGCACCAGCGCCTGGCAGCACGAGCGCGCCCTGCTGCTCGGACAGCTGCGCCTGGCCGCGGATGGCGCGTACACGGGCCTGGATGCGATCGCGGAGGCGCTGCCGCTGCTGCTGGATGAGCACGACGTGGCCGGCATGCGCGTGAGCGTGGTGCTGTCCGACGAACTGGTGCGCCTGTGGCAGGTTGCGCCCCCGGGCGGCGCGGCGCGGATGGCCGACCTGGAAGCCGCCGCCGCGCTGCGCTACCAGGCGCTGTTCGGCGCCGGCCTGGCCGGATGGAGCATCCGCGCCGACTGGAACGCCAGCCAGCCCTTCCTGGCCGCGGCCGTGCCGCAGGCCCTGCTGGCGCAGCTGCGGCAGGCCGCTGCCAGCCACCGCTTCCACCTGGTCGAGGTGGCGCCGCAATTCGTCGCCGCGCTGAACCAGTTCCGTTCGCGGCTGCGTCCTGGCGCCTGGTTCGGCCTGGTGCACGGCGGCGTGCTGAGCGTGGCGGCCTTCGAGGGCAGACAGCTGGCCGCGGTGCGTACCGCGCCGATTCCCGACGGCGCCGACCGCGACTGGCTGGAAAGCCACGTCGCGCGCGAGGCTCTGCGCGTGGGCCTGGGCCGCCCGGAGCGCCTGCAGGTCTGCGGCCCGGCGCCGCAAGGCTGGGCCAGCAGCGCCGGGCGCCTGAAGTTCGCCTGCACCCTGTTCGAGGACGAGCTCGATCCGCTGTGGCCGGACAGCGCGCGCCTGGCCATGACGGGGAGGGCGCCATGAAGAAGGTCCGCATCGATTTCGCACCGCCGGGCCTGGTGCGCAGCGTGTTCCGTACGCCGCGCCAGACCTGGGCCGCGGGATGGGCGCTGCTCTGCATCGCGTTCGCGCTGGGCGCCGCCAACGTCGGAATCGGCAAGCGGCAGCGCGAAATCGATCTGCTGCGCGCGCAATCGCAGGCGCGCACCCAGGCGCAGGCGCGGACGGTGGCGCCGGCCGTGGCCCGGCCGCCCGTGCCCGACGCCCAGGCGGCCGCGGTGAACGCCGCCGTGCTGCAGCTGAACTTGCCCTGGCGCGCGCTGCACGACGCCGTGCAGGCCGGCACGCCGGCCAGCGTCGCGCTGCTGGCCCTGGAACCGGACGCGCGCAGGCACAGCGTGCGCATCACTGCCGAGGCGAAGAGCAGCGACGACATGATCGCCTACGTCGGGCAGCTGCGGAAACAGGAATGGTTCAGCAGCGTCGTCCTGGCGCGCCACGAGATCAACGAACAGGATCCCAACCGGCCGATCCGCTTCCAGCTCGACGCGCAGTGGAGGGCGGCGCAATGAGCTCCCCATCCTTCGGCGGCCTGATGCTGCGCCTGCGGCTGGCCGTGCGCGCCAATCCGCTGCTGACGGCGATCGGGCTGGCCATCCTGGCCTGCCTCGCGGCGCTGGCCTGGACCCTGCACGCGGCCGTGCGGGCCGACCAGGAACACGATGCGCTGAAGGCGGCCGCGGCGCGCACGTCGAGCCCGGCATCAAAGGTGCCTGCGGCCGCGCCTGTGTCCGCGCTTCCGGCCGCGCCGCCGCCCGACACGCTGGACGCCTTCTATGCCGCCCTCGGCCCGCGCAGCTACGCCGAGCAACAGGTGAAGACCCTGTTCGCGCTGGCGGCGAAGAACGGCCTGTCGCTCAGCCAGGGCGAGTACAAGAGCGCCTACGACCGCAATGCGCGCTTCTACACCTACCAGGTGAACCTGCCGGTGAAGGGAAGTTATGGCGCCATCTGGCAGTTCGCGCTGGGCGCGCTGCGCGCGATCCCGTTCGCCTCGCTGGACGACATCGGCTTCCGCCGCGACAGCATCGGCGATCCGGTGGTGGAGGCGCGCCTGCGCCTGACCCTCTACCTGAAGGACGTTCCGGGAGGCGAGCGATGAAGCCGCGCCACCTGCTGCTGGGCGCGGCCCTGGCGGGCGCCGCGCTGCTGGCCATCTTCGGCGACCGCTCGCCCGAGGTCGAGGTGGCCGAGGCGGCGGAGCGGGCACCGCGCCCGCGTGCCGCATCACCTGTCCCATCCGCGCTCGCAGCGGCCACCGCGGCGGCCACACCGGCCGCGGCGGAGGGCTCCGGCGGACCGCGCATCCTGGCACTGATACCGCGCGAAGCCCTGGTCGGCGACAGCGAGGCCGCATTCCGCCAGGGCGAGAGCGGCGTGTTCGGACGCCAGGACTGGACGCCGCCGCCGCCGCCTCAACCCGCGCCGCCGCCTGCGCCGCCGAGCGCGCCGCCGCTGCCCTTCACCTTCATCGGCAAGGCGGTGGCCAACGGCGCCTGGGAGGTCTACCTGACGCGCGGCGACCGCACCTATGTCGTGCACGACAAGAGCCTGATCGACGGCACTTATCGCGTCGACGCCATCGCACCGCCCTTGCTGACCCTGACCTATTTGCCGCTGAACCAGGTTCAGCAGCTCAATATTGGAGTATTCGACTGATGCTGCGTCTGTCCCGTAACTTGGCGGTACCTCTTGCAGTCGCCATCCTGCTGGCCGGTTGCGCCGGCCAGGCGGCCTACCGCGAGGGCAATGCGCTGGTGGCCCAGGACAGGGTCGAGGCCGGCCTGCTGAAATACCAGGAAGCGGTGGCCGCCGATCCGGCGAATGCGGCCTATAAGACGGCCTGGCTGGGCGCGCGCGACAACGCCACCAACCGCCTGCTGACCCAGGCCGACCGCGAACTCGCCGACGGCAATGTGCAGCTGGCCCTGCAGGATTACCAGCGTGTGCTGGGCATCGATCCGGTCAACGACCGCGCCCGCGCCGGCCTGCGCCTGGTCGAGGCCGACCGCCGCCACGCCGTGCTGCTCGAGGACGCGCGCGCCGCCTTCGAACGCAAGGACTACGACGCAGCGCGCCAGAAGCTGGGCGCGATCCTGAGCGAGCGCCCCAGCCACGAACCGGCGCGCCGGCTGCTGGCCGAGGTCACGGAAAAGACCGCGGCGGCGCCGGGCGAGGCGGCCCTGGCCCAGGCCTTCAGGACGCCGATCAGCCTGGAATTCCGCGATGCCCCGATCAAGCAGATCTTCGAAGTCATCGCCCGCCATTCGGGCCTCAACTTCCTGTTCGACAAGGACGTCAAGACCGACCAGCGGGCCTCCATCTTCCTGAAGAACAGCACCGTCGAATCGGCGGTCTACTACCTCCTGATGACCAACCAGCTCGAGCGCCAGGTCATGGACGGCAACACCATCCTGATCTACCCGAACATCGCGGCCAAGCAGAAGGAATACCAGGAGATGACGGTCAAGACCTTCTTCCTGGCGAATGCCGACGCGAAGAGCATCGCCAACACGCTCAAGACCATCCTCAAGTCGCGCGACGTGGTGGTCGACGAGAAGCTCAACCTGGTGATCCTGCGCGACAGCCCGGAAGCGGTCAGGCTGGCCACCCAGCTGGTCCAGCTGCAGGACGTGCCGGAACCCGAGGTCGTGCTCGACGTCGAGGTGCTCGAGGTGCAGCGCAACCGCCTGCTCGATCTCGGCGTCGACTGGCCGACCGCGCTGTCCTTCGCGCCGCTGAAGAACCTGAACGACGTCCCTCTCACCATCGACCAGGTGCGCGGCCTCAATGCCGGCAATATCGGCGTGACCGGCGTGTCGGCGACCATCGCCGCCAAGAAGACCGACGGCGACGCCAACACCCTGGCCGCGCCGCGCATCCGCGTGCGCAACAAGGAAAAGGCCAAGGTCGTCATCGGCGACAAGCTGCCGACCATCACCACCACCATCTCCTCGGGCGTGGGCGGCTTCGCCTCCGAGTCGGTGAATTACGTGGACGTCGGCCTGACCCTGAACGTCGAGCCGACCATCTACCTGAACAACGAGATCGGCATCCGCATCTCGCTCGAGGCCAGCACCCTGGTCGACACCATCCAGAC
Organism: Massilia sp. 01N410; assembly: GCF_056399665.1. Classification (NCBI taxonomy): domain Bacteria; kingdom Pseudomonadati; phylum Pseudomonadota; class Betaproteobacteria; order Burkholderiales; family Oxalobacteraceae; genus Massilia; species Massilia sp. 01N410. Next base: position 147,913 of record NZ_JBFTRV010000013.1, on the reverse strand, counting down.
CAAGACCGGCACCACCGCCTACCGCATCGGCACGCGCTCGGCCGCCACCATGCTGCAGCTGAAGGATGGCGAGAACCAGGTGCTGGCGGGCCTGATCAAGAACGACGAGCGCAGCAGCGCCACCCACCTGCCGGGCCTGGGCGACCTGCCGCTGGTCGGCCGCCTGTTCGGCAGCCGCCAGGACACCCGGGACAAGACCGAGGTGGTGCTGTCGATCACGCCCCACCTGGTGCGCAACATCCAGCGTCCGGCCGCCGGCGCCGCCGAATTCAATGCCGGCACCGAGGCCAGCTTCCGGCGCCGTCCGGACCAGGCGGTGCGCCTGCCGGCCACGCTGCCGGGCCGTCCGCAGCTGTCCGCGCCGGCCTCGCCCGTCGCTGCACCGGCGCCGGTGCCCGCGCCTGCACCTGCGCCTGCGCCGGCGGCGATGGTGCCGGCCACCAGCGTCAACATGGGCGGTCCGCCGCCATCCGCGCCGCCCTCGAGTCCTGCCACCGCGCTGCCGCCGACGCCCGAGGTGCAGGCCGTGCCGCTGCCCCAGCCCGACGTGACGCCGGTGCCGTCCCGCCAATGATGCGTCGCGCGCGCGGCTTCACGCTGATCGAGCTGCTGGTCACGCTCGCCATCCTGGCCCTGCTCGGGGCCATGGTGGTGCCAGCCGCCAGCATGGCCGCGCAGCGCCGCCACGAGCAGGACCTGCGCCTGGCCCTGCGCGAGATCCGCCAGGCCATCGACGCCTACAAGAAGGCCAGCGACGAAGGCCGCATCGCCAAGGCCGTGGGCGCGACCGGCTATCCGCCCAGGCTGGAGCTGCTGGCCGACGGCGTGGTCGACCAGCGCAGCCCGAAGAAGGCGAAGATCTACTTCCTGCGCCGCCTGCCGCGCGATCCCTTCGCCGCCGACCCGGCGCTGGACGATGCCCAGACCTGGGGCAAGCGCAGCTATGCCAGCGAGGCCAAAGAACCGAAGGAGGGCGACGACGTGTACGACGTGTATTCGCTGTCCGGCCGGGTGGGCCTGAACGGCATCCCCTACGGCAGGTGGTGAACGCATGAAGACGAACCGCGGATTCACCCTGATCGAACTGCTGGTGGTGCTGGGTATCGTGGCCCTGCTGCTGACCCTGGCCGTGCCGCGCTTTTTCCCGAGCGTCGACAGGACGAAGGAGACCATCCTGGCCGAGAACCTGCGCACCATGCGCGCAGTGATCGACCAGTTCCATGCCGATACCGGACGCTATCCGGAATCGCTGGAGCAGCTGGTCGATAAAAAATACCTGCCGCGCCTGCCCTTCGATCCGGTGGCAGACAGCGACGCCAGCTGGATCGTCGTGCCGCCCGAGGATCCGTCGCGCGGCAACGTGTACGACATCCGCAGCGGCGCCGAGGGCAAGGGCCATAACGGCAAGCCGTATTCGGAATGGTAGCGCGCGGGCCTTGCATGCGGCTGCGCCGCGAGGCCGGCTTCACCTATGTCGGTCTGATCGTGCTGGTCACGATCATCGGCCTGGTGGGCGCCGCGACCCTGAAGGCCGACGCCCTGCTGCGCCGCGCCGCCGCCGAGCAGGAGCTGCTGGAGATCGGTGCCGCCTTCAGCGCCGCGCTGACCAGCTATGCGGAGGCAAGCCCGCGCGGCCAGCCGCCGCAGCCGCCCTCGCTGGAAGAATTGCTGAAGGATCCGCGCTTTCCCGGCACCCGCCGTCACCTGCGCAAGATCTTCGTCGACCCGGTCAGCGGCAAGGCCGAGTGGGGCATCGTCTGGCTGAACAAGGGAGGCGGTATCGACGGCAAGGGCAGCGGGGTGGTGGCGGTGTACAGCCTGTCGCAGGCCAAGCCGCTGAAGCAGGCGAACTTCGATGCGCGCTTCCAGAACCTGGAGGGGCGCGAGCACATCTCGGACTGGAAGTTTGCGGCGACCGGGCAGGGGGTGGCGCAGGGACAGCCTGGACAGCCGGGGCAGCCGCCGGGTCAGCCGGGACAGCCGGGGTTGTTCGGCCAGCCGGGCCAGCCCGCTGCCGGCCAGCCGCCCGCCGGCCAGCCGCCCGGCGCCGCGCCGTCCGAGCCGCCGTCGCTGTTCCCGGGACGCGGTGATCCGGAGAATGCAAAACCGCCGCCGGCGGAACATGCGGCACCGCCGGAACCGGCCGAACCGCCGCCGCCGTCGGAAGCCTCGGGTTCCGGCGACGACGAGAAGGACGAGAAGGACGCGAAGGACGCGAAGGACGCGAAGGACCGTCTTACTTCGCGCGGCGCATGAAGTCGCGCGGACGGAAGCCCAGCGCGAACAGCACGGCAAAGTAGACGGCGGCGCTGAAGCCGATGATCAGGAGCAGGGCGCCGATGCGCAGGAAGGGATGGGAGCGCAACGCAGCCCAGTCGAGCTGCGCCTGGCTGAACCAGGCCGCCATGCCCATCACGACGACGGCGGCCACCACCTTCAGGAAGAAGCCCAGCCAGCCGGCATGCGGCGTGTAGATGCGTCGCTTGCGCAGGCCGATGAACAGGAAGAGCGCGTTGATGCAGGCGCCCATGCCGATCGACAGCGCCAGCCCGGCCACGCCCAGCAGCGGCACGAAGACCAGGTTCATCGCCTGGGTCGCGATCAGCACGCCGATGGCGATCCGCACCGGGGTGCGGATGTCCTGGCGCGCATAGAAGGCCGGCGCCAGGATCTTGACCAGGATGATGCCCAGCAGGCCGGCGGCATAGGCCATCAGCGGCGCGGTGGCGGCGGCCACGTTGGCGGCGTTGAATTCGCCGTAGTTGAACAGGGCGGCAATCAGCGGCGTCGACAGGGCCGCCAGGCCGACCGCGGCGGGCAGGGCCAGCAGCAGGGTCAGGCGCAGGCCCCAGTCGAGCAGGGCCGAGTATTCGGCAACGTCGCCGTCCGAATTGGCCTTGGACAGGCTGGGCAGCAGGATGGTGCCGAGGGCCACGCCCAGCATCCCGGTCGGGAATTCCATCAGGCGGTCGGCATACTGCAGCACGGAGACCGCGCCGCCGCCCATGTTCGAGGCGTAGTTGGTGTTGATGAGCAGACTGATCTGGGCGGCGGAGACGGCGAACACCGCCGGGCCCATCTTCTTGAGGATGCGGCGCACGCCGGGGTCCTTGAGGCCCGAGAGCGGGTTGAAGGACAGGCGCGGCAGCATGCCGATGCGCTTCAGGGCCGGGATCTGGATCGCGATCTGGGCCACGCCGCCGACCATCACCGCCACCGCCATCGAATAGATCGGCACCTCGAAGTACTTCACCAGGAATAGCGAGAAGATGATCGAGGACAGGTTCCACAGCACCGGCGTGAAGGCCGGGATCTTGAACTCGCGCCAGGTGTTGAGCACGGCGCCGGACAGCACCACGAAGGACATGCAGGCGATGTAGGGGAACATCAGGCGGGTCATCACAACCCCCTTGTCGAAGCCGTCGCCGTCCAGGCCGCTGGCGATGGCCATCAGGATCAGCGGCGAGCCGATAACGCCGAGCACGCTGACCAGCACGGTCGCCCAGACCAGGGTGGTGGCGACGTGGTCGACCAGGCTGTGGGTGGCGGCTTCGCCCTTCTGGGTCTTGTATTCGGCCAGGATGGGCACGAAGGCTTGCGAAAAGGCGCCTTCGCCGAACAGGCGGCGCAGCAGGTTGGGCAGGCGGAACGCTATATAGAAGGCGTCGGTGTAGGGCGAGGCGCCGAAGGCGCGGGCAAACAGGCTGTCGCGCAGCAGGCCGGTGATGCGGGAAACCATCGTCATGCTCGAGATGGCCGCCAGGGTTCGGAGTAGGTTCATAGGCCGCGATTATAGCTGGGCAATAGCCCCAGGAAACCTCCGTGGCGTCGCTTTTTGCGGGGTAAAGCGGACAGGAATATGAATTGGGAATTGCCCTGCGATGAAACCTTCGCTATAATCGAGGGCTGTATTGAATTCAGTTGGCAGACACTAATCGTTTGAGGTGTTTGCGGACGCAACTTACACCGATTAGGAATTTCCATGGCAAATACCGCACAGGCGCGCAAGCGCGCTCGTCAAGCAGTTAAGCAAAACGCTCACAACTCGGCACAGCGCTCGACCCTGCGCACCGCGATCAAGGCTGTCAAGAAGGCCATCCAGGCTGGCGACAAGGCCGCTGCGACCACCATCTTCCAGCAATCCGTGTCGACCATCGACAGCATCGCTGACAAGAAAATCATCCACAAGAACAAGGCCGCTCGCCACAAGAGCCGCCTGGCTGCCGCCATCAAGGCCCTGTCGGCCTGATAGCGACACCTGCCGCGCCTTCGGGCGCGCAGTTCCGAAGGATGAAAGACCCGCCCGACCCCGGTCCGGCGGGTTTTTTCGTTTGCCAACTTCGGGGTCAGAGCACTTTTTTGGGTAACTGCCCAGGCGCATGCTTCAGCGCTGGGATAGGGCAGGTCCAGCCTTCCATCGCGACTAATCGCCCAGCAGGGATGCCGTGAGGATCTTGCCAAAAAAAGTGCTCTGACCCCGAATTTGCTGACCCCGAATTTGAAAAAAGGCAGGCCGCGGCCTGCCTTGCTTGTCCGGCGCCGGTGCTTACCTGGCCGGTTCGGATGGCATCGCGGGGGCTGCGGTTTTCCTGGTCTTTTTCATCTTCTTGGCTTTCTTCGGTGCGACGGCGGCCGGCTCCGCCGGCGACGCGGCCGGTGCGGCTGCGGGCGCGGCTGCCGGGATGGCGGCGAACACGGAAACGGCGAACAGCGAAGCAAACAGTCCAGCGATGAGTTTGGACATTTCGGGTTCCTTTTCGTTAAGAAATCGATCCACGACGTGAATCTGGCTCGTTAACGGCAGGCATTCCTTTCGGGATGAGGGTCTTGCCCTTGAGGCAAGTCAACCCTCAGCCTTTCTTCGCCTTTCCGGCACCGACGGCCTCCGCCGGCACTTCCATCCAGTCGCCCGGCATCAGCGGATGGCTGGCCAGCGAGAACGGGCCGATGCTGGTGCGCACCAGGCGCAAGGTCGGCAGTCCGACCGCGGCCGTCATGCGCCGCACCTGGCGATTCTTTCCTTCCTCGAGCGTGATGGCGATCCAGCTGGTCGGCTTGTCATGGCGCACGCGGATCGGCGGATTGCGCGGCCACAGCCATTCGGGTTCGGCGATCTGCACCGCGCGGCAGGGCTTGGTCACGAAGTCGCCCAGGTCGAGCGGCGCCTGCAGGCGCGCCAGCAGTTCGGCGTCGGCCGCGCCTTCCACCTGCACGATATAGGTCTTGGCTTCCTTCTGGTCCGGATGGGCGATGCGGTGCTGCAGGCGGCCGTCGTCGGTGAGCAGCATCAGGCCTTCGCTGTCGGCGTCGAGGCGGCCGGCCGGGTAGATATTCGGGATATCGATGTAATCGGCCAGCGAGGCGCGGCCCGGCTCGGCGCTGAACTGGCAGAGTACCTGGAATGGCTTGTTGAATAAGATGAGGGACATGTAATCGGTTTTTAGAGCAAAATAGCAATCGTCATCAATATTGTGATTATCGCAGCCCAGCGCGCCCCTACGGAGAACACGATGTACGAACATATTAAAGTACCCACCGAAGGCCAGAAGATCGCCGTCAAGCCCGACTTTTCCCTGGACGTCCCGGACCAGCCGGTCATCCCCTACATCGAGGGTGACGGCACGGGCGTCGACATCACTCCGGTGATGCTGAAGGTGGTCGACGCGGCGGTGGCGAAGGCCTATGGCGGGCGGCGCAAGATCAGCTGGATGGAGATCTTCGCCGGCGAGAAGTCGACCCGGATCTACGGCCCCGACGTCTGGCTGCCGCCGGAGACCCTCGATGCGGTGAAAGAATATGTGGTGTCGATCAAGGGCCCGCTGACGACCCCGGTCGGCGGCGGCATCCGCTCGCTGAACGTGGCGCTGCGCCAGGAGCTGGACCTCTACGTCTGCCTGCGCCCGGTGCGCTACTTCACCGGCGTGCCTTCGCCGCTGAAGGAGCCGCAGAAGACCGACATGGTCATCTTCAGGGAAAATTCGGAAGACATCTACGCCGGCATCGAGTGGGCCGCCGAGTCGGAGGGCGCGAAGAAGATCATCGACTTCCTCGTCAACGAGATGGGCGTCAGGAAGATCCGCTTCCCGCAGACCTCGGGCATCGGCGTCAAGCCGGTCTCGCGCGAAGGCACCGAGCGCCTGGTGCGCAAGGCGATCCAGTATGCGATCGACCACGACAAGCCTTCGGTGACCCTGGTCCACAAGGGCAATATCATGAAGTACACGGAAGGCGGCTTCCGCGACTGGGGCTATGCGCTGGCCCAGCGCGAATTCGGCGCCGAGCTGGTCGATGGCGGTCCGTGGTGCAAGTTCAAGAACCCGAAGACCGGCCGCGACATCGTCGTCAAGGATTCGATCGCCGACGCCTTCCTGCAGCAGATCCTGCTGCGCCCGGCCGAGTACAGCGTGATCGCGACCCTGAACCTGAACGGCGACTATATTTCGGACGCATTGGCGGCCCAGGTCGGCGGCATCGGTATCGCGCCAGGCGCCAATATGTCGGATTCGGTGGCGATGTTCGAAGCGACCCACGGCACCGCGCCCAAGTATGCGGGCAAGGATTATGTGAACCCGGGTTCGCTGATCCTGTCGGCCGAGATGATGCTGCGTCACATGGGCTGGACCGAGGCGGCCGACCTGCTCATCAGCTCGATGGAGAAGGCGATCATGTCGAAGCGCGTCACCTACGACTTCGCGCGCCTGATGGAGGGCGCGACCCAGGTCTCCTGCTCGGGCTTCGGCGAGGTCATGATCGACTACATGGGTTGAGACGCGGCATGGCCGACCTACCTTTTTACGAACGGATCGGCAAGCTGATCTATGGCGTCCAGCGCCAGGCAGCTGGCCGAGCGCTACGAGACCTTCATCAAACGCATGGACGAGAAGGCGGCGCTGGATGGGCCTGAGGTCGAGGAGATTCTGCGGGGCACGCCGGAACTGCTTGCGGCGCTGGTGGAGGGTTGCGCCTGGGGAGCGGGGCGCAGCGGCTGAGAGACTGCGCCCAAGAAAAAAAGCCCCGCCGCAGCGGGGCTTTCTGGCTTCCGAGGGAGATTACACGCCCTGGATATTGGAAGCTTGCTTGCCTTTAGGGCCTTGCGTGACTTCGAATTGGACTTTCTGACCTTCTTTGAGGGTCTTGAAACCGGCCATATTGATTGCGGAGAAGTGCGCGAACAGATCCTCGCCGCCGTCATCAGGAGTGATGAAGCCAAAACCCTTGGAATCATTGAACCATTTAACAGTACCAGTTGCCATAAAAAACTTTCAAATAAAAACTAATCACACGAGCCATAAAAGCAAGAAGCTTCTTGCCCCCTCCTCAGCCTGCTCACTTCTTATCAACAAGTACATAAGTACATGTCAATGTTTGCATTGTTGGTGCAATAATCTTGTAAGTCAAGCGCTTTTGAACGGGTGTTGTAAAAACATTCACTACTGCTTTGCAACAAGCTCTTGATTTTTACAATCGGACCGCCATCTGCGCTCAGTTGGGAAAACGCGTAAGATGGAAAGCACATGGGATTGCATAGGGGGATTCCCTCAATTGTCCCTGATTGTTAACGTACGCACGAACAGCGAAAGCATCTTAGAATACTCTTATGGCAACCAAGCACGATACCGAACAGCTGCTGGAGCGGCAGACCGTAAAGCCACCCCCCCTGTATCAGGTGGCGCTGCTGAATGACGACTACACGCCGATGGAATTCGTGGTCGCCATCATCCAGGAGTACTTCAACAAGGATCGCGAGACGGCGACGCAGATCATGCTTTCCGTACATCGCCATGGTAAAGGGGTGTGCGGCGTGTTTTCCAAAGATATAGCGTGTACCAAAGTGGAGTTTGTATTAACGCATGCGCGTAAGGCAGGTCACCCCCTGCAGTGCGTGATGGAGGAAGTATGATTGCGCAGGAATTAGAAGTCTCTTTACATATGGCCTTTGTCGAAGCGCGGCAGGCTCGTCACGAGTTCATCACGGTCGAACACCTGCTGCTGGCGCTGCTCGACAACCCGTCGGCCGCTGAAGTCCTGCGTGCATGCGCGGTCAACATCGAAGACCTGCGTAAGACCTTGACGAATTTCATCGGCGACAATACCCCGACCGTGCCGGGCACGGGCGAGGTCGATACCCAGCCGACCCTTGGCTTCCAGCGCGTGATCCAGCGTGCGATCATGCACGTGCAATCCGCCTCGAACGGCAAGAAGGAAGTGACCGGCGCGAATGTGCTGGTGGCGATCTTCGGCGAGAAGGACTCGCATGCCGTCTACTACCTGCACCAGCAGGGCGTGACCCGTCTCGACGTGGTCAATTTCATCTCGCACGGCGTGCGCAAGGACCAGCAGATCGACAGCCAGAAGGCGTCGGAAGGCGTGGAAGAAGCCCAGGTCGAAGGCCAGGCCAAGGAAAGCCCGCTGGACCAGTTCACCCAGAACCTGAACAAGGCTGCCGCCGATGGCCGCATCGATCCGCTGATCGGCCGCGAAGAGGAAGTGGACCGCGTGATCCAGATCCTGTGCCGCCGCCGCAAGAACAACCCGCTGCTGGTGGGCGAGGCCGGGGTCGGCAAGACCGCGATCGCGGAAGGCCTGGCATGGCGCATCGTCCAGGAAGACGTGCCCGACATCCTGCAGAATGCCGTCGTGTATTCGTTGGACATGGGCGCGCTGCTGGCCGGCACCAAGTACCGCGGCGACTTCGAGCAGCGTCTGAAAGCGGTGCTCAAGCAGCTGAAGGATATGCCGAACGGCATCCTGTTCATCGACGAGATCCACACGATCATCGGCGCCGGTTCGGCTTCGGGCGGCACGCTCGACGCTTCGAACCTGCTGAAGCCGGCCCTGGCGAACGGCCAGCTGAAGTGCATCGGCGCGACCACGTTCACGGAATTCCGCGGCGTGTTCGAGAAAGACCATGCGCTCAGCCGCCGCTTCCAGAAGGTCGACGTCAACGAGCCTTCGGTCGAGCAGACCGTGCAGATCCTGCGCGGCCTGAAGTCGCGCTTCGAGGAGCACCACGGCGTGAAGTACTCGTCGTCGGCACTCTCCACCGCGGCGGAACTGGCGGCGCGCTTCATCAATGACCGTCACCTGCCGGACAAGGCGATCGACGTGATCGACGAAGCGGGCGCGGCCCAGCGCATCCTGCCGAAGTCGAAGCAGAAGAAGACCATCGGCAAGACCGAGATCGAGGACATCATCGCGAAGATCGCGCGGATTCCACCGCAGACCGTCAACCAGGACGACCGCAGCAAGCTGCAGACCATCGACCGCGACCTGCGCAACGTCGTGTTCGGGCAGGACCCGGCGATCGAGGCGCTGTCGGCCGCGATCAAGATGGCCCGCGCGGGCCTGGGCAAACAGGACAAGCCGATCGGCTCCTTCCTGTTCTCCGGTCCGACCGGCGTCGGCAAGACCGAGGTGGCCAAGCAGCTGGCCTTCATCCTCGGCATCGAGCTGGTGCGCTTCGACATGTCGGAGTACATGGAACGCCATGCGGTGTCGCGCCTGATCGGTGCGCCGCCGGGCTATGTCGGCTTCGACCAGGGCGGCCTGCTGACCGAGGCCATCACCAAGAAGCCGCACGCGGTTCTGCTGCTGGACGAGATCGAGAAGGCCCATCCGGACATCTTCAACATCCTGCTGCAGGTGATGGACCATGGCACGCTGACCGACAACAACGGCCGCAAGGCGGACTTCCGCAACGTGATCATCATCATGACCACGAATGCGGGCGCCGAGAGCCTGACCAAGCGCTCGGTGGGCTTCGTGGATTCGAAGGCGGCAGGCGACGAGATGGCCGACATCAAGCGCATGTTTACGCCGGAGTTCCGCAACCGCCTGGATGCGATCATCAGCTTCCGCGCGCTGGACGAGGAAATCATCCTGCGCGTCGTGGACAAGTTCCTGATGCAGCTGGAAGAACAGCTGCACGAGAAGAAGGTGGAAGCCATCTTCAGCGAGAAGCTGCGCAAGTTCCTCGCGAAGAAGGGCTTCGATCCGCAGATGGGCGCCCGTCCGATGTCGCGCCTGATCCAGGACATGATCCGCAAGGCGCTGGCCGACGAGCTGCTGTTCGGCCGCCTGGTCAACGGCGGACGCGTGACGGTGGACCTGAACGAGAAGGACGACGTCTTCCTCGAGTTCCCGGAAGGCGACGTCCCGCCGCCGCCGGAGCCGGTCGAAACGGTCGAGATCGAGTAACGAGTACGTAACAATGTGCGCGGGGTTCGCCCCGCCACAGGAAGCCCGCCGCGTGCGGGCTTTTTTTTCGTCATCGGATTGTCATAATGCAATCCTATACTGGGCGGCAATTTAACCAGCATTGCTCCCATGCGACTTGCCAAGCTCCAGACCGGTACCAAGATCCTCGGCGCTTTCGCCGTCGTGTCCGCCGCCATCGCCGTCATCTGCGCCGTCGCCCTGTGGCGCATGCAGGCCGCCGATGCCCTGACCAGCGATCTCGTCAACAACCGCCTGGCCGGCCAGCAGCTGAGTTCCGAACTGCTCGGCGTGGCGCGCCTGAACGGCATGCGCGCCGTCGCCATCGCCCGCAGCGACAGCCTCGAAGTCGGCGACTATTTCCAGGCCCAGCTCGGCCAGGGCGAGCAGGAGGCCACCAGACTCGAATCGCGCATCGCGGCGCTGGCCACCAGCGCGGACGAGCGCAAGCTGCAGCAGCAGGCCGCCGCCGACAAGGCCGCCTACATGAAGGTGCGCCAACAGGTCTTCCAGGCCAAGGACCTCGGCAAGACCGTCGAGGTCGAACAGCTCGCATCCACCAGCCTCTCCGCCACCTTCGATGCCTATACCCGGGCGCTGGGGGCGCTGCTGGCCCACCAGACCCGCCAGGCCCACGCGCTGGCCGCGGCATCGGAAAGCGCCTCGCTGTTCAGCCGCGTCCTGCTGCTGGGCGTCGGCGGCGCCGCGCTGCTGCTCGGCGGCCTGGCCGGCTGGCTGCTCACGCGCAGCATCGTCGCGCCGCTGCAGGACGCCGTGCGGCTGGCCGAACGGGTCGCCCGCGGCGACCTCAGCGCCACCATCCGCCACGTGCGCGGCGACGAGATCGGGCGCCTGTTCGACGCCCTCAACCACATGACCGGCGGCGTCTCCGCCACCGTCGTGAAAGTGCTCGACAGCGCGCGCATGATCGACGACGCCTCGGCCGACCTCGCCGCCGGCAACCGCGACCTGTCGCAGCGCACCGAGCAGCAGGCCAGCAGCCTGCATGCCACCGTGCGCTCGATGGCCGAGCTGACCGAGGCGGTGCAGCAGAATCACGTGAACGCCCACGATGCCAGCGAACTGGCCCTGGCGGCATCCGGCGTGGCGCGCGAAGGCGCGGGCGCGGTCGAGCAGATGGTCGAGCGCATGGCGACGATCCGCCAGTCGGCCGCCAGGATCGGCGACATCACCGCGATGATCGACGGGATTGCCTTCCAGACCAATATCCTGGCCCTGAACGCGGCGGTGGAGGCGGCGCGCGCCGGCGCCGAAGGCCGCGGCTTTGCCGTGGTGGCGAACGAGGTGCGCAGCCTGGCCCAGCATTCGGCCGCGGCCGCCAAGGAAATCAAGAGCCTGATCGCGGAATCGCTCGGCGCCATCGAATCGGGCGCCGGGATTGCCGGCGCGGCCGGCCTGACGATGCGCCAGATCCTCGAGCGCGTGCAGCAGGTGGCCGACCTGCTGGCCGCCATCGATGCCGCCAGCTCCGAGCAGGCCGAGGGCATCGCCCAGGTGCGCCGCACGATCGCGGAGATGGACGAGGCGACCCGCCAGAACGCGGCGATGGTCGAGCAGGCCGCGGCCGCCGCCGGCACCATGCGCGCCCAGGCCGAGCAGCTGACCGGCGTGGTCTCGACCTTCAAGGTGAGGGAGCAGGGCAGGGAGGCGCGGCTGTTGCCGGCCTGAGGTCAACGCCACTCTTTTTTGCACGTATGCACGCCAACTAAGCGTTTCGCTATGGCAAACTCATGTTCTTTAGCAAACTTGCCTAGTGAACATGAACGTGTCCCGCACCCTCCTCGCAATGTCGCTGGCCCTCATCGGCCAGCAGGCGGTCGCCGCCGATCCCTATATCCGTTTCCCCGCCGTGCGCGGCGATACCATCGTGTTCACCGCCGAAGGCGACCTCTGGCGCACATCCATCGCCGGCGGCAAGGCGACCCGCCTGACCACCCACCCGTCGAGCGAAACCCATGCCGCCATTTCCCAGGACGGCAAGTTGGTCGCCTTCGTCGCTTCCTACGAGGGCGCCCAGGAAGCCTATGTGATGCCGATCGAAGGCGGACTGCCGAAGCGCATCACCTTCGAGAATGGCGGCGTGAGCGTGCTCGGCTGGACGGCCCAGGGCGAAGTCCTGGTCGCCATCGACAACCCGGTCGGCCCGAGCAAGCGCCGCGTGGTCGCCGTGCTCGATCCGCTCAAGCTCACGCGCCGCGTGCTGCCGCTCGCCGACGCCAACGACGCCGTGCTGGACGATCTGGGGCGCACCGTCTACTTCACGCGCATGGGCCTGTCCGAGACCCGCGACAACGTGAAATCCTACCGCGGCGGCGCCCATGCCCGGCTGTGGCGCTTCGACCTGGGTTCGAAGACCGAGGCCGAGCCGCTGTTCAAGGGCGAATCTCTTGACAATCGCGCCAACAACCGCCACGCCATGTGGTGGAACGGTCGCCTGTACTTCATCAGCGATGCGAACGGCGCCGACAATCTGTGGACCTCGCTCCCGGACGGCAGCGACCGCCGCCAGCTCACGCAGCACAAGGAATGGGACGTGCGCACCGCCTCGCTCGGCGATGGACGCATCGCCTACCAGCTGGGCGCCGACCTGCACGTGTTCGATATCGCGAGCGGGCGCGATTCGCTGGTCCACGCCAGCCTGGTGTCCGACTTCGACCAGCAGCGCCTGCGCCGCGTGAAGTCGCCGCTCGACGCCCTGACCGGCATCGAGGTCGCCAGCAAGCTTGATCGCATCGTCCTCACCGCCCGCGGCAGGGTGACGATCGCCGGCACCGGCAGCCATCGCCGCGTCGAGATCGCGGTGCCGGAAGGCGCGCGTGCCCGCGGCGCCGTCTTCAGCCACGACGACAAGTGGATCTATGCCATCGCCGACACCAGCGGCGAGAACGAGATCTGGCGCTATGCGGCCGACGGTTCCGGCCACGGCGAACGCCTGACGACGGACGGCGCCAGCCACCGCCTGGGCCTTTACCCGTCCCCGGACGGCAAATGGCTGGCGCACACCGACAAGAAGGGCCGCACCTGGCTGCTCGACCTGGCCAGCAAGGCCAACGTCATCATCGACGATGCCGGCCAGGCCGGCCTCGAGCGTCCGGACCAGGTGGTCTGGTCGCCGGACAGCCGCAACCTGGCCTTCGTGCGCGACGGCAGCAGCGAACGGCGCAGCCAGATCGGCATGCTGAACCTGGCCAGCCGCAAGCTCAGCTTCGTCACCACCGACCGCTACGAAGCCAGCTCGCCGGCCTTCTCGCCGGACGGTAAGTGGCTGTACTTCCTCTCCGCGCGCCACTTCAACCTGGGCAATGCCTCGCCCTGGGGCGACCGCAATATGGGCCCGGTGTTCGACAAGCGCGTGGGCGTGTATGCGCTGGCGCTGCAGCCCGGGGTGCGCTTCCCGTTCAAGCCGGAAGACGAGCTGACCAAGCCGGAAGAGAAGTCCCCGGAGGCGGCGGCCAAGGCGGCCGTGAAGTCGCCCGGCGCGGAAGAGGCGGATGCCGCCAAGAGCGCGGCAGTCGCCGCCGCCGCGGCGGCGGCGGAAGCCAGGGCGGGTGCCGACAAACCGGCGGCGCCGCTGCCTCCGATCGTGTACGAGGGCCTGCGCGAGCGCCTGTACGAAGTGCCGCTCGCACCGGGCAACTACAGCGCCCTCGCCGTCGACGACAAGCGTCTCTACCTGCTGGACGCCGGCGACGACGAGCGCGCCAAGGGCACCCTCAAGACCCTCGCCATTTCGCGCAGCAGCCCGCAGCCCGAAACCTTCGCCGCCAATGTGCGCGAATTCGGCCTGTCCACCGACCGCAAGCACGTCTTCTACCGGACTTTCGCCAAGGGCGCGCCGGGCGACATGCTGATCGTCGACGCCGCCGCCAAGGCGCCCGCGGATCTCACGAAGTCCAAGGTCAAGGTCGACGACTGGGCGGTCAGCTCGAACCCGCGCATGGAATGGAAGCAGATGTTCAACGACGCCTGGCGCATGCACCGCGACTTCCTGTACGACGCCAACATGCGCGGCATCGACTGGAACGCCGCGCGTACGCGCTATGCGCCGCTGGTCGAGCGCGTGACCGACCGCGCCGAACTGGACGACGTGCTGGGCATGATGATCGGCGAGGTCGGCGCGCTGCACTCGCAGATCCGTCCGGGCGACGTGCGCCGCGCGCCCGCCGAGGGCACGCCCGCCAGCCTGGGCGCGGTGCTGACCCGGGTGGCCGACGGTTACCGCGTCGACCACGTCTACCGCAGCGAGCCGGAGCTGCCGTCCGAGGCCGGTCCGCTGGCCGCGCCGGACGTCCAGGTCAGGGAAGGCGACATCATCACGGCCGTCAACGGCAAGTCGCTGCTGGAAGCGCGCGACATTTCCGACCTGCTGCTGGACACCGCCGGCAAGCAGGTGCTGCTGAACGTGAAGAGCCCGGGCGCCAAGGATGCGCGGGGTAAAGCTGAACTGCGCGCCGTCATCGTCACCCCGGTCACGATGGCGACCCATGCCAGCCTGCGCTACGCCGACTGGGAGCAGGGCAGGGCCCAGCAGGTCGACAGCGCCTCGAAAGGCAAGATCGGCTACCTGCACCTGCGGGCGATGGTGGCGCGCGACATCAACGCCTTCGCGCGCGACTTCTACGCCAACATCAACAAGGATGGCCTGATCATCGACGTGCGCCGCAATAACGGCGGCAACATCGACAGCTGGATCATCGAAAAGCTGCTGCGGCGCGCCTGGGCCTTCTGGTCTTCGAACGGCAAGCAGCCCTACTCGAACATGCAGAACACCTTCCGCGGCCACCTGGTGGTGCTGACGGACGAGCTGACCTATTCGGACGGCGAGACCTTCGCCGCCGGCGTCAAGGCCCTGAAGCTCGGCCCGCTGGTCGGCAAGCGCACCGCCGGCGCCGGCGTCTGGCTCAGCGACGGCAACGGCCTGCTCGATAACGGCATGGCGCGGGTCGCCGAGAACGGCCAGTTCTCGACCGATGGCGAGTGGCTGATCGAAGGCGTCGGCGTGACCCCGGATGTCGAGGTCGACAACCTGCCTTTCGAGACCTTCAACGGGCGCGACCGCCAGCTCGAGGTGGCCCTCGAGCTGCTGGAGAAGAAGATGAAGGAAGAGCCGGTGAAGCCGTTGAAACCGGCGGCGATTCCGGCCCTGAAGCGCTGAGCGCTCATTGAGCACTCATTGAGTGCTCAAACGGCGGCCAGCGCCCGCGCCAGATCGGCGCGCTGGTCGTCGATGTGCTCGATGCCGACCGACAGCCGGATCAGGCCGTCGCCGATGCCGAGCAGCGCCCGCTGCTCCGGCGGGATGGTCGCATGGGTCATGATGGCCGGGTGCTCGATCAGGCTCTCGACCCCGCCCAGGCTCTCGGCCAGGGTGAAGATCTCGCAATGTTCCAGAAAGCGGCGCGCCCCGGCCAGGTCGGTATCGAGGTCGATCGAGATGATGCCGCCGTAGCCGTGCATCTGGCGCCGCGCCAGCTCGTGCTGGGGATGCGAGGCCAGGCCGGGATAGAACACCCGGCTGACCTTGCGCTGGCTTTCCAGCCAGCCCGCCAGTTCCAGCGCATTCGCCGAGCTGCGCTCGACCCGCAGCGCCAGGGTCTTGATCCCGCGCAGCACCAGGAAGCTGTCGAACGGTCCCTGGATCGCGCCCACCGCGTTCTGGATGAAGCCGAGGCGCTCGCGCAGCTGCTGGTGGCGCGGCTCAAGGCCCACCACGGCGACGCCGCCGATCACGTCCGAATGGCCGTTCATGTACTTGGTGGTCGAGTGCACCACGATGTCGATGCCGTGCTCCAGCGGACGCTGGACGATGGGGCTGGCGAAAGTGTTGTCGCACACGCTGAGGACGCCGCGCTCGCGGCACAGGGTGGCGATGGCGTGCAGGTCGGCCAGCTTCAGCATCGGGTTGGTCGGCGTCTCCACCCACACCATCTTCGTTTCCGGACGCAGGGCATTGGCGACGGCCAGCGGATCGGTCAGGTCGACGTAGGTGAAATCGTGGCCGGCGCTGTGGCGGCGCACCCTTTCGAACAGGCGGTAGGTGCCGCCGTACATGTCGTCGCCGGCCACGATGTGGGAGCCGGCGGGCAGCAGTTCCAGCACCGCGGAGATGGCGGCCAGGCCGGACGCGAAGGCGAAGGCCGCGCCGCCGCTTTCGATGTCGGCCACGCAGCGTTCCAGCGCCCAGCGGGTCGGGTTGTGCGAGCGGCCGTAGTCGAGGCCCTTGTGCACGCCCGGGCTTTCCTGGGCAAAGGTCGAGGTCGCGTAGATGGGCGGCATCACCGCGCCGGTGGCGGGGTCGGGCGCCTGGCCGCCGTGGATGACGCGGGTGGCCAGATGGCGCTTGCTTTCTCTATCGTTCATTTCAATGTTCTGCGCAGGTGGTTGAGGAGGTCGAAGCGCGTGATCAGCCCGTAGAAATGATCGCCGTCCGCGATCACGGCGGTCAAGCCGCGGTCGAGAATCTCGCGCAACTGCTGCATGCCGGCCGAAGGCGGCAGGGTCTGCAGCTCGGAAGTCATGGTGCCGGATACCGGGGCCTGGAAGTGTTGCTGGTCTTGCGTCACGTGCAGCAGCAGGTCGGATTCGTCGATCAGTCCGACCAGGCGGCCCTTGGCGATGACCGGCAGCTGGGCCAGGTCAGCGCTTCGCATGCGGTTGAAGGCGGTCAGCAGCGGGTCGGTCGGGGACACGGTGACGACTTCGCCGTCGTCAAAGCGGCGCCCGATCAGGTCGCGCAGGTCGCCGGTACGCGGCCGGTGCAGCAGGCCCTGGTCGACCATCCAGCCGTCGCTGTAGACCTTGGTGAGGTAGCGGGTGCCGGTGTCGCACACGAAGGTGACCACGCGCTTCGGCGTGGTCTGCTCGCGGCAGTAGCGCAGGGCGGCCGCCAGCAGGGTGCCGGTCGAGGAACCGGCCAGCAAGCCTTCCTGGCGCAGCAGGGCGCGCGCGGTGTTGAAGCTTTCCTCGTCGCCGATGGAGTAGGCGCGGCGCACCCGCGACAGGTCGGCGATCGCCGGAATGAAATCCTCGCCGATGCCCTCGACCGCCCACGAGCCCGACACCTCGGACACGCGCCCGGTACGCACGTACTCGGCCAGGATCGAACCCTCGGGGTCGGCCAGCACGAATTCGAGCGCCGGCTGCACCTTCTCGAAGTAGCGCGACAGGCCGGTGAGGGTGCCGGAAGAACCGACCCCGACCACGATGGCGTCCACCTCATGCCGCATCTGTTCCCAGATCTCGGGACCGGTGGTGGTCTCGTGGGCCCAGGGGTTGGCCGGATTGTTGAACTGGTCGGCGAACCAGGCGCCGGGAATCTCGCGGGCCAGGCGCGCGGCATAGTCCTGGTAGTACTCGGGATGGCCCTTGCCGACGTCCGAGCGGGTCAGGTGGATCTCGGCGCCGAGGGCCTTCAGGTGCAGGACTTTTTCGGCCGCCATCTTGTCCGGCACCACCAGCACCACGCGGTAGCCCTTGATGCGGGCCACCAGGGCCAGGCCGAGGCCGGTATTGCCGGCGGTGGCCTCGACCACCGTGCCGCCCGGCTGCAGGCGGCCATCCTTTTCCGCGGCCTCGATCATGGCGCGGCCGATGCGGTCCTTGATGGAACCGCCGGGATTCTGGGACTCCAGCTTGAGAAATAACTGGCAGGGGCCGGTGTCCATCCGGGTGACCTCGACCAGCGGGGTGTTGCCGATCAGCGAAAAGATTGCAGCGGATGACGCGGGTTGCGCGGTTTCCATATCTCCTCCAAGGTGGCCAGGTCGTCAAAAAAAGACGAGCATAGGACGCCTGTTGGCATCCCGGCTTGGGGAAGATTAACTCTTTTGAGGAAAGTCAGGCGCCGGATTTCAGGCGCCGCCACAGCGTGGTCCGGCTGATCCCCAGGTGGCGCGCTGCGGCGTCGCGCTGGCCGCCGAAACGGGCCAGCACCTCGGCCACGCTTTCATGCGGCGATGGAAGAACGGCCGCGGCGGGCGGGGGAGCGGACGGGGCCGGAGCCGGCGAGGGCAGGGCCTGGCCCAGCTCCGGCGCTACCGACAGCAGGAAGGCCGGCGTCAGGGCCTGCAGCGGTTCGGCCGCCAGGAACAGCGCCAGCCTCTCCATCAGGTTGCGCAGCTCGCGCACATTGCCCGGCCAGGCATAGGCCTGCAGGAGCGGCGCGCAGGCGGCGATCTCGGCGGCCTGGTTCGGATGCGGACGAGCGCTGAGGGCCGCCATCGCGTTCTTCAGCGACCATTCGGCCAGCTGCGGGATGTCGGCGCGGCGCTCGCGCAGGGGCGGCAGCGCCAGGCGCAGTACCGCCAGGCGGTAGAACAGGTCGGCGCGGAAGCGTCCCTCGCGCACGCGGGCGTCGAGGTCGCAGTGGGTGGCGCTGATCACCCGCACGTCGATCGGCACCGGCCGCGTGCCGCCCACCCGCATCACTTCGCGTTCTTCCAGCACGCGCAGCAGGCGGGTCTGCAGGCTAAGGGGCATCTCGCCGATCTCGTCCAGGAACAGGGTGCCGCCGTTGGCCGCTTCGAACAGGCCGGCGCGCCCGCCGCGCCGCGCACCGGTGAAGGCGCCTTCCTCGTGCCCGAACAGCTCGGATTCCAGCAGCGACTCGGCGATCGCGCCGCAGTTCACGGCGACGAAGGGACGCAGGGCGCCGCGGCGCGGACTCTCGCGGTGGATGGCCTGGGCCACCAGCTCCTTGCCGCTGCCGGTCTCGCCCTGGATCAGCACCGTGGCCGGCGAACGTGCGTACAGCACCACGGCCTGGCGCAGCCTCTCCATCGCCGGCGAGTCGCCGCGCAGGTCGTTCAGGCCGCGCCGCGCGCGCCGCGGATCGGGGCTGCCGCGCCGTCCGCGCCCCGCTTCCAGGCGGGTCAGGCGCGCCATCTCCAGCGCATCGTCGAAGGCCTGGCGGATCGAGGCCGCCGAATACACGAACACCGCCTTCAGGCCGGCTTCCTCGGCCAGGTCGGTAATCAGGCCGGCGCCGACAATCGCCCCGATCCCGTCCGCTTTCAGCTCGTCGATGGCGGCGCGCGCATCCTCCTCGGTCACATAGGTGCGCTGGACGATGGACAGGCCGAAGGTGGCGGCGAACTCCGCCAGTTCCGGCATCGGCTGCTGGTAGCTGATCACCGCGACCCGCGGCGACAGGCGGCGCGCCCGCGCCAGCGCCTGCATCACGTCGCTGCCGCTGGCCTTCGCCACCACCACCGGCACCGAGACCCGTCCCTTCAGGTAGGCGGCGTTGGAGCCGGCCGCGATCACGACGTCGCAGTGCTCAAGCGCCATGCGTTCGCGGATATGGCGCGCGGCGTCGTCGAAGCCCAGGTGCAGCGGCTCGATCTGGGCCAGGTGGTCGTATTCGAGGGTGATGTCGCGGAACAGATCGGACAGGCGGGACACGGAAACGGTCCAGATCACAGGCTTGTCGAGGCCCTCGTGCAGGGTGCGGGTGGGATGACTCATATCGCAAGTGTAGTGGAATCCGACCCATGCCGTAAGAATCGGGTAAGGACCGGCCCGTAGGATCGCAAACAGCCTGCATAAAAGGCATCACTAAAAGTATTGGAGACAAAAGTGGATCAAGACATTGTTCAACGGGTCAAGAGCGACCCGAATTACCAGAAGCTGGTCAAGACCCGCTCCCGCTACGGCTGGATGCTGACCTGGGCCGTGATGGTCGTGTATTACGGCTTCACCCTGCTGAACGCCTTCGACAAGGAATTCATGGGTTCCCGCATCGGTGCGGGCGTGATGTCCTGGGGCGTGCCCCTGGGCCTGTTCGTGATCCTGTTCACGGTCGTCGTCACCGGCATCTACGTGCGCCGCGCGAACAAGGAATTCGACGCCCTGACCGACGCCATCCAGCGCAATGCCGCCGCCGGCCAGCCCGCACAGACCAACCAGCCGAACAAGGTGCGCGCAGCATGAAGAACCTGATCCGTAACGCCAGCGCGCTGGCCGTCCTGGCGGCCGCCAACGCCGCCATCGCCGCGCCCGACCTGGGCCAGGCCACCAAGCAGGCCACCAACTGGACCGCGATCACGATGTTCGCCGTGTTCGTCATCCTGACCCTGTTCATCACCAAGTGGGCCGCCAAGCGCACCCGCTCGGCGTCCGACTTCTACACTGCGGGCGGCGGCATCACCGGCTTCCAGAACGGTCTCGCCATCGCCGGCGACTTCATGTCGGCCGCTTCTTTTCTGGGCATCTCGGCCGCGGTGTTCGCCAACGGCTTCGATGGCCTGATCTATGCGATCGGCTTCCTGGTCGGCTGGCCCGTCATCACCTTCCTGATGGCCGAGCGCCTGCGCAACCTGGGCCGTTTCACCTTCGCCGACGTCGCCGCCTACCGCTTCGCCCAGAAACCGGTGCGCATGTTCGCCGCCTCGGGCACCCTGGTCACCGTGCTGTTCTACCTGATCGCCCAGATGGTCGGCGCCGGCCAGCTGATCAAGCTGCTGTTCGGCCTGGACTACAGCATCGCCGTGGTGCTGGTCGGTATCCTGATGATGGTGTACGTGCTGTTCGGCGGCATGACCGCCACCACCTGGGTCCAGATCATCAAGGCCGTGATGCTGCTGGCGGGCGCCTCCTTCATGGCGTTCTCGGTGCTGGCCATGTACAACTTCAGCCCGGAAGCGCTGTTCGCCAAGGCCGTCGAAGTGCACGCCAAGAAGGACTCGATCATGGGCCCGGGTAACTTCATCAAGGACCCGATCTCCGGCATCTCCTTCGGCATGGCGCTGATGTTCGGCACCGCCGGGCTGCCGCACATCCTGATGCGCTTCTTCACCGTCCCGAGCGCCAAGGAAGCGCGCAAGTCGGTGCTGTGGGCCACCACCTGGATCGGCTACTTCTACATCCTGACCTTCATCATCGGCTTCGGCGCGATCGTGCTGGTCGGTACCAACCCGGCCTTCAAGGATGCGGCAGGCAAGCTCCTGGGCGGTAACAACATGGCGGCCGTGCACCTGGCGAACGCGGTCGGCGGCGACGTCTTCCTCGGCTTCATTTCGGCCGTGGCCTTCGCGACCATCCTCGCGGTGGTGGCCGGCCTGACCCTGTCGGGCGCCTCGGCCGTCTCGCACGACATCTACGCCACCGTCATCAAGAAGGGCCAGCCGGCCCCGGGCAGCGAACTGCGCGTCTCGAAGATCACCACCATCATCCTCGGCATCATCGCCGTGGGCCTGGGCTATGTGTTCGAAACCGTGAACGTCGCCTTCATGGTGTCGCTGGCCTTCGCGATCGCCGCCTCGGCCAACTTCCCGGTGCTGTTCATGTCGGTCCTGTGGAGCAAGTGCACCACCCGCGGCGCCACCATCGGCGGCTTCCTGGGCCTGATCACGGCCGTGGGCCTGACCGTGCTGTCGAAATCGGTGTGGGTCGACGTCTTCCACAACAAGACCGAGATCTTCCCGTACACCTCGCCGGCCCTGTTCTCGATGATCGTCGGCTTCGTGGGCGTGTGGCTGTTCTCGATCACCGACAAGAGCCCGCGCGCGGCGATCGACAAGGCTGGTTTCGAGGCGCAGGAAGTGCGTTCGGAGACTGGTATCGGCGCCGCCGCCGCATCGGCACACTGATCCGCCGCTGCTGTACACTGAACCCGAAAGCCGGTTTCCGGCCTTCGGGTTCTTTATTTGGGAAGGGGCGGGGAAGATGATACCGATACTGGTCGTGCGCGACATCCAGGAAGCCATCGCCTTCTATACGCGCGTGCTCGATTTCGAGCTGCGCTTCAGCTGGCCCGGGGAATCCGCGTGCTACGCGGGCCTGGCCAGGGGCAAGGAAGAGCTGCACCTGAACCTGACGCCCGGGGAAGGCCGCTTCGGCCATTCCAGCGTCATCGTCCTGTGCGAGGACGTGGATGCCCTGTTTTCAGGCTTCGTCGCGCGCGGATTGAATCCGCCCACCCGGCCGGATTCGCCGGTGCACGCCGGCCCGCTCGAGCAGACCTGGGGCACCCGCGAATTCTACGTCGACGACCCGAGCGGAAACACGCTGGTCTTCCAGCAGCGCCGCTGAAGCTGCGTCAGGGCGCGACGTCGCCCGCCTTCTCCGCAAACGGCCGCGCATGGCGCACCAGCGACACCAGGGTCTTCCCCGGCTCCTCGTTGAAGATCTCGTGGGCCGAATGCTCGAACCACACCAGCCGCTTCGACGGCGCCTTCACCTTCCCGAACCATTCTGCGGTGGCCGATGAGGACACGTTGTAGTCGTGCCGTCCGTTGAAGATCAGGATCGGGCAGCGGAATGTCGTGTAGCCGCTGAAGTCCATCGAGATCGTCTCCGCCAGCAGCCGGCTGGACGAGAATTCGGTGGCGTCCCAGATGGTCTTCAAATCCGCATCCGTGTATTCCGGCGACAACTTCACCGCGGCCGCCTCGGCGTCGAAGCCGGTCCTGCCGTACACCGCGCCGCCGTAGCGGCCCAGCCATTTGCGCTGCAGGTAGAGGTCCTTCAGTGCTACCTGCTTGCCCGGCTGGGCGTAGGGCGCGATCGATTCCAGCTCGCGCACCGCCTCGAGATTGTTCTCCTTCTTCGCCGCATCCATCGCGAAGCGCCAGCCGCGCCGCTCGCTTTCCGGCGCATCCGTGATCTGGCCGATGCCGATATAGGCGTGCAGCCAGTCAGGATGGCGCTGCGCCAGTTCGATACCGAGCGAGCTGCCCCATGAGTGCCCCATCACGTAGATGCGCTGCTTGCCGAATTCCTTGCGCAGCCAGGCCACCATCTCCTCGGCGTCGGCCAGCATGCGGGCGCGGGTCATGGTCGGCGCTACCTTGCCCGGATCGTTGGCGGCATAGGTCTTGCCGGCGCCGCGCTGGTCCCATTGCACGACCGTGAAATACTCTTCCCAGCCGCGCTGGAAGTACCAGCTGGTCGGCATCGCCACATAGCCCGGGCCGCCGTGCAGCATCAGCAGCACCGGGTTGCGGCGGTCGGCGCCGCGCACACTGATCCACTGCTCGATGCCGCCGATCCTGACCGCCTGCGTCCTTTCGATGCCCTGCGGGGTGACGATGCGGCGCATGTCGGCGACGATCTTCACCGCCTCGGCGCGGCTGGCGATGCCGTCGGCCCGGGCGTTCGCACCCGGACCGGCCAGCAGCAGCGCGCAGGCAAGCGATGCGTATGCGCGCCTCATCCTCATTCCTTGGCCGGATCGCGGTAGTGGAAGGGATCGGTCGGCGTCGGCTGCTTCGGCAGCACGTTGCGCGGCATCGGTGTGTCGCTCTCGGCCGCCTGCAGCAGCACGGTGGCCATGATCACCGCGGCCTGGCGCAGGTCTTCGGTGCGCAGGTGGTCGAAGGTGTCGAGGTTCGAATGGTGCACGCGCGAACCGTAGTCGAGCGGGTCCTGGATGAACTGGAAGGCGGGCAGGCCCATGCCGGCCATGATCTGGTGGTCGGTGCCGCCGGTCTTCTTGGCCACGACCTTGTTCGCACCCAGGCTGTCGAAGGGAGCGAGCCAGTTCTTCAGCACAGGTATCGCCGCGAAGTTACCCTCGGCATAGATACCGCGGATCTTGCCCGAGCCGTTGTCGAGGTTGAAGTAGGCGGCCATCTCGTCATAGCCGGGCAGCGGCGTGACCGGGTAGGTCTCCCACATGAATTCGGGCAGTTTGGCGTGCTCCGGATTGCTCGGGCGCGGGCGGGTCGCGATGTGATTTTTGATATAGGCGAGGGAGCCCAGCAGGCCTTGTTCCTCGCCCGACCACAGCGCAAAGCGGATGGTGCGCTTGGGCTTCACGCCCAGCTGCGAGAGGATGCGCGCCGCTTCCATCACCACCACCGAGCCGGCGCCGTTGTCGGCGGCGCCGTCGCCGGCCACCCAGCTGTCGAGGTGGGCGCCGGCCATCACGTAGCCGGCCTGGGGATCGCTGCCCGGGATCTCGGCCAGGATGTTGTAGGCGTTCGTGTCGCGGTCGTCGAAGTGGACATTGCTGTTCAGTTCGAGCTTCACTTCGCCGACCTTGGCCAGGCGCGCCAGGCGGCGGTAGTCTTCGGCCGCCATCTCGACTTCGGGCAGGGAGACGGTGTCGCCCTTGCGGTGGAAGTAGCCTTCGCCCTGCACCAGGCCGCCGTTACGGTAGGACATCTTGACCAGCGCGACCGCTCCTTCCGCCGCCATGAAGCGGTCGATCTCGCGCGCCTGCTCGAAGTATTTCTTGTACAGGTCGAACGACTGGTCCGGATCGTAGTGCGGCTGGTCGTAGGTCGACAACTTGCCCAGTTCGGCCTCGTCGTAGCGCTTGAAGGTGGCGCCGGTGTCGTCCTTCGGCACCTCCGGATAGCTGACCAGCACGATCCTGCCTTTCACCTTGCCCTTGTACTGGGCCAGGTCGCGCACGTTGCGGACCGGCGCCACCACGATAGTCGCGCTCACGGTGCCACGGGTCGCCGGTGTCCAGGCCACCGGGATCGCGGTCAGGGCCAGCGGCCGCGGCGCCACCATGCGCACGCTCGAGGATTCGATCCACCAGCCGCGCCCGAAATCGTAGCCTTCGGCGTGGACATTCTTCAGGCCCCAGCTCGTGAACATCTGCTGGGTCCACTTTTCCGCCTGGCGCATCGCCGGCGAATTGGTCATGCGGCCGCCGATGCGGTCGCTCAGGTAGGCGGCCAGGTTCACGACCTGGCCACGGTTATAGCCTTCGTCGGCGATGCGGTTGATGGTGTTGGCGTCGACCGGTTCGGCATGGGCGCCGAAGCAGAGCAGGGCGATGCCGGCGAGCAGGCCGGCCTTACGAATGTCGCACATAGATCCTCTTGGTTGTTTTTGTCAAAAAGGAATTGCGCAGAGGATTCTACGCCTGAGCAACTCAGCTGTGCGAACAGGATCCAGGCTTGCGTGTTGCGCAACGATGTTTCAAAATGAAACGTTCGTGAAACATCGATGCCGAAACACGCAGGGCGAAACGGCGCAAGTGCTTGAAAACACGGGGCAAGGCGCCAGCGATTGGCTTGGCACGCCGTTTGCATTAGTGAGGGCATATTCCCGTCAACGCATCATTGAAAGGTAAGAGGACATGAGCCAACTCTCCGCAGGCGCCAAATTCCGCCAGGCCGTGCAGGAAGAACATCCGCTGCAGGTGATCGGCGCGATCAACGCCAACCACGCCCTGCTGGCCAAGCGCGCTGGCTACCGCGCGATCTACCTGTCGGGCGGCGGCGTGGCTGCCGGCTCCCTGGGCCTGCCCGACCTCGGCATCTCGGGCCTGGAAGACGTGCTGATCGACGTGCGCCGCATCACCGACGTCTGCGACCTGCCGCTGCTGGTCGACATCGACACCGGCTTCGGCTCGTCCGCCTTCAACGTGGCCCGCACCGTGCGCTCGCTGATCAAGGCCGGCGCCGGCGCCTGCCATATCGAAGACCAGGTCGGCGCCAAGCGCTGTGGCCACCGGCCGGGCAAGGAGATCGTCAGCCAGGGCGAGATGGTCGACCGCGTGAAAGCCGCCGTCGACGCCCGCACCGACGACAACTTCGTCATCATGGCGCGCACCGATGCGCTGGCCGTCGAGGGCCTGGACAAGGCCGTGGAGCGCGCGGTCGCCTGCGTCGAAGCCGGCGCCGACATGATCTTCCCGGAAGCGATCACCAGCCTGGAGATGTACGCCCAGTTCAAGAAGGCGGTCAAGGTGCCGATCCTCGCGAACATCACCGAATTCGGCGCGACCCCGCTGTTCAGCGTCGAAGAGTTGAAAGGTGCCGACGTCGACATCGTGCTGTATCCGCTGTCGGCTTTCCGCGCCATGAACAAGGCCGCCGAGAACGTCTACGAGACCATCCGCCGCGAAGGCACCCAGAAGAGCGTGGTCGACACCATGCAGACCCGCGCCGAACTGTACGACCGCATCGATTACCATAGCTTCGAGCAGAAGCTCGATGCCCTGTTTGCCCAGAACAAAGCCAAATAATTCATCGAATACGGAGATATCAAGACCATGACCGATCAGACCAGCCAAACCGAGACCCCGACTTTCAAACCCAAGAAATCGGTCGCCCTGTCCGGCGTCGCCGCCGGTAACACCGCGCTGTGCTCGGTGGGCCGCTCCGGCAACGACCTGCACTACCGCGGCTACGACATCCTGGACGTGGCCGACACATCCGAATTCGAAGAGATCGCCTACCTGCTGGTGCACGGCAAGCTGCCGACCGCCGCCGAACTGAAAGGCTACAAGGCCAAGCTGAAGATGTTGCGCGGCCTGCCGCAAGCGGTGAAGAGCGCGCTGGAAGCCCTGCCGGCCGCCTCGCACCCGATGGACGTGATGCGCACCGGCGTCTCGGTGCTGGGCTGCACCCTGCCGGAAAAGGACGACCACAACATCCCGGGGGCGCGCGACATCGCCGACCGCCTGATGGCGTCAACGGGTTCGATGCTGCTGTACTGGTACCACTTCAGCCATAACGGCAAGCGCATCGAAGTCGAGACCGACGACGACTCGATCGGCGGTCACTTCCTGCACCTGCTGCACGGCCAGAAGCCATCCGATGAGTGGGTGAAAGCGATGCACACTTCGCTGATACTGTACGCCGAGCACGAGTTCAATGCCTCGACCTTCACCGGCCGCGTGATCGCCGGCACCGGTTCCGACATCTACTCGGCCATCACCGGCGCGATCGGCGCGCTGCGCGGTCCGAAGCACGGCGGCGCCAACGAAGTCGCCTTCGAGATCCAGAAGCGCTACGAGAACCCGGACGAAGCCGAAGCCGACATCCGCAACCGCGTCGCCAACAAGGAAGTCGTGATCGGCTTCGGCCACCCGGTGTACACGATCTCGGACCCGCGCAACAAGGTGATCAAGGAAGTAGCCCGCGATCTGTCGGCGAGCGCCGGTTCGATGAAGATGTTCGACATCGCCGAGCGCCTGGAAACGGTCATGTGGGAAGTGAAGAAGATGTTCCCGAACCTGGACTGGTTCTCGGCGGTGTCCTACCACATGATGGGCGTGCCGACCGCGATGTTCACGCCGCTGTTCGTGATCGCGCGTACCTCGGGCTGGTCGGCACACATCATCGAGCAGCGTATCGACAACAAGATCATTCGTCCGAGCGCGAACTATGTCGGTCCGGAGGATCTGAGGTTCGTGCCGCTGGCGGAGCGTAAGTAAACCACTGCCGTCATCCCCGCTTTCGTGGGGATGACGAAGGATGACATGAACGATCCGACTATCCGCCGACTCACCCCAAGCGACACAGCCGCCTACCGCGAGCTGCGCCTGGCCAGCCTGCGCGAGTTCCAGTTCGCGCACGGTCCCGACTACGAAGAAGCGCTCGGCAAATCCCTCGCCTGGCATGCGGAGCGCCTTGCCAGGCCGGACTACCACTGGTTCGGCGCTTTCGACCGTGAACTTCTGGTCGGCGCCATCTGCCTGCGCGCCAAGGAGGGCAGGCGGCTGCGTCACGTCGCCAGCCTGAACAGCCTGATGGTCGGGCGCGAGCATCAGGGCGCCGGCATCGGGCGACTGCTGACGGCGCATCTGATCGCCTTTGCCCGCTCGCTCGGCCACATCCGGCAGCTCACGCTGGTGGTCAACGAGGACAACGCGCCGGCCCGTCGCCTGTACGACAGCCTCGGCTTCCAGCAATTCGGCGTCCAGCCGGATGCCATCTTTCACGAAGGCCGGTACTGCGCCACGCAGCACCTGCTCTTATCTCTGGTTTCACCTGATCCATCATGAACAGCCAATATCGCAAACCCCTGCGCGGACAGGATGCCGCCCAGACCAATCTGCACTACTTCGACGCCAAGGCCGCAGTCGAGGAAATCCAGCCGGGCGCCTGGGACGGCCTGCCTTACACCTCGCGTGTGCTGGCCGAAAACCTGGTACGCCGCTGCGAGCCGCAGGCCCTGGTGCCTTCGCTGAAGCAGCTCATCGAACGCAAGCGCGACCTCGATTTCCCATGGTTCCCGGCGCGCGTGGTCTGCCACGATATCCTGGGCCAGACCGCCCTGGTCGACCTGGCCGGCCTGCGCGACGCCATCGCCCTGCAAGGCGGTAATCCCGCCCTGGTCAACCCGGTGGTGCCGACCCAGCTGGTGGTCGACCACTCGCTGGCGGTCGAGTGCGGCGGCTTCGATCCGGACGCTTTCGCCAAGAACCGTGCCATCGAAGACCGCCGCAACGAAGACCGCTTCGACTTCATCGAGTGGACCAAGAAGGCCTTCCAGAACGTCGACGTGATCCCGCCGGGGAACGGCATCCTGCACCAGATCAACCTCGAACGCATGAGCCCCGTGGTCCAGGTAAAGGATGGCGTGGCCTTCCCGGACACCCTGGTCGGCACCGACTCGCATACCCCGATGGTCGATGCGCTGGGCGTGATCGCGATCGGCGTCGGTGGCCTGGAAGCGGAGAGCGTCATGCTGGGCCGTGCTTCCTATATGCGGCTGCCGGACATCGTCGGTGTCGAGCTGACCGGGAAACCGCAGCCCGGCATCACCGCCACCGACATCGTGCTGGCGCTGACCGAATTCCTGCGCAAGTCGAAAGTCGTCTCCGCCTATCTTGAATTCTTCGGCGAGGGTTCGGCGAACCTGACCCTGGGCGACCGCGCCACGATCTCGAACATGGCCCCCGAATACGGCGCCACCGCCGCCATGTTCTCGATCGACGAGCAGACCATCAAGTACCTGAAGCTCACCGGCCGCGACGACGAGCTGGTGAAGCTGGTCGAGACCTATGCGAAGGAAGCGGGCCTGTGGTCCGACACCCTGGCGAACGTCGAGTACGAACGCACCCTGCATTTCGACCTGTCGACCGTGGTGCGCAACATCGCCGGACCCTCCAACCCCCACAATCGCGTGCCGACTTCGGAACTGGCGGCCCGGGGCATCGCCGGCAAGGTCGAGAATGAGCCGGGCCTGATGCCGGACGGCGCCGTGATCATCGCCGCCATCACCAGCTGCACCAACACCAACAACCCCCGCAATATGATCGCCGCCGGCCTGATCGCGCGGAACGCCAACAAGCTGGGACTGCTGCGCAAGCCCTGGGTGAAATCGTCGCTGGCGCCAGGCTCGAAGGCCGTGGCGCTCTACCTGGAAGAGGCGGGCCTGCTGCCGGAACTGGAAAAGCTGGGCTTCGGCATCGTCGCCTTTGCCTGCACCACCTGCAACGGCATGTCGGGCGCGCTGGACCCGGTCATTCAAAAAGAAGTGGTCGAGCGCGACCTGTACGCGACCGCCGTCCTGTCCGGCAACCGCAACTTCGACGGCCGCATCCACCCCTATGCCAAGCAAGCCTTCCTGGCTTCGCCGGCGCTGGTGGTGGCTTATGCGATCGCCGGCACGATCCGCTTCGACATCGAGAAGGACGTGCTGGGCGTCGATGCCTCCGGCCGCGAGATCAGGCTGGCCGACATCTGGCCGAGCGATGCCGAGATCGACGCCGTGGTCGAGCAGTCGGTCAAGCCGCAGCAGTTCCGCAATGTGTACGACGTGATGTTCGCGCGCCAGGAGACGACGGAAGAAGCCGTGTCGCCGCTGTACGACTGGCGCCCGATGAGCACCTATATCCGCCGTCCGCCGTACTGGGAAGGCGCGCTGGCCGGCGAGCGCACCATGAAAGGCATGCGCGCACTGGCGGTGCTGGGCGATAACATCACCACCGACCACCTGTCGCCGTCGAACGCCATCATGATGAACTCCGCGGCCGGCGAATACCTGCACAAGATGGGCCTGCCGGAAGAGGACTTCAACTCCTACGCGACCCACCGCGGCGACCACCTGACGGCCCAGCGCGCAACCTTCGCCAATCCAACGCTGAAGAACGAAATGGTGCGCAATGCCGACGGCAGCGTGCGCGCCGGCTCGCTGGCCCGCATCGAGCCGGAAGGGCAGGTCACGCGCATGTGGGAAGCGATCGAGACCTATATGGAACGCAAGCAGCCGCTGATCGTGGTGGCCGGTGCCGACTATGGCCAGGGCTCCTCGCGCGACTGGGCGGCCAAGGGCGTGCGCCTGGCGGGCGTGGAAGCCATCGTGGCCGAAGGCTTCGAGCGCATCCACCGCACGAACCTGGTCGGCATGGGCGTGCTGCCGCTGGAATTCCAGCCGGGCACCACCCGCCTGACCCTGGGCCTGGACGGTACCGAGACCTATGACGTGGTGGGCGAGCGCACGCCGCGCGCGACGCTTACGCTGGTCATCCATCGCAAGAACGGCGAGACGGTCGAGGTGCCGGTGATCTGCCGCCTGGATACGGCGGAAGAGGTGTCGATCTACGAGGCCGGCGGCGTGCTGCAGCGGTTTGCGCAGGACTTTTTGGCGACCACCAAAGTCGCTGCATGATATTGAACCCGTCATTCCCGGCAATGCCGGGAATGACGGTTTTGGAGCTAACACATATGGCCCACGTCCCACAGATTAAAATCCCCGCCACCTACATGCGTGGCGGCACCAGCAAGGGCGTCTTCTTCCGCCTCCGGGACCTGCCCGAAGCGGCGCAAGTCCCCGGCGAGGCGCGCGACAAGCTCTTGATGCGCGTGATCGGCAGCCCCGACCCCTACGGCAAGCAGATCGACGGCATGGGCGGCGCCACTTCCAGCACCAGCAAGACCGTCATCGTCGGCAAGGCCACGCGCCCGGACCACGACGTCGACTACCTGTTCGGCCAGGTCTCGATCGACAAGCCCTTCGTCGACTGGAGCGGCAACTGCGGCAACCTGTCGGCGGCGATCGGCCCCTATGCCATCGCCAACGGTTTCATCGACGCCGGTCGCATTCCGGAAAACGGTAGCGTCACCATCCGCATCTGGCAGGCGAATATCCAGAAAACCATCGTCGCCCACGTGCCGGTCACCAATGGCCAGGTCCAGGAAACCGGCGACTTCGAGCTGGACGGCGTGACCTTCCCGGCGGCCGAAGTGCAGCTCGAGTTCATGGACCCGGCGGCCGAGGAGGGCGAGGGCGGCGAAGGGGGGAGCAATTCGATGTTCCCGACCGGGAACCTGGTCGACGAGCTGGAGGTGCCCGGTGTCGGCACCCTGAGAGCCACGATGATCAACGCCGGCATTCCCACCATCTTCGTGAACGCTCTGGATGTCGGCTACAAGGGCACCGAGCTGCAGGACGACATCAACGGCGACCCGAAGGCGCTGGCGATGTTCGAATCGATCCGCGCCCACGGCGCCATGCGCATGGGCCTTATCGCGCACGTGGAGGAAGCCGCGCGCCGCCAGCACACGCCGAAGGTCGCCTTCGTCGCGCCGCCCGCCGATTACACGGCGTCGAGCGGCAAGCAGGTGAAAGCGCACGACATCGACCTGCTGGTGCGCGCGCTCTCGATGGGCAAGCTGCACCACGCGATGATGGGCACGGCGGCGGTGGCGATCGGCACCGCGGCGGCGATTCCCGGCACCCTGGTCAGCCTGGCCGCCGGCGGCCGTGCGCACGAGGCCGTGCGTTTCGGCCACCCGTCCGGCACCCTGCGCGTCGGCGCCCAGGCCGGGCAGGTGGATGGCGACTGGGTCGTCAAAAAGGCCGTGATGAGCCGCAGCGCCCGTGTGCTGATGGAGGGCTGGGTACGCATCCCCGGCGACGCTTTCTAAGAGCGACTCCAGGAGCGCATTCAGCCGATGAGCCCGCCGTACAACACGGCGGGCCTTTTTTTTGCCAGTTTGATATTTCCGGTGATTTGTGGTTTATGATTCCCATGGGAAATAGAGGTCCCATGGACGGACCCGGAGACTGGAACAAGGGATGGATCGTGTAACGAGCAAACCGGCCCTGGTGGCCGAAGCGCTGGCGCTGCTCGCGGCGCCGGCATGCGCCTGCGACGCGCAGGGGATGATTTGGGCGGCCAACGAGGCGCTCGAGCGGCTGCTCGGTGCGCCGATCGAGGGCCGCACGCTGCCGGCGCTGTTCTGCGAGCGCAGCGTCCCGCAGGCGCTGCACGAGACCGCCCTGGCGCCGGGCGGCGAACGGCGCTGGAGCGGCGTGATGGCTGCCGGCGCGCGCGAAGTGCCGGTCGAGGTGAGGGCGCGGCCGCTGCCGCCGGACGCCGGCATTGCCGGCGCCACCTTCGTGTTCGGCGAACTGCCCGGCACTGGCCAGGCCGACCAGCGCGCCCGCCTGGAGCAGGCCGCGGTGCTCGAACACGCCCCGGTCGGCATCGTCGTCACCCTGCCGCATATGGTCAAGTCCTGCAATCCGCGCATGGCCCAGATGCTGGGCTACGATGCCTGCGAGCTGGTCGGACGCGACCCGGTCGAGTTCTTCTTCTCGCGGACGCAGTACGCAGCCTTCATGGAGAAGGCGATCCAGGTCCTGGCCGCCGGCGAGCTGTTCGAACAGGCCGAGATCCAGCTGCGCCGCCGCGACGGCTCGCTGATCTGGTGCCGCATCCGCGCCAAGGCGGTCGACATGACCTCGCGCGAGGCCGGCACGATCTGGATCCTGGAAGACGTCACCGAGGCGCACCAGGCCCTGATCGAGGTGCAGGCGATCATGACCAACGCCTCGATCGGCATCTTCTTCACCCGCGAACGCGTCATCACGCGCGCCAACAGCAGCTTCGATCGCATGTTCGGCTACCGGGAGGGCGAAACCCTGGAACGGCTGACGCGGATCCTGTATGCCGACGACCAGTCTTTCGACGCGCTGGGCGTGGCGGCCTACAGCGTGCTCGGGCAGGGCAAGCCCTTCGAGGCCGAGAGCACCATGGTGCGCAAGGACGGCACGCCGATGTGGGCCAGGCTGATCGGCTATGCGATCAACCGTGAGGCGCCGGCCAAGGGTACGATCTGGATGATCGAGGACCGCACCCGCCAGAAGTGCGACGAGGAATCGCTGCGCAACGCCCTGCTGGAAAACCAGGCCATCCTCGACAACGCGGTGCTGGGCATCGCGGTGGTCGAGCACGGGCGCACGCTGCGCTGCAATCGCAAGATGGAAGAGCTGTTCCGCTATCCCGGCGCCGCGATCGAGGGCACCTCGGTGCGCGCGCTCTATCCGGACGCCGCCAGCTGGGACGAGGCGCGTCGCCAGACCCGCTCCGACTTCGCGGCCGGGCGTGTGCACATGGCCGAATACCAGCTGATGCGGCGTGACGGCACGCGCTTCTGGGCGCGCCTGTCGGGCCGGCCTTTCGACCTGGCCGAGAGCAGCG
Organism: Massilia sp. 01N410; assembly: GCF_056399665.1. NCBI lineage: Bacteria > Pseudomonadati > Pseudomonadota > Betaproteobacteria > Burkholderiales > Oxalobacteraceae > Massilia > Massilia sp. 01N410. The sequence continues at coordinate 114,555 of NZ_JBFTRV010000013.1, read as the reverse complement.
GCCGCAGCGTCTGGCTGATCGACGACGTCACCGACCAGCGCGAGGCGGCCGACGCCCTGCGCCGCGCGCGCGACGAACTCGAAGTGAGGGTCCACGAGCGTACCGCCGAACTGGCCGGCGCAAACCGGCTGCTGCAGGCCGAGATCGTCGAGCGCCGCCAGGCCGAGGCACGGGTCCACCACATGGCCTACCACGACGCCCTGACCGGGCTGCCGAACCGCGCGCTCCTCTCCGAACGCCTGGACCGGGCGATGCTGGCGGCGCGCCGCGAGGGCCGCAAGCTGGCCGTGATGTTCATCGACCTGGACCGCTTCAAGACCATCAACGATTCGCTCGGCCACCTGACCGGCGACCACCTGCTGAAGGAAGTCGCGAACCGCCTGTGCAAGGTGGTGCGCGCGGTCGACACCGTGGCGCGCCTGGGCGGCGACGAATTCGTGGTGCTGGTGCCGGGCGTGCGCGCGGCCGAGGAATGCGCGCTGGTCGGCGAGAAGATCATCGGTGCGCTGGCCGAGCCGGTGCGCTTCGAAGGCCGCAGCCTGCATATCTCGCCCTCGATCGGCATCTGCCTGTGCCCGGACGACGGCGAAGACGTCGAGACCCTGATGCGCAAGGCGGACGCCGCGATGTACCACGCCAAGGCCTCGGGCCGCAACAACTACCAGTTCTTCGCCGAGCGCATGAACGTGGCGGCGGCGCGCCATTTCGAACTCGAGACCAGCCTGCGCGGGGCCCTCGAACGCCATGAATTCACGCTGTTCTACCAGCCCATCGTCTGCATGCGGGAGCGCAGCGTGAGAGGCCTGGAAGTGCTGCTGCGCTGGCGCCGTCCCGGCCACGGCCTGGTCGCGCCCGACGATTTCATCCCGATGCTGGAGGAGAACGGTCTGATCGTGCCGGTGGGGGAGTGGGTGATCCGCGCCGCCTGCGAACAGGCGGTGGCGTGGCAGCGCACGGGGCTGCCGGCGGTGCCGCTGGCGATCAACCTGTCGGCGCGCCAGTTCATGCAGCGCGGCCTGATCGAATCGATCCGCCGCATCCTCATTGATACCGGCATCGACCCGAGCCTGCTCGAATTCGAGATCACCGAGACCGCGCTGATGCAGCACGGCCAGCAGACCCTGGAGACGCTGGGGCAGATCTCGAAGATGGGCATCCGCCTGTCGATCGACGACTTCGGCACCGGCTATTCGAGCCTGGCCTACCTGAAGCGCTTCCCGGTCCACAAGATCAAGATCGACCGCGCCTTCGTGCGCGACCTGGAATCGAGCAGCGAAGACCAGGCGATCGTCGCCGCCATCATGGCGCTGGCCGGCAGCCTGCAGCTGTCGGTGGTGGCCGAAGGCGTGGAGACCGAGGGCCAGATGGACCTGCTGCGCCAGCACGGCTGCGCTTATCTTCAGGGCTACCTGTTCGCGAAGCCGGCCGCCGCCGAGGAGATACCGCCGCTGTTCAGTCGAGCGTTGCGATGACCGGGGTGTGGTCCGAAGGCTGCTCCCACTTGCGCGGTTCGCGGTCGATCGTGCAGGCGGTGCAGCGCTGCGCCAGGCCCGGCGACAGCAGGATGTGGTCGATGCGCAGGCCGCGGTTGCGGCGGAAGGCCATCATCCGGTAGTCCCACCAGCTGTACTGCTTTTCCGGCTGTTCGAACAGCCGGAAGGCGTCCGTCAGCCCCAGGCCGAACAGCGCGCGCAGGGCTTCGCGCTCCGGTTCGGAGCAGTGGATCTGGCCTTCCCACTCGGCCGGATCGTGGACGTCGCGGTCGTCCGGCGCGATGTTGTAGTCGCCCAGGATCGCGAAGTCCGGATGCGCCGCCATCTCTTCCTTCACCCACTCGCGCAGGGCGGACAGCCAGGCCATCTTGTAGGCGTACTTGTCGGAGCCGACCGCCTGGCCGTTCACCACATAGGCGCAGATGATGCGCACGCCCTGCACGGTGGCGGCGATCAGGCGCTGCTGCTCGTCCGGGAAGTGCGGGTTGTTGCGCACCACGTCGCTCAGCGGATGGCGGGAGAGGATGGCAACCCCGTTATACGTCTTCTGGCCGGTGAAGGCGACCTCGTAGCCGGAGGCGTTGATCTCTGCGACGGGGAATTTGTCGTCGGTGAGCTTGGTTTCCTGGATGCAGAGCACGTCGACCGGATTGGCGGCAAGCCATTGCAGCAGGTGCGGCAGGCGCACTTTGAGGGAGTTTACGTTCCAGGTGGCAATTTTCATTAATGTGGGCGTCGAAAGATCAAACAGACCTGCATCTTAATAGCTCAACCGGCTTATGAGAACGTCTTTAGTCGATGCCTGTCGGAATTACTTACAGGACAGCGGAAATCCTTTAAAGGGAAAACGCTAACTATTTGATTTTATGAAATTTCTTCAAGGAGGAATGAATGTTGCTTTACCTCGGTTGCGAGACGGTAAGGCAATTTCAGCTACCTGTTGTATTTGTGGAGGGTTTCCTTTTGAAACCATGCGCAATTGCAATAATTTGTAGAAAATGCAATGGTGATGACGTAAAATCATTGCTCGATAAGAAAAACATATGACAGGTCTGGCAAACACGGCCTGACTGTGACAAGATGTAACAATCGGGGCAAGACGCGGAACGATTTCGTATCTTTTTTCATTCGGGAAGAAAAAGTTGCAGTAGGCCAATTTTAGTGTAGTATTTGCACATTTCTTTGAAGTCAAGTATCTCCTGGCAATTCATTGCTTTGTTAGGGTTGCCCGGGCCGGAACCGCTCCGGCCACTGGCAGGTGTGTAACGATCGCGGATCCGCAAGCAGGATTTGCACACAGCTTTTGTAAAGGACAGCAATGCGTCAAGCATTCGAAGCATGGGCCCAACGCGATGGCCACATTGTCCGGCGCCGTGAGGATAAGCCGGAAGAGTACCTGGTATATGAAACCCAGCGCCGCTGGTTGATCTGGCAGGCCGCGCTGACGCACGGCAGCAAGGCCCTCGAGGCGCAGCAGGCCCAGCAGGTGCAGAAATTCGCGCCGGCCGAGGACAAGGCCCCGGTCATGCTGGCCGACGAGGCTGCGGTGCGCAACCGCGTGCTGAACGAGGTCCTGGATGCCTTCAGTGCGCTCGACGAGAGTGCAGGCGTCGAAGGCATCGTGCGGGTCATCCAGAGCCTGAAGAAAAAGAGCCAGAGCCAGAACCAGAACCAGAGCCGCCAGGTCGCAGAACAGACCTGATGCGCTACCGCCACTACAAGGGCGGGGTCTACGAGCTGGTCTGCGAGGCCGTGCTCGAGGCGGATCATACGCCGGTGATCGTCTACCGTGGCGAGGACGGCAGGACCTGGGTCCGGCCGAAGCACGTCTTTTTCGAAACGGTCGAGGTCGACGGCGTGCGCCTGCCGCGCTTTGCCGCGGACGGTGCATGAAGAAAGTTTTATTGCTTGCGCTGGGCGCCTGCCTGGCGGGCTGCGTGGGCAGCGGCGGCATCAACGGCGACTCCCCGGAGCAGCAGGTGGAGGTGCACGCCATTCTCGAACATCGCGAAGTGACCGGCGTCGGCTGCCTGCTGGCGAACGACATCGGCCGCTGGTTCGTGGTCGCGCCCGGACGGGTGACGGTGACCCGCAGCAGCAAGCCGCTGGCCGTCTACTGCAAGCGCGACGGCGTCGGCAGCGCCGATGAGTGGTGGGGCGCCCACTACAAGGCCAACCGCCTGGTCGGCAACATCCTCTTTACCGCGGGCCTGCGCGACTATGTCGAGAACAACTACGCCTATGCTCCCACCCTGACGGTGTTCATGCGCCCGGCTAAGCCTGGCGAAGGGGAGCATGGGGTGGGGGATTCCGCTACGCCCATTTTCTGAGAAAGTGCGTCGTCCCCGCGCAGGCGGGGATCCAAGTTTATACGCATACCGCCAGCTTCAAACGTAACCAGGGCACTACGAACTTGGGCCCCCGCCTGCGCGGGGGCGACGTCGCGTGGGGCGGCGTAGCAATTACACGCGGTTCAACAGGAAAGTCGTCAGCAGCGGCACCGGACGTCCGGTGGCGCCTTTCGCCGCGCCCGACTTCCAGGCGGTGCCGGCGATGTCCAGGTGAGCCCAGGTGTAGTTGCGGGTGAAGTTCTCCAGGAAGCAGGCCGCGGTGATCGAGGCGCCGCCCGGGGTGCCGATATTGGCCAGGTCGGCGAAGTTCGACTTCAGCTGCTCGTTGTACTGCTCGCCGATCGGCAGGCGCCAGGCGGTGTCGCCGGTCTGCTTGCCGGCGTCCATCAGCTCGTCGGCCAGGGCGTTGTGCTGATCATCGTCGCGGGTGAACAGGCCCGAGGTGTGGTGGCCCAGCGAGACGATCACGGCGCCGGTCAGGGTCGCGATGTCGATCACGGCGGCCGGCTTGAAGCGCTCGGCGTAGGTCAGGGCGTCGCACAGGATCAGGCGGCCTTCGGCATCGGTATTCAGGATCTCGATGGTGGTGCCGTTCATCGCGGTGACGATGTCGCCCGGCTTGGTGGCGTGACCCGACGGCATGTTCTCGCAGGCGGCCACGATGCCGACCACGTTCAGCTTCAGACCCATCTCGCCGATCGCGCGGAAGGTACCCAGCACCGAGCCGGCGCCGCACATGTCGTACTTCATTTCGTCCATGTTCGGACCCGGCTTCAGCGAGATGCCGCCGGTGTCGAAGGTGATGCCCTTGCCGACCAGGACCACCGGCGCCTCGTTCTTCTTGCCGCCGTTGTGCTTCAGGACGATGAACTTGGGCGCTTCGTCGCTGCCGCGGGTGACCGACAGGAAGCTGCCCATCTTGAGCGCCTCGAGCTGCTTGCGCTCCAGGACTTCGATGTCGAAGCCGTGGTCGGCGGCCAGCTTCTTGGCGGTGTTGGCCAGGTAGGTCGGGGTGCAGACGTTCGGCGACAGGTTGCCCAGTTCCTTGGTCAGGTTCATGCCGTTGGCGATCGCCTGGGCCTGGGCCAGCACGGTCTTCAGCTGCGCGTTCGCCTGCGGGGCGGCGATGGCCAGCTTGCGCACGCCGGAAGGCAGGGGATCCTTCTTGCTCTTTTGCGCGTCGGTGCGGAATTCGGCCTCGTTGGCGGCAACCACGATGCTGCGGATTGCCCATGCCAGGTCGCGGTCTTTCACATTCTCCAGTGGGAATGCGATAATGGCATCCTGCGCGCCCAGCGTGGCGAAGGTCTTCAGGGCGGCGCTGACGGCGCCGGTGAAGCTCTTCTCGCTCACGGCTTCGTCGGCGCCCATGCCGACCAGCAGCACGCGGGCCGCGGTAACGCCGGCAACGCCGCGCAGCAGAAGGGTGGTGCCGGCTTTGCCGGAGATATCACCCGACTTGACGGCGGCAGCGATCTCGCCGTTCAGGTCGAGGGCTTTGGCGGCCTCCGACAGTTTCTTGTTTTCGAACACTGCGACTGCGACGCAGCCGGATTTGGCTGCGGCCAGCGTGTTTTTTGTGTCGAATGCTTTTATGCTAAAGTCCATTTGGTTCTCCGTTTGTCTATTCGAGGCCGCGGCATGCGAATCGGCGATGCGCGCGTCAGTGCCTAACCTGCAATTATAACTATCGAATGATCTTCCGACGCGCCCTACAGCGTGAATTGGCCAGCGTCGCCGGCGCAACCTTCACCGTCCTGTTTTCCATCCTCGTCACCTGGACCCTGATCACCATCCTCGGCCGGGCCGCGGGAGGCAAGGTCGCATCGGGCGACGTGCTTGCGCTGATCGCTTTTGCGGTGCTGAATTATCTGCCAACAATCCTGATCCTCACCAGCTTTATTTCGGTGCTGGTCGTGATCACGCGCAGCTACCGCGACTCCGAAATGGTCGTCTGGTTCGCCTCCGGCCAGTCGCTCACGCGCTGGATCGCGCCGGTGCTGATCTTCGGCCTGCCGGTCGCGATCCTGGTGGCGGGACTGTCGCTGGTCGCCATGCCCTGGGCCCAGCTCAAGAGCAACGAGTTCACCGAACGCTTCGAAAAGCGCGAAGACCTGCAGCGCGTCGCGCCCGGCCAGTTCCGCGAATCGGTCGCCGCCGACCGCGTGTTCTTCGTCGAAAGCTCCGCGGGGCGTTCCTCGACCGTGGTGCAGAACGTGTTCGTCAATACCATCGACCAGGGTGTGAACACCACTGTGGTCGCCAAGGAAGGCCAGATCGAACCGGACGGCAAGGGCGGCCAGTACCTGGTGCTGAAGAACGGCCGGCGCTACCAGGGCACGCCCGGCAAGCCGGACTTCCAGTCGATGGAATTCGAACGCTACCGGATGCGGGTCTCGAGCCAGGCCCCGGTGATGGGCGACCTCAAGGTCGAGAGCCTGTCGACGCCGGCCCTGATGGCGATGCCGCGCAACCAGTACGCCGATGCCGAACTCCAGTACCGCATCACCGCGCCGATCATGTGCCTGGTGCTGATGCTGCTGGCGATCCCGCTCGGCTTCGTCAACCCGCGCGCCGGCGCCTCGACCAACCTGATCCTGGCGCTGCTGATTTTCTTCACCTACCTGAACCTGACCAAGGCCGCCGAGCAGGCCGTCAAGCAGGCCAAGCTCGCCTTCGGCATGGGCTGGTGGCCGCTGCATGCGCTGGTGCTGCTGGCCGCGCTGGGGCTGTTCGCCTGGCGCCTCAACATCCACCACCGCTGGCATCCGCTGCTGCTGGCGAACGCCTGGAAGCGCCGCCGCCTCCTGCAGAGCGGCGTCGCGAAGGAGGGCGCGAAATGAAGATCCTCGAGCGCTACTTCTTCGTCAACATCGCCCAGGCCGTGGCCTTCGTGCTGGTGGCCTTCCTGGCCCTGGCCGCCTTCATGGACCTGACCGGCGAACTGCCGGCGGTGGGCAAGGGCGGCTACATGATCCAGCACGCGCTGCTCTACGTGCTGATGCTGGTGCCCGGTAATATGTACCGCGTGATGCCGATCGCGGCCCTGCTGGGCACCATCTACACGATGGCGCAGTTCGCCCAGACCTCGGAATTCACGATCATGCGCGCCTCATCGATGTCGACCCGGATGACGGCCTGGATCCTGTTCAAGATCGGCGTCGTGTTCGTGGTCGTCACCTTCATCTTCGGCGAGCTGGTCACGCCGCGCACGGCGCCGCTGGCCGAGCGCCTGCGCCTGTCGGCCAAGGGCGCCACCGTGTCGGCCGAATTCCGCTCCGGCATGTGGACCAAGGACACCATCCACGAGGGCGGACCGAAGGGCCCGGTGACCGGTTCGCGTTTCTTCAACGCGCGCCAGATCCTCCCGGACGGCCAGCTGCAGGACGTGCGCCTCTACGAGTTCGATAACAATATGCGCATGCGTGCGCTGATCACGGCCGCCAGCGCCGTCTTCGGCGGCAACCACACCTGGCGCCTGCAGAACGTGACCGAGACCCAGTTCACCAACAGCCGCACGCTGCCCGCACCGGGCGCGCCGCTGCCGAACGGCCAGACCATCCAGAACAGCTTCGGCCAGGACACCGCCGCCGTTTCCACGCGCAAGATCCCGACCCTCGACCTGGAATCGGAGATCACGCCGAAGATCCTGTCGGTGTCGCGTTCCGATCCGGAGCGCATGTCGGCCAACGAACTGGCCGTCTACACGCGCCACCTGGCCGAGAACCGCCAGGAAACCGAGCGCTTCAAGATCGCCTTCTGGCGCAAGCTGATCGGCCCGCTGTCGATCTTCGTGATGATGGCGCTGGCGCTGCCCTTCGGCTACCTGCAGGTGCGCAGCGGCGGGGTCAGCTTCAAGATCTTCGTCGGCATCATGATCGGCGTGAGCTTCATGTTGATCGACAACCTGTTCTCGCACATCGGCATGCTGTCGACCTGGCCGGCCTTCATGACGGCGGTCGCGCCCAGCCTGCTGTTCCTGCTGCTCGCGCTGGGCGCCCTGCGCTGGGTCGAGCGGCGTTAGGGAGACCATCGTGGAACCGCATTCCGATCGTGCCCTGATCCTGTTCGCCCACGGCGCCCGCGCCGCTTCCTGGGCCGCGCCTTTCCAGCGGCTGCGCGAGCTCACCGCCGGGCAGCGGCCCGACGTCGCGGTCTCGCTGGCCTTCCTCGAGCTGATGACGCCCAGCCTGCCGGAAGAGGCGGCGCTGCTCACCGCGCGCGGCATACGCGAGATCACCATCGTTCCAATCTTCCTGGGGCAGGGCGGCCACCTGCTGCGCGACCTCCCGCGCCTGGTCGAGGAACTGCGCGCCGCCCATCCCGACGTAAGCTTTTCGACAGTGCCCGCGGTCGGCGAAGACCCGGACGTGCTGGCGGCCATGGCGGCCTATTGCGTGGGCGCCCTTCCTGGTTGATCCATCTATGCTGTTCGTTAACTGACTTGCAGTCGATGCAATCTTTTTCGCTAACTGAGTTGTTTCCAGGCTAATCTTTCGTTGGTTTTCGGTGAACTTCCCGCACGGAAAACAATTTCCTCATTGAATTTAAATTTGCCGTAGGGAATCATAGCGGATATCGCCCCGCTCCTGATTCCCATGACCTCCCCCTCGACCACCATCTACGTCCGCCCGACCTGGGGCAGCCCTGCCTGGACCTATGCCGGCACCACCGTGGCATCGGGCGCATCGTCTTCCGCCGTGACGGCGGTTGCATTCGATATCGCCAGCGCCGCCGGGCAGCAGCTGTCGCGCGGCCAGCTCCAGTACAGCTACGACAACGGCAAGACCTGGAACCCGTACACGCTGCCGGTCGACGGCCAGGGCAGCTATGTCCAGGCGAGCGGCACCCTGTGGCGCTTCCTCGACGGCAGCACCGACACGACCTCGTCGAACACCTTCAGCGCCCACTACAAGCTGGCTGACGGCAGCGTGGTCTCGAGCGACAACACGGTCATCGTCGACAATGCGCCCGGTGGCCTCACCGGCGAAAACGACACGATGTTCTCGACCATGCAGGCCGGCGCGGTGGTCGACCAGCTGTCCCCGATCGACACCGGTTCGCCGACCGGCGGACGCTGGGTGATCGACAGCCAGTCGACTCCCGGCCTGTTCTCGATCGCCTACAACCCGGCCACCGACTCCTCGGCGCGCCTGGTGATCGCCGATGCCGCCCAGCTCCCGGCCACCGGCCTGTCGGCGACGGTGACGGTGCATTACTACGACCGCTACCAGCTCGACGCCAACGGCAATCCGAAAGCGGGCGAGGGCGTCGCCAGCATCCTGAGCTATACCGTGCAGGATGGCATTACGCAGGACCTGACGGGCTTCGGCAACGACCTGAAACTCGGCGCGGCCAGCAATGCCTGGGCCGCCAATCCGTCGCTGGCGACACTGTCGAACGGCGGCTTCGTCGCCGTCTGGCAGGGCGGTGACACCGCGGCCGGCGCTCCGGTGGCGGGCGGTCTGGGGGCCGGCCTGTGGGCGCAGATGCGCGATGCCAGCGGCGCCGCCACCGGTGCGGCCTTCGCGCTGACGCCGAGCGGCGACGCCAAACTCGAAGGCGAGCCGGCGGTGACGGCGCTCGGCAACGGCCGCTTCGTGGTCGCCTATTCCGTGAACGACGGCAGCGCCACCCGCATCGCCTACCGCGTGATCGAGGCCAACGGCAGCGCCGGCGCCGAACACGTGCTGGACGGGAGCGCCAGCTTTGATGCCGCCATGCCGGCGCTGACCACCCTCGCCGACGGTTCCTTCGCGGTCGGCTGGCGCAGCGGCGGCGCAGTCCACGTGCAGTTGGCCGCCGCCGACGGTTCCCTGGCCGGCGCGCAGAAAGACTACGGCGCGCTGTCCTCGGCCTTCAGCCCGAGCCTGTCGGCGCTGAAGCAGGGCGGCTATGTGGTGTCCTGGGGCGAGATCAACGACGGCAATGTGTACGCCGCCACCAGCGCCTCGAACCAGGCCTTCGTCGTCAACGGCGACGGCTACGCGGCCAGCCTGGCGACCGCGGCCCCGCTGCCGCACCTGACCACGCTCGCAAACGGCAACTTCGTGGTGGCCTGGGACAGCTATGTCAACGAGCCGCTCGGCTACTCGATGAGCGACATCTTCTTCAAGGTCTACGACAGCACCGGCCACGCGCTGGGCGCGGCGACGCAGGCGAACATGCAGTCCGGCGGCGGCCGCTACGACGCCGCGGTGACCGCGCTGCCCGACGGCGGCTTCGTGGTCGCCTGGCAGTCGCAGAGCGGCGACTACGACGGCAGCGGCATCTTCGGCCGCCGCTTCGGCGCCGACGGCAGCCCGGTCGACGTCCAGGAATTCGGGATCAACCAGATGCGCGCCGGCGACCAGACCAGTCCGGACCTGGTGGCGCTGGCCAACGGCGGCTTTGCCGCGGCCTGGGTCGACAGCCAGGCGGGCGGCGTGTCGGTCGAAGCGCGCGTCTACTCGGGGACGCCGGCCGCGCCGGTGCAGGACAGCGCACAGAATTCGCATGCCGGCGACACCGCCGGCGACCCGGCATCGACAGTCACCACGCCGGTGATCCCGGCGACGCCGGTGGTGAGCACGCCGCCGGCACCTGCCCCGGTCGTGACCGTCCCCAGCGCGCCGGCCGCGACCACCCCGGGTACGCCGGTGGCGATCACGCCGAGCCTGCCGGCGGCATCGAACCTGACCGGCACGGCCGGCAACAACATGCTGGCGGCAAGCGGCGGCGGCGGTCTGCTGGACGGCAAGGAAGGCATCGACACGGCGGTCTTCGCCAACACGCGCACCAACTACAAGCTGTGGACCGACGGTGCGAATGTCTCGGTGTACGACTACGTGAACGGCAGCACGACCATGCTGGCCAATGTCGAGCGCGTGCAGTTCAGCGACAAGACCCTGGCGCTGGACATCCAGGGCAATGCCGGCGAGGCCTATCGCCTCTACCAGGCCGCCTTCAACCGCACGCCGGACAAGGGTGGCCTGGGCTACTGGATCGATTCGATGGACGGCGGCCATACCCTGATGCAGGTGGCGAACAGCTTCATCGAGAGCGCCGAATTCCACGATAAATACGGCGCCAACCCGAACGATGCCCAATACGTGGAAGCGCTGTATGCGAACGTGCTGCACCGCACGCCGGACGCCGCCGGCTACGATTTCTGGCTGCATTCGATCCAGCTCGTATCGCGCGCCCAGGTGCTGGTCGACTTCAGCGAGAGCGCGGAGAACCAGGCGCAGGTGATCGGCGCTATCCAGAACGGCATCGACTACACGCCCTGGCACGGCTAAAAACTCCCATGGCGGCGTTGCATTTGGCTCGTCGTACTAGCGTACTGTCCTCGCCAAATGCGCCTTGCCCTGGGAGTTTTTAGTCGGGGGGACTTGTATGGTGGCGTTGCATTTGGCTCGCCGTGCTAGCGTATTGTCTTCGCGGTCCGCCGCTGCGGCGAATGCGCCTTGCCCTGGCAGTTTTTAATCTGGGGATTGGTGGGGCCGGCGTTGCAGGGCTTCGCCGATCATCACCAGCACCGGGCCGTGGGCCATGTCCAGGCCGTGGGCCAGGTCGGACAGGGTCAGGCGCAGGATGCGCTGGTCGGGGCGGCTGCAGTTTTCGATCACGACCACCGGCAGGTCGGGGCGGCGCCCCTGGCCGAGCAGGCGCTCGGCGGTGGCGGCGGCTTCGCGTCCGCCCATGTACTGCACCATGGTGTCGGTCTCGGGAAGGGCGGCATGTTCCGGCTGGTCGGGCGCGGTGCTCGAGGTGAAGAAGGCGACGCTGCGCGCCACCCCGCGCTTGGTGAGCGGCTGCCGGGTGGCCGCCGCCGCCGCCACCGCCGTGGTGATGCCGGGGACGACCTCGACTTCGATGCCGGCTTCCTCGAGGGCGCGCAACTCCTCGTCGGCGCGCCCGAACAGCATCGGATCGCCACCCTTCAGGCGCACCACCATCCGGTAGCGCCGCGCGCATTCGACCAGCTGTTCGTTGATATGGACCTGGGCGGTGGAGCGCTGGCCGGAACGCTTGCCGACCGAGATCTTCTCGGCCTCGGCGCACAGTTCCAGCATGTCGGGCGTGACGAGGGCGTCGTACAGCACGACGTCGGCCTGGGCCAGCAGGCGTGCGCCGCGTACGGTGATGAGGTCAGCCGCGCCGGGACCGGCTCCGATCAGATATACCTTTCCCAGCACTGCCATGTTTTCTCTTGGTTCCAGTTGGTAGCCGTCGTTGCAAATTATTCGCTCAAGCGAATCATACCCGCAGCCACCGTCTGATGGGTCACTTCATCGATCAGGATGAAAGCCCCGGTCGCACGAATATCCTCATACGCATCCGCAGCCAGCGGCTGCTGCACGGCCAGCTCGATGCGGGCGATGTCGTTCAGCTTCAAGCCTTCCGCCGCATGACGCTGCTGGGTGTTCACGTCGAGGATGTTCTCGATTGCCTTCACCTTGGCCATGGTCTGGCGGGTGCCGTGCTTGATCCAGTATTTGCGGCGCACGTCCAGCGGCTCGTCGGCCATCCAGCAGACGTCGGCTTTCACCTGCTTGAGCAGGGTGGCCGGTTGTGCGGCCCCGGCCAGCACGTCGCCGCGCGAGATGTCCACGTATTCGTTCAGCAGCAGGGTGATCGACTGGCCGGCCACCGCGGTCTTCAGGCCGCCGTCGAAGGTCTGGATCTCCTTGACCGTGGCTTCGACGCCAGACGGCTGCACCACCAGCTTGTCGCCCACCGAGACCTTGCCCGACTCGATGCGGCCCATGTAGCCGCGGAAGTCGTTGGCTTCGTGGCCGTTGTGGCGCGCCACCAGCTGCACCGGGAAGCGGAAGGGAGCGTCGTGGGTTTCGTCGTAGACGCTGATCGATTCCAGCAGCTCGATCAGGGTCGGGCCTTCGTACCACGGCATGTTGTCGGTCTTCTCGACCACGTTGTCGCCGGCCAGCGCCGACAGCGGGATCGCGGTGATGTCCTGCAGGCCGAGGCTGTTGGCGAATTCGGTGTAGGCGCCGACGATGCGGTCGTAGACGCTGCGGTCGTAGTTCACCAGGTCCATCTTGTTGACGGCCACGATCACGTGCTCGATCTGCAGCAGCTTGGCGATGGTCGAGTGGCGTTTCGTTTGCGTCAGCAGCTCGACGCTGCCATCGTCGCCCAGCTTCACCTTCGAGACGTCGACCAGGATGATCACGGCATCCGCGGTCGAGGCGCCGGTCACCATATTGCGGGTGTACTGCTCGTGGCCGGGCGTGTCCGCGATGATGAACTTGCGCTTCGGGGTGGCGAAGTAACGGTAGGCGACGTCGATCGTGATGCCCTGTTCGCGCTCGGCCTCCAGGCCGTCGGTCAGCAGGGACAGGTCGATGGTGTCGCCGACGGTGCGCTTGTGCTTCGAGCGCGAGACGGCGGCCAGCTGGTCGGCGAAGATGCCCTTGCTGTCGTACAGCAGGCGGCCGATCAGGGTGCTCTTGCCGTCGTCGACGGAGCCGGCCGTGATGAAGCGCAGCAGGCTGGCCTGGCCGGACAGGTCGGCGGCGTGGTTCAGTTCTTGGTTTGCAGGTGAAACAATACGGGCGTTCATCAGAAGTATCCTTGTTTTTTCCGCTTTTCCATCGACGCTTCCGAGGTCTGGTCGTCCATGCGGGTAGCGCCGCGCTCGGTGATCTGGGTGATCGCGGTTTCGGCGATGATGTCGGCCGGGGTGGCCGCGGTCGAGGCCACCGGGCAGGTGCAGGAGATGTCGCCGACGGTGCGGAAGCGCACGGTCTGGGTCTCGACCTGCTCGCCTTCGCGGGCCGGGGTCAGCGGGGTCAGCGGCACAAGCAGGCCGTTGCGCGGGATCACCTGGCGCTCGTGGGCGTAATAGATCGGCGGCAGTGCCAGCTTTTCGCGGGCGATGTACTGCCAGACGTCGAGCTCGGTCCAGTTCGAGATCGGGAACACGCGCATGTTCTCGCCCGGGTGGACGCGGGTGTTATACAGGTCCCACAGCTCGGGGCGCTGGGCCTTCGGGTCCCACTGGCCGAATTCGTCGCGGAAGGAGAAGATGCGCTCCTTGGCGCGCGCCTTTTCCTCGTCGCGGCGGGCGCCGCCGATGCAGGCGTCGAAGCCGTATTCGGCGATGGTTTCCAGCAGCGTGACCGCCTGGGCCGCGTTGCGCGAATCGGTTTGCGGATTGCGCAGGCGTACCGTGCCCTTCTTGATCGAGTCCTCGACCGAGCCGACGATCAGGCGCTCGCCCAGTTCGGCAACGCGGGCGTCGCGGAAGGCGATCACTTCGTCGAAGTTGTGGCCGGTGTCGATGTGGACCAGCGGGAAGGGGAATTTACCCGGACGGAAGGCCTTTTCGGCCAGGCGCAGCAGCACCACGGAATCCTTGCCGCCCGAGAACAGCAGGGCCGGGTTCGAGCACTCGGCCGCAACCTCGCGCAGGATGTGGATCGCTTCCGATTCGAGGGCGTCCAGGTGGCGGGAATTCACGTCGCCGAGCGCTCCCGGGCTAGGCGCCCCCGAGATGTCAATAAAATTCGTCATGATGGCTGTGCTTTTCAATGTCTTGTGTTTGTCTGCGGCTCAGGCGGCCACTGACTTGATACGAATCAGTTTGCCGTCGACCAGGTGCAGTCCGCATTCCTTCGATTCCGGATTCTCCCACCACCAGCGGCCGGCGCGGATATCTTCGCCCGGCTGGATCGCGCGGGTGCAGGGTTCGCAGCCGATCGACGGGTAGCCGCGGTCATGCAGGCTGTTGTAGGGAACGTCGTTGGTGCGGATATATTCCCACACATCCTGCTCGGACCAGTCGGCCAGCGGGTTGAACTTGGCCATGCCGTGGGTGGCGTCGTCTTCCTGCACGGCCAGCTCGGCGCGGGTGGTCGACTGGGCGCGGCGCTGGCCGGTGATCCAGGCTTTTTTTCCGTTCAGGGCGCGCCCCAGCGGCTCGACCTTGCGCACGCGGCAGCATTCCTTGCGCATCTCGACGCTATCGTAGAAGGCGTTCAGGCCGTTCTGCGCCACATACTGCTCGACCGCTTCCGGCTGCGGCCGGAACAGGGCGATCTCGACGCCATAATGGGTCTTGACCTTGTCCAGCACGTCCAGGGTTTCCTTGTGCAGGCGGCCGGTTTCCAGCGAAAAAATGCCGATCGGAAGAGCTGCCTTCAGGATCAGGTCGGTCAGGACCATGTCCTCGGCCGCCAGGCTGGAGGCGAATACGGCCGGCGAAAAATCGCGTGCGATGCGTTCCAGGATGGCGCGGGTTTCGGTGACGCGCGCGTGCAGGTCGCTCATGGTGTCTTCCTGTTGGTGCTTCAGATGCCGGCGCCGACGTCGCTGTGCTCGGGCGGCACATCGCGCTGGTGGCGGCGGAACAGTGGCAGCGGCTGGTCGACCGATGCCTGGTAGGTTTCGGAGAACACGGTCAGGCCCTTCAGCGCATCGTGGATCGAGCGGTCCTGGCGCGTCGCATAGGCGTCGAAGCCGCAGCGAACCATCTGGAACAGCTGGTCGCGCAGCACGTCGCCGATCGCACGCAGCTCGCCGGTATAGCCCAGGCGCTTGCGCAGGTTGAAGGCGATCGAATAGCCGCGGCCGTCGCTGAACTTCGGGAAGTCGACGGCGATCACGGCGAACTTGCCGAGTTCGTCCTTGACGCTGTGGGCCTGCTCGTCGGGGGCGAACCAGAGACCGAGCTGCGGACGCGCGGCCAGGGTCGCGCGCTGGGCTTCCCAGACCGCCAGGGGAACGATGATCTTGCCGTCCGGGACCGCGACGCTCTCGGGCGTTTCGCCCTCGTCGAGGCGCAGGACGGTCCAGTCGTCGGCGACGACTTCGCGGCCCTTGATGATCTGTTCGTGGTGCTGCAGCTTAGGCATATTCATCTTCTCCGACAGCCAGTTCGCCGGCCGGGATCGGCGTGGCATATACATGTTCCTTGAACGGGTTGACACCGAGACGCTGGGCGACGTCGACGAAGCGCTCGCCCTCGACGCGCTCGCGCACATAGACGTCGAGCAGACGCTGGACCACTTCCGGCATCTGCGCCGCCGAGAACGAGGGGCCGATGATCTTGCCGAGCGCCGCTGCATTGCCCTGGGCGCCGCCGATCGACACCTGGTACCACTCGGCGCCGTCCTTGTCCACGCCCAGGATGCCGATGTGGCCGACGTGGTGGTGGCCGCAGGCGTTGATGCAGCCCGAGATGTTCAGTTCGATGTCGCCGATGTCGTGCTGGTAGTCGATGTCGTCGAAGCGCTGGGCGATGGCGGCCGCGATCGGGATCGATTTCGCGTTCGCCAGCGAGCAGTAGTCGCCGCCCGGGCAGGAGATGATGTCGGTCAGCAGGCCGATGTTCGGCGTCGCCAGGCCCTTGGCCTTGGCCTGTTCCCAGATCTCGTACAGCCTGGCTTGCTCGACGTCGGCCAGTACCAGGTTCTGCTCGTGGGTCACGCGCAGTTCGCCGAAGCTGTAGCGGTCGGCCAGGTCGGCGACGAAATCCATCTGCTCGGCGGTGGCGTCGCCCGGCGGCACGCCGGTCTTCTTCAGCGACAGCACGACCGAGGCATAGCCCGCCATCTTGTGCGGCTTGACGTTGCGCTGCAGCCAGTTCTGGAAGGCGCGGTTGGATTCATGGCCGGCGCGCGGGTCGATGTTGTCCAGCGCGGCATACGGCGGCGGGTTGAAGTAGGCGGCAACGCGGTCCAGTTCCTCGCGGGTCAGGGTTTCCGGGCCACCCCTGAGGTCGGCAAATTCCTGCTCGACCATGCGCGCGAATTCCTCGGCGCCGACGGCTTTCACCAGGATCTTGATGCGGGCCTTGTACTTGTTGTCGCGGCGGCCGAACTGGTTGTACACGCGCATGACCGCCTGCGTATAGGTCAGCAGGTCCTGCCAGGGCACGAATTCGTTGATCGTGCTGCCGATGATGGGCGTACGGCCGAGGCCGCCACCAACCATGAACTTGAAGCCGACTTCGCCGGCGGCATTGCGCACCGCGGTCAGGCCGATGTCGTGCACGGCGATCGCGGCGCGGTCGGCGACGGCGCCGTTGATGGCGATCTTGAACTTGCGGGGCAGGGCGACGAACTCGGGGTGGAAGGTGCTCCACTGGCGGATGATCTCCGCGAAGGGGCGCGGATCGACGATCTCGTCCGCGGCCACGCCGGCGAACTGGTCGGTGGTCGTGTTGCGGATGCAATTGCCCGAGGTCTGGATCGCATGCATTTCCACCGAGGCCAGGTCGGTCAGGATGTCCGGGGTCTGCTCCAGCTCGATCCAGTTGAACTGAATGTTCTGGCGCGTCGTGAAGTGACCGTAGCCGCGGTCGTAGGTGCGGGCGATGTGGGCGAACATGCGCAGTTGCTTGGTGGACAGCAGGCCGTAGGGCACGGCAATGCGCAGCATGTAGGCATGGCGCTGCATGTACAGGCCGTTCTGCAGGCGCAGCGGCAGGAATTCTTCTTCGGTCAGCTCATCGCTGAGGCGGCGCCTCACCTGGTCGCGGTATTGGGCGATGCGCTCGCGTACGATGAGATGGTCGTATTGGTCGTAACGGTACATGGCATGGATCCTGGTTACGGCCGCCCGCCTCAAGGATGACGAGGGGCCCGGTAGACTATGTGGAATCTTAATAAAATGGCGTCTTATTCCAAACTACTGAGAATTTATTTGCTTATATGAGCCAGCGGCATAAGCATCCTTGTAAAATGCGTCTACGGCTTTTATCAATACAAAAAGGGCAATGAACCTACACCAATTACGCTTTGTCCGCGAGGCGGTCCGCCAAAACTTCAACCTGACCGACGCCGCCAAGGCGCTGTTCACGTCCCAGCCCGGGGTGTCCAAGGCCATCATCGAACTCGAAGAAGAGCTCGGGGTCGACATCTTCACCCGCCACGGCAAGCGCATCCGCGGCCTGACCGAGCCGGGCCGGCTGGTGCTGGAATCCGTCGAGCTGATCATGCAGGAGATCGACAGCCTCAAGCGGATCGGCAAGGAGTACGCGGCCCAGGACAGCGGCAGCTTCACCATCGCGACCACCCACACCCAGGCGCGCTACATGCTGCCGAAGGTGGTGCAGGCCTTCATGCTGAAGTTCCCGAAAGTGCGGCTGTCCCTGCTGCAGGGCAATCCGCGCCAGATCGCCGACATGGTCAAGAACGACCAGGCCGACATGGCCATCGCCACCGAGTCGATCGCCGCCGTCGACGGCCTGATCACCTTGCCGTGCTACCAGTGGGAGCACGTGCTGGTGGTGCCGCACGAACACGCGCTGACGCGCTCGAAGGCGATTTCGCTGGAAGAGATTGCCAGCTATCCGCTGATCACCTACGATGCCGCCTTCGCCGGCCGCAGCAAGATCGATCACGCCTTCGAACTGCGCAACCTGAAACCGGACGTGCTGCTGGAAGCGATCGACGCCGACGTCATCAAGACTTATGTGGAACTGGGCATGGGCGTGGGCATCATCGCCGGCATGGCCTTCGATCCCGAGCGCGACCGCAACCTGCGCGCGATCCCGGTCGGCCAGTTGTTCGGGATGAACGTCTCGCGGGTGGCGGTGAAGCAGGGCGCCTATCTGCGCAGCTATATCTATACCTTCATCGAGCTGCTCGCGCCGACGCTCAACCGCAAGATGGTCGAGTCGGCGATGCGCGGGACCGCCGATAATTACGAGCTGTAAATCATGAATCACGAAGAACACGACGACAACGAAGACCAGGAAGACCAGGAAGCGTACGAAGAGTACGACGAAGAAGACGCCGAGATGTCGGACCGCGACGCCGACCTGGCCGACGTGCGCGACCAGGTGGCCGAGCTGACGGCCGGCCACACGGTGCTGGAACTGAACGGCGAGGACGGCCAGGTGCCGGCCCTGCCCGAGGGCGCCGCCGGCTATACCGCGGTGGTGGCCGAATTCTGCTGGTCGCGCCTGAAGCGCGAGGAGCAGGATGCCTTCCTGGGCAAGCTGCGCAAGGCGGCGGCCAAGGATGCGCTGCTGGTGCTGCTGGACGACGTCTATGTCGAAGGGACCAGCAATCCGGTGGCCCGCACCGATGCCCAGGGCAATACCTACGAGGTGGTCGCCACCGAAGACGGCAGCCGGATCGAGCGTCCCAAGAGCTACCCGACCGACAGCGCGCTGCGCAAGCGCCTGGGCACTGCTGTAAAGGCGCTCAGGATCGCGCGCTGGGAATATTTCTGGGTGCTGACCGGCCGCTTGAAGTAAGGAATCGTATTCCCGGTTTTTGCGATCGGGATTACTGTATGCCGATATCAACTGTGGAGAATCGGCATGGCGCTTACCATCGGTAGCGGCCCCTTCGGCAGGGAGCCTGCAGGGCGTTTCGACGTCACACCACCCGCAACGCCCCTGCTGTTCTGGGAACCATTTCCGAAGCGCTTGCGCATCCGGCAGGGTAAAGAGATCGTGGCGGACAGCCGCAGATGCCTGGCCCTGCACCAGACCGGCCGCGTGATGCAGCTGTGCCTGCCCCGTGCGGACGTGCGGACGGAACTTCTCTCCCAGGAGGGCGAATCGAAAGACGCAAGGCTCGGCGTGGTCCGCTCCTGGTCGATCCGCAGCGCCCAAGGCGACGTGAAAGCCGCCGCCAGGTCCTTCGAGGCGCCGCCCGGCGCCGCCGCGCCCCTGCGGGATCACCTGGTGTTCGACCTGGAAAAGGTGGACGCCTGGTATCTCGACGACGACCTCGGCTATGCCCACCCGCGCGACCCCTATCACCGCTTCGACGTGCAGCGCTCTTCGCAGCACGTCGTGGTGTCCGCCGGCGGCACCGTGCTCGCCGAATCCTCGGCGCCGGCGATCCTGTACGAGACCTCCATGGCGCCGCGCTTCTATCTTCCGCCCGATGCCCTGCGCGTGGCGCTGGTGAAAAGCGCGACCGTGTCGCAGTGCCCCTACA
This sequence comes from Massilia sp. 01N410, assembly GCF_056399665.1. NCBI lineage: Bacteria > Pseudomonadati > Pseudomonadota > Betaproteobacteria > Burkholderiales > Oxalobacteraceae > Massilia > Massilia sp. 01N410. Next base: position 94,803 of record NZ_JBFTRV010000013.1, on the reverse strand, counting down.
AGGGCGACGGCCAGCACTGGCATGCCGACGTCGACGGCAGGCACATCGCGGATATGGCCTGGAATCTCACCACGCCGATGGGCGATGCGCTCATGATTCCGCGCTGGTTCAGCTTTTATCCCGACAAGGTCGAGGTCAGCGTCGACGGCGACATTCTGAAAGCGTAAAAAACGCGGCGCAGGGATCGCTCCCCGCGCCGCGTTCCTTGTCAGCCCTGGCGGCTTAGAAGCTGTGACGCAGACCCAGCGAGAACACGTCCGGATCCTTGCCCAGCGCGGTGGCGGCCGGGGCGATGGTGACCGACGACGAGCTCAGGCCGAACACGCCGCTGTTGTTGTTGTCCAGGCTGGCGTAGCTGGCGTACAGGTTGGTGCGCTTCGACAGCGAGTAGGTGTAGGCCAGTGCCCAGCTGTTGCCCTTGGCGGCGCCTTGCTTCTGCTGCTGGAAGTTCGCGTAGACGCGGTGCGCGCCGAAGGGCATCGAGCCGCCCAGGTTGTATTGCTTGTACTTGGCGGGGGCGCCTTCGCGGTCCGCTTCCATCCAGTTGGCCTTGACTTCGAAACCACCCAGCTGGTCGAACTTGTAGGCGGCGCCGATTGCCGATTCCTTGTCCTTGTCGATCGCCAGGCGGTTGATCTCGTGGTAAGCCGCGCCCACATACAGGCCGCCCAGGGTGTACTCGACGCCGACGCCTTTCAGGTCGCCCGACGGGGTGTTGGCGGTGGTCACTTCGCCGGCCGAGTAGGCGGCCAGGACTTTCAGGCCATTCCACGACGGCGATTTGTAGTTGACCGAGTTCGCCAGGCGGCGGGTCAGGCGGTTGGTGGTGAAGGCCGACAGGTTGCTGCCGTAGAAGCCCTGGCCGAAGGCGTCGGTGGCGGCGGCGATGGCGGCGATCGGCGAGTATTCGCGGCCCAGGGTCAGGCTGCCGAAGCCGCCTTCCAGACCGACCACTGCGCGGCGGCCGAACAGGGCGGAGTCGCCGGCGCCGGTGTCGATCGAGGTACCGGCTTCGAGGTTGAACATGGCCTTCAGACCATTGCCCAGGTCTTCAGTGCCGCGGAAGCCGAAGCGGCTGCTCGACTGGTTGCCCGAGTTGACCACGGTGGTGCGGCCTTCCGGGCCACCGGTGTCCTGCGACGAGATGGCGGCGTCGAGGACACCGTACAGGGTCACGTTGGTCTGGGCGGCTGCGAACAGCGGGGTGAGGGCTACCAGGGCGGCTGCCAGGCGTTTGACTTGCATTCAGAACTCTCCAGTTAGATGACGAAACAGGTGACGAAACGGGTCGCATCTTATCGAAGAGATATGTCGGTTTGATGACAGAATGAAAGATTATACGAGGTGATCGTGGACCGGCAGGACGATGTCGATCCGCGTGCCGGGCGGCTCGTCGGAGGTGATGCTGATGTCGCCGTTCATGGCCCAGACCCGCTCGCGCATGCCGATCAGGCCCAGCGATTCGGCCTTTTCCATGTCCTCGGGACGGATGCCGCGGCCATCGTCGTGGATGGTGACCAGCAGCTCGCTGTTCGAACGGAACAGGTTCATGGTGACGGCGCCGGCCTGGGCGTGGCGCGCGATATTCGTCAGCGCTTCCTGCACGATGCGGAAGATCGCCGTGCTGGCGGTATCGTCCAGGCGCAGCTCGGCTTCGTCGGCCAGCAGGGTGCAGGGGATGCAGTAGCGCTCGACGAAATCCTCGCACAGGCCCTTCAGGGCAAAGTAGAGGCCGCCTTCGTCGAGGGCGCGCGGGCGCAGGTTGGTGGCGATGCGGCGCAGCGAGGCGATCGCCGTCAGCAGGTTCTGTTCCATGCCGGCCATCAGGCGCAGGCTGTCGGCCGGGGTGCCGGCGGCCTGCTGCAGCAGGCTCAGGTCCATGCGCAGCGAGGCCAGGATCTGTCCGAGGTCGTCGTGCAGCTCGCGCGCGATGTGGGTGCGCTCTTCTTCCCGGATGGTCTGCAGGGCCGCCGACAGCTGGCGCAGCTGGTCGTGCGAGCGGGTCAGCTTTTCCTGGACCCGCTTGCGCTCCGAGACGTCGCGCATGACCACGGTGTAGAAGGGCGCGCCTTCGTTGGCGCGCGAGATCGAGCCCTCGATGGGGAAGCGCACGCCGTTGGCGCGCAGGCCGGTGGCGGCATAGTCGGTGGCGCGGCGGCCGGCGCGGCCGCTGCCGGCACGGAAGTACTCGAGCGGTTCGTCGGGGTCGGCGCTGGCCGATTCGACGTAGCGCGCCAGCGGGGTGCCGACCATGTTGCCGACGGTGGTGCCGAACAGGGTGGCGGCGGCCGGATTGGCCATGACGATGCGGTAGCGGCCGTCGACGGAGACGATGGCATCGTTGGCGTCGCGGACGATCTGGCGGCCGGCCGGCACGGTATCGAGGTCTTCGTGAGACTGGAAGCCCAGCCGGTAGCCCGCCGCGAGCCCGGTCAGGAAGCAGCTCACGAAGCAGCCCAGGGAGCAGGTGAGGGCCCAGGCGGCCGAGCAAAGGCGCTGTCGTTTCATGGATGCCCGTAAAAAGCGGCCCGCAAATGCGGGCCCGGCATCTACCTTACGCGGCGGCGCTTGAGTACGGCTTGATTTACATCTGCTTGAACAGATGCAGGAAGCTGCGGCTGACCTCGAGCTTGTCGGGGCGGCCCTTGATCAGCACCAGGTGGCGGCCGCGGATGTCGCGGGTCACGCCTTCGATCGCGTTGACGTTCACCAGGGTCGCGCGGTGGATCTGCCAGAACAGGGACGGGTCCAGTTCATCGGCGAGGTCGCGCACGGGCTTGCGGATCAGGGCCTCGAACTTCTCGGTCTGCACGCAGGTGTATTTTTCGTCGGAGCGGAAGAACAGGATCTCCTCGACCGGAATCATGCGCAGGTCCTGGCCGATGCTGGCCTGGATCCATTGCAGGTATTTCGGCTTCGGCGCGGCGATCTTCTCGGCCAGCTGCGACAGCATGGCGGTGACGGTATCGCTGACGTTGGCACTGGCGGCGGCGCCGGTGCTGGCGGGCGCCGACAGGCGCTCCTTCAGGCGTTCGGCCGTGATCTTCAGGCGCTCCGGCTCGGGCGGCTTCAGCACGTAGTCGACGGCGCCGCGCTCGAAGGCCTCGACCGCGTACTGGTCGTAGGCGGTGACGAACACGATCTGGCTGGCGTCGCCGATGTCGCGTGCCGCTTCCATGCCCGACTTGCCGGGCATGCGGATGTCGAGGAAGGTCAGGTCCGGCTTGAGCGCGGACACGAGCTGAACGGCTTCGTCGCCGTTCTTGGCCTCGCCGACGATCTCCAGTTCCGGCCACACCTGGGACAGGCGGGTACGGAGGAGGTCGCGCATCAGTCTTTCGTCATCGGCAATGATTGCTGTAGGCATGGCAAAAAGAAGTAAAGGCAGAGTGACGATTATTCAACGAAATCGGGTAGCAGGCAATCATTTTGATGCCAGCTGGTAGGGCACCTCGATGGTGGCGATCACCCCGCTCGGGATGTTGGCGGCGATGTGCAGCTGGCCGGCCTCGCCGTGCAGCAGCTTGAGGCGCTCGCGGATGTTCGACAGGCCCAGCCCGGTGCCCTTGCTCGGCACCACGCCGAAGCCGACGCCGTCGTCGGCCACCGTCACGCGCAGCTTGCTGTCGACGATTTCCGCCGTCACCGCCAGGTGGCCGCCCTCGGGCTTGCACTCCAGTCCGTGCTTGATCGCGTTCTCGACCATCGACTGCAGCATCATCGGCGGGAAGGCCGCGCTGCGCAGGCCCTCCGGCACCTGCAGGTCGACTGTCAGCCTTTCTTCCATGCGCATCTTGAGCAGGTCGAGGTAGGAGGTGACCATGTCGACCTCGCGGCCGAGGCTGGTGGTCAGGTTGGCGTCGCGCATCTGCGGGATCACGGCGCGCAGGTACTGGATCAGGGTGCGCTGCATGGCCGAGGCGCGCGGCGGATCGGTCTCGATCAGGTGCTCGACCGAGGCCAGGGTGTTGAACAGGAAGTGCGGCTCGACCTGGGCCTGCATGGCCGCCATCCGGGCTTCCGACAGCTGGCGCTGCATCGATTCGCGTTCGGCAACCGCGGTGGCGCTCTGCATTTCTGCCTCGGCGCGCTTCTTGCCGCCCATCAGGGCCTTGGTGCCGAACAGGGCCATCACCAGCAGCCAGACGAAGCTGGTGAACCAGGTCGAGGCCTGCTTGTGGTAGCTCCTGGCCTTGGCTTCGGCGGCGTCGTCGACGGCCGCCTCGATCGCGTTGGACAGCTCTTCGCCGATCTGCGGCGGCAGGTCGATATGGACTTCTTCGCCGTTCGCACCACGGATCAGCTTTGTGGTCGAGCGGCTGTCGCCCTTGCCTCGGCCGGCCGGCGCCGGCGGCTGGGGCGGCGTCGGTGGGATGGCTTCGCCGGCCTTGTCCGCCGCAGCCGCAGCCTTGTCCGCCTCCGCGGCGGCCTTGCTGGCTTCTTCCGCATGCTTGAGGGCGTTTTCGGCAATCCTGTCGGCCTGCTCGGTGGCTTTGTCCGGCGTTTCCTCGTTGCCCTTGCGCTTGGTGCGAGGATTGATGTGGATGCCGCTGTCGTCGATCGTAATGGCGGGTTCGGCCTTGCGCGCGTTGCGCTCGGCGCGCACGTTTTCTTCCTCGCCGCCGGAGAACAGCTCGTCCTGCAGGATTTGTCCGGCAACCAGCATCAGCGCGGCGAACAGGAAGAATTTCCACCACGACAACTGCGTGACCCAGGTGGCGACCGAATCGAATGCGTGATACAGCCACGATAGGGTATTGGAGAAATACTGCTGGGTCGAACGCCGGGTCTGCATGGAGCTCTTCTTGATTAACGGTAATTGGCGAGTGTAACTGCTTTTGCCCCAGCATCAGTGTTGGGATGTTGCAAATTAATTCCTTGCCGCCGCCAATGCCAGCCCCGTGCGACAGCCTGCAGGAACAGGGGAGTGGACTGCAGATCGGGTGCAAGTCGACCCTGAACCGCGGCTCGAACACGACTATCGGCATGCGGATGCTGGAATACGGCGGAGGCGGGCACGAGAATGCGGAACTTGCCCAGGTGTCGAACGAGGAATCCAGGTTTGCCAGCGTTACGACAGCTCTTGCAGAACTTGGGTCCCCGCCTTTGCGGGGAGCCGGGTCGGGCAATGCCCGGCACGACGAGCGGATGCTGCGTGAACGAGCTTACGCCGGCTGGTAACTTCGCAACATCTCCTGCGCCGCCTCCGCCCCCAGCGGCTCACTGAACAGCCGCCCCTGGAACTCGTCGCAGCCGTGCGACTTCAGGAATTCCGCCTGCGGCCGCGTCTCCACGGCCTCGCCCACGACTTCCATGTTCAAGTTGTGCCCGATGTCGATCAGGCTCTTCACCAGCGCGCCGGTGCCTTCGGCGATGCCGTGCACCGTGGTGCGCGAGAGCTTGACCTGGCTGGCTTCGAGCTGCTGCAGGTAGCCGAGGTCGCACAGGCCGGCGCCGAAGCCGTCCACGGACACGACCACGCCGAGCGCGCGCAGCTGGCGTGACAGCTCGCGTCCGAGGCCGGGATTGCGCAGCAGGCCGTCGATCGGCAGGTCGAGCTGCAGGCTGTCGGGCGGCAGGTCGTGGCGCGCGAGAAGGGCGCACAGGCACTCCACGAAGTCGCCCTGGCTGTACTCGCGGTAGGACACGTTGACGGTGACTGGCACCTTGCGCACGCCGGTCTGGCGCAGCTGGGCGGCGAAGGCGCAGGCCTGGTCCAGCACGCGCCGGCCGATCGGAACGATGACGCCGATCTCCTCGCCCTCGGTCAGGAAGCGTCCCGGCGGCAGCACGCCATGGTCCGGATGATTCCAGCGCAGCAGGGCCTCGAAGCCCATCACCTGGCCGGTGCGCAGCGAGACGCGCGGCTGGTAGAGCAGGAACAGCTCGTCCTTGTCGAGGGCGTGGTGCAGGCCTTCCTCGATCTTGCGCTTGGCGTCGTTGCTCGAGCGCATATCGGCGGAGAAGAAGTGCACGTCGTTGTGGCCGTTGCCCTTGCCGTGGTACATGGCGACGTCGGCCGCGCGCACCAGCTCGGTCGCGGTGGTGCCGTCGTGCGGATAGAGGGCCACGCCGACGCTGGCGCCGACCGGGATCTCGCGGCCGTTGAAGGACACCGGGATCGCGAAGCTCTGGCGCAGCCGTTCGACCATCCGCAGGGTGAAGCGCAGCGAGGGCTGGTTGGCCAGCACCAGCACGAATTCGTCGCCCGACATGCGCGCCACCGTGTCGCTGTCGCGCACCGAGGCCTGCAGGCGCCGCGCCACCACCTTCAGCACCACGTCGCCGGCTTCGTGGCCGAGGGTGTCGTTGATGGTCTTGAAGTTGTTCAGGTCGATCAGCACGGTCGCCACCAGCGACTTCTGGCGCTGTGCCACGTGCACCGCCTGGTCCAGCCGGTCCCACAGCAGGTTGCGGTTGGCCAGCCCGGTCAGCGGGTCGTGGTTGACCTCGTGCTCGAGGTGGGCGGTGCGCTGCATGGCCGCGGTGACGTCGTTGATGACGCCGATGAAATGGGTCACGGTGCCATGCTCGTCGTGGACCGGGGTGATGCTCAGGTCGTTCCAGAACAGCTCGCCGTTCTTGCGCAGGTTGCGCAGCACCACGTTGACCGGGCGGCAGGCCGCAATCGCCTCGCGCACTTCGGTCCGTTCACCCGCATCCATGCCGGGCGCGGCCATGAAGCGCGGATCGCGCCCGAGCGATTCCTCCGCGCTATAGCCGCTGATGCGCTCGAAGGCCGGATTGACATACTCGATCGGGTTGTCGGGACCGTCGCTGCGGGCGATCACGATGCCGTTGCTGGCCGCGTGCAGCGCGCGTTCGCGCAGGCGCAGCCTTTCCTCGCGCTGGCGCCGCTCGCCGATGTCGATGCCGACCCCGAACACGTACTCGCCGCCGTTGCAGAGCACCCGCGTGCCGCACAGCAGCACCGGGATGTCCTTGCCGTTCTTGGCAACGTAGTCGACTTCGAGTTTCATCTCGGCGCCTTCGTCCAGCACGCGGCGCAGGGCGTCCGTGAGGAGGGGGCGCTGCGGCAGGTCGAGCAGGTCGGAAGCGCGCGCGGCCGCCAGTTCTTCCGGCGCCATGCCGCTCAGGCGTTCCAGGTTGTGGTTCCAGAGCACGAAACGGCCGTCGCGGTTGAGGGCATAGAAGGTGCCGGGAAACAGGTCGACCACGGCCGACAGCGGCGTGCGTGCGACGTGTTCTGACTCCGGCGCGTCGCGTTCGACCTCGGTGGTGACGGCGACCGCACAGCCGAGCGGCCGGCCGGCGGCGTCGATTTGCGGGGCCAGCGCCAGGGTGGCGGCGAAGATGCGGCTGTCGCTGCAGCGCAGGTCGGCATTCAGCTGGGCGCCTTCGGGACGCTGGGTCAGGGCGGCCCAGCCGGCGGTCCAGGCGTCACGCGCGCTGGCGACGAACAGGCTGGTGATGGGACGGCCGAGTACGCTCGCGGCCGGCATGCCGAACAGGGTCTCGCAACCCCGGTTCCAGGTGATGATACTGCCCGCGTCGTCCGTCAGCAAGACGGCGTGGGCGGGCGGATCGGTATCGAACATGCGGCTCCCCATGCAAGGCCAACCGCCGTTGGACAGCCGTGCCGGGGAACCGTTCCGCCCAGAATATCAGGCGGCGGCCTCGGCACGCACCGGCAGGGCGACCTGGTTGTCGACGCTGAACTGGTAATCCTTGAACACGTGCTCGGCCGACAGGATCTGGTAGTGACCGTCGCCCAGCTTGTGGGTGGTGTCCTTCAGGCGGTAGGTGGTCGAGCCGCAAGTCCAGCAGTTGAAGTTGCGCATGTGGGTGCACAGGCAGGTCTTGTCGAACACGCGGATGTTCTTCGAGTCCGGATTCGCCTGCACCTCGCGGTTGTACGAGTTGATGTAGGCGCAGTTGCCGGTCGCGTCCAGCAGGTAGCCGTAGGACTCGCAACCCGGGCGGATGCCGGAGCCGATCGCCGGGGTCTGCTTCAGCATCCGCATCGGATAGCCGGTCGGCGAGACGCCGTTGACGATGATGTCTTCTTCGCTGGCGCGGAAGTATTCCTGCTTGACATCAATGGGCAGGCCGCATTCGTGGGTGACGGTGAAGCGGGTCGCCACCTGCACGCCGCCGGCGCCCTTTTCCAGGAAGCCCACGGCATCGCTGCCGGTGAAGATGCCGCCCGCGGCGATCAGCGGAATGTTCAGCTGTTCGGCGCGCATGAAGGCATGGATCTCGTCCATGATGGTGTGCAGGTCGTACTGCTGCCAGTCGTCGATGCCGAAGCCGAGGTGGCCGCCGGCCAGCGGGCCTTCGACGATCACGTAGTCCGGCAGGCGGTCGAGGCGCGAAACCTTACGCAGGAACAATTGCAGCGCACGCACGGACGAGACGATGATGCCCAGCTTGGCGTCGCGGAAGCGTGGATGGTCCTTGATCAGTTCGAACGAACCGAGGTGCAGGCCGGCCGACATGGTGATGCCGTCGATGCCCGCGTCGAGCGCCGCCGACAGGCGGGTGCGCAGGGTTTCCTTCGGCGCGTTCATGGTCAGCTTTTCCATGCAGTTCACGAAGATCAGGCCATCGCCTTTCTTCGCGTCCATGGTTGCACCCACGTGCAGACGGGTTGCCTCGGCCAGGCGGTCCAGGTCGAACTGGACCACCGATTTGTCCATGTTGTTGATGTTGAACTTGTAGAGCTTGGTCTTTTCCTTGACGAAGCTCGTATCGAACTTGCGGTCCGAAACGTCCGGGACCATCGCGTCGGAAATATGGCCAATGCCGCCGAGGCGCGCTGCCTCCATCGCCAGTTCGGAAGTCGAGATATCGACTCCCATTCCGCCGATCATGATGGGCACGTATTCCTTGTTGCCCAAACGCAGGCGGAAATCATCTACACGTTTCATTGCATTCCTTAACAACCATAGACTAATCGCCCGCCATTTTACCGCAGGAGATGGGCTTTACAGAGGGCCATTTAGCGCACGGTCGTGCGGTAACGGCCCGGTCTTCCGGGTCAGTCGCGGAAGTTGTTGAAGGCCAGCGGCAGGTCGGTCACATCCTTGCGCAGCATGGCGATCGCTTCCTGCAGGGTATCGCGATCCTTGCCGGTGATGCGCACGGATTCGCCCTGGATCGAGGCCTGGACCTTCATCTTGCTTTCCTTGATCAGCTTGGTGATCTTCTTGGCGTCCTCGGACTCGATGCCGTTGCGCACCTTCAGCACCTGCTTGACCTTGTCGCCGCCGATCTTTTCGATCTTGCCTTCGTCCAGGAATCGGACGTCGACCTTGCGCTTGGTCATCTTGTTCAGCAGGACGTCCTTGACCTGGGAGATCTGGAAGTCGGAATCGCCGAACAGGGTGATTTCCTTGTCTTTCTGCTCGACCTTGGCCGAGGTGCCCTTGAAGTCGAAGCGCGTCTCGATTTCCTTGCTCGAGTTTTCGACGGCGTTCTTGACTTCAACCATGTCTGCTTCGCAGACCACATCAAACGATGGCATTGTGTGTTCCTTTTTTTATTGGGTGACGAATGCCGATATTGTAACGGACCGTTGGCATCGGGGCGCCTGTTTCCCACTATAATCAGCGGGCCAACTCCGGACCCAGCCATGCAAGCATTGCCCATCGAACACGACATCTCCCTCCAGCACTTCAACACCTTCGGCATCGGTGCCCGCGCCAGGCGCTACCTGCGCGTGATCGACCCCGCCCAGCTGGCGGCGCTCGCCGCCGACCCCGAACTCGCCGCCTTGCCGCGCCTGGTCCTGGGCGGCGGCAGCAACCTGCTGATCACCCGCGCCGAAATCGAGCAACTGGTGCTGCACATGGCCCTGATGGGCAAGGAAATCGTCGGCGAAACGCCGGACGCCGTCCTGGTGCGCGCCCGCGCCGGCGAGAACTGGCATGGGTTCGTGCAATGGACCCTGGAACAGGGACTGGGCGGCCTGGAGAACATGTCGCTGATCCCGGGCACGGTGGGCGCCTCGCCGATCCAGAACATCGGCGCCTATGGAGCCGAGGTCAAGGACGTTTTCCATTCGCTCACCGCCTTCGATTTTGCGACCGGCAGCACGCGCACGATGGATGCCGCGGCCTGCCGCTTCGCCTACCGCGACAGCGTGTTCAAGCACGAGGACGGCCGCAGCCTGGCGGTGCTGGACGTGACTTTCGCGCTGCCGAAAGCCTGGGCGCCGAACCTGCGCTATGCCGAACTGGCCCGTGAACTCGACGGCGTGACCGGCCCGAGCCCGCGCCAGGTGGCCGAGGCCGTGATCGCGATCCGCCGCCGCAAGCTGCCCGACCCGGCGGAGATCGGCAATGCCGGCAGCTTCTTCAAGAACCCGGTGGTGCCGGGCGAGCATTGCGCCCGCCTGCTGGAACAGTGGCCGAACCTGGTCCACCACCTGCAGGCCGACGGTACGGAAAAGCTGGCGGCCGGCTGGCTGATCGACCAATGCGGCTGGAAGGGCAGATCGCTGGGCCGCGCCGGCGTCTATCCGAAGCAGGCGCTGGTGCTGGTCAACAATGGCGGCGCCAGCGGCGAGGAAGTGCTGGCGCTGGCGCGGGCGATCCAGGCGGACGTGCAGGAGCGCTTCGGGGTGCTGCTGGAGCCTGAGCCGGTGATGATCTGAGTGTGTCAGGCCGGCGGCGCCGCCGGTATCTTGAGCCCTTTGACCACCGCCGGGCGCCGCAGGAAGGCCTGCAGCACGCGGCCGACGTGGCGGAAGTTGTCGAAGCCGAGCAGCTCGCGGGCGCCATCGAGGGAATGCAAGGCGTTCACCCAGGGAAAACTCATGATGTCGGCGATCGTATAGTGCTCGCCCATGATCCAGTCGCGCCCGTCGAGCCGTTTGTCGAGCACGCCCAGCAGACGCTTCGCCTCATCCACGAAGCGGTCGCGCGGACGCTTGTCTTCCCAGTCCTTGCCGGCGAATTTCAGGAAGAAGCCCAGTTGCCCGAACATCGGCCCGATGCCGCCGTTCTGGAACATCACCCACTGGATGGTTTCGTAACGGCCGGCGGCGTCCAGCGGAATCAGCTGGCCGGTCTTGTCGGCGAGGTAGAGGAGGATGGCGCCCGACTCCCATAAAGGCAGCGGCTGGCCGCCGGGGCCGTTCGGGTCGATGATCGCCGGGATCTTGTTGTTCGGGTTCAGGGCCAGGTATTCGGGCGAGGTCTGCTCCTGTTTTTCGAAGCCCACCCGGTGCACCTCGTAGGGCAGGCCGGTTTCCTCGAGCATGATGGCGGCCTTGACGCCGTTCGGCGTCGGCATCGAATACAGCTGCAGCCGGTCCGGATGCCGCGCCGGCCACTTGCGCGTCACCGGGAAACTGTTCAGGTCCTGCATGGCGTCGCTCCACGGATGGTCACCGGGCGATGGTAGCAAAGGGCCGGCCCAAGCGCCGCGCGCCTCGCTCAGCCGGCGGCCGCCACCTGGTTGCGCCCGGCCCGCTTGGCCTCGTACAGCGCGCCGTCGGCGGCGGCGATCAGCGCCTCGATGCTGCCGCCTTCGCCCGGCAAGGCGCTGGCCACCCCGATCGACATCGTCACTGTCCCGCAGGGGGCGGCCGGATGCGGCTGGGCCAGCTGTTCGAGGTGGCGGCGGCAGTCCTCGGCCAGCTTGAGGGCGCCTTCCAGGCCGGTTTCAGGCAGCAGGATCGCGAATTCCTCGCCACCGTAGCGCGCCACCAGGTCGGCCGGACGCTTCAATTGCCCGGTCAGCACGGCGGCCGTCTTCTTCAGGCACAGGTCGCCGGCCGGATGGCCGAGGCTGTCGTTGTAGTGCTTGAAGTGGTCGACGTCGCACATCAGCAGCGCGAGCGGCGCCTGCCGGCGGCGTGCGCGCTGCCATTCGGTGTCGATCGCTTCGTCGAAGCGGCGGCGGTTGGCGATGCCGGTCAGGCCGTCCAGCGCGGCCAGCTTCCGCAGTTCGAAGTTGGCGTGCGTCAGCTCTTCCTGGCTGGCGCGCAGCGAGCGGTAGGCGGCGTCGCGCTGCAGCAGGCTGATGTAGCCGCGCGAGTGGTGACGGATGCGCGCCACCAGTTCCAGCTCATCGGGCAGCTTGACCAGGTAGTCGCTGGCGCCGACCGCGAAGCCATGCGCTTTCAGCCTGGCTTCTTCCTTGGCCGACAGCACCGCCACCGGCACCTCGCGCAGGGATGCGTCGGCGCGGTAGCCGGCAAGCAGCTGGAAGCCGTCGGCGCCCGGCATCACCAGGTCCTGCAGGATCACGGTCGGCCGCAGGGCCAGCGCGGCCGCGTGCGCGGCCTGGGCGTCGGTGACGTAATGGAAGGCGATGTCGGGATGGGCGGCGAGCATGCGCCGCACGGCTTCGACGATGATGAGCTGGTCGTCGACCAGCAGCACGCGTATCTGGTAGCTGGCGGGGTCTGGCTCGGTGTGGATGGGACTGACTGCGGACATCGGCTGAATTTGAATTGATGGAAATGCGTGCGTCATTACGCGCCGCCAATTCTATCCGATAACCACTTTGAAATATTGTCTAACGGCAAAATTTTCTGGGCAGCGTTCATCTCGGCGGCGGCGCGCGGCATGCCGTACACCGCGCTGCTGGCTTCGTCCTGGGCGATGGTCGTGTGGCCGGCCGCGCGCATCGCGAACAGGCCGGCGGCGCCGTCGCGGCCCATGCCGGTCAGCAGGATCCCGGCCGCCGTGCGTCCCCAGTGCCGCGCCACCGAATGGAAGAAGATGTCGATCGAGGGGCGGTGGATCTCGTCGCGCGGCTCGGCGTCATAGCGCAGGCGATTGCCGGGTGCCAGGCGCAGGTGGTCGGCGGTGGTCGCCACCTGCACCATGCCGCCTTCGAGGTGATCGCCGTCCGCGATCGGCGCGATCTTCGCGGGGCTTTGCTCGCCCAGCCATCGCACCAGCTGGGCGGCGAAGCTGCTGTCGATGTGCTGGACCACCACCGCCGCGGTGTCGGGCGGCGGCTGCCAGAGCGAGAACAGGCGCGCCAGCGCAGCCGGTCCGCCGGTCGAGGCGCCGATCGCCACCAGGCGCGCCACGTGCGGCACCCCGGCCGGCACCGGGGCGGGGCGGCCGGCGACCAGTTTGCCGATGGTGCGAATCTTGGCCAGCAGCTCCGCCTCGCCGCCCGGCTGGCCGAGCAGCACCGGGGTCGCGACCACGTCGAGGGCGCCGGCGCCGAGGGCGCGGAACACCTGGCCGACATTGTCCTGCGGGCGCGCGGTGACGACCAGGATCGCGCAGGGCGCATTCGCCATGATGCGGCGGGTCGCCTCGACGCCGTCGAGCAGCGGCATCTCGAGGTCCATCAGCACCAGGTCGGGCCGCAGGTCGGCGCACAGGCGCACGGCGTCGACGCCGGTGCGCGCGATCCAGGCCACCTGGTGCTCGCCGCTGGCGGCCAGTACCCGGCGCAGCGCCTCGGCCGCAATCGGCACGTCGTTGGCGATGCCGATCCTCATGACCCTTCTCCCGGCAAGGGCCCGCCGATCAAATCGCGAACGGCGTCGAGCAGGGTGGCGTCGTGGAAGGCGCCCTTGGCCAGGTAGTAATCGGCGCCGGCTTCGAGTCCGCGCGCGCGGTCTTCCGGGCGGTCCTTGTAGGACACGATCATCACCGGCAGCCGCTGCAGGCGAGGGTCCTGGCGGATCCGTTCGAGCAGTCTGATGCCGTCCATGCGCGGCATGTCGATGTCGGTGATCACGAGGTCGTAGGCGCCGGCGCGCACGCTGTTCCAGCCGTCGACGCCGTCGAGGGCGACGTCGACCCGGTAGCCGCGCGCCGCCAGCAGCTTGCGCTGCATCTCGCGCACGGTGAGCGAATCGTCGACCACCAGGATGCGGCGCGCGGCCTGGCGTCCATCCTGGCGCGCGCCGGCGCCGGCCGGCACCGGCTGCAGCGATTCGCCGGTCTCCAGCAGGCGCGCGATCGACAGCAGCATGTCGGGGACGTCGAGGATCAGCACCGGGGCGCCGTCGTCGAGCAGGGCGCAGGAGGCGACGTCGCGCAGCTTGCCGAACACCGGATCGAGCGGCTGCACCGTCAGGCTCTGCTCGCCGCGCACTTCGTCCACCACCAGGCCGTAGCGCTCGCGCGCGCCGCCGATGACCACCACCGCCAGCTCGGCGCCGGGCGTGGCGTCGCCCAGCTCGAGCACGCGACCGGCCGCCACCAGGCCCAGGTGGACGCCCTCGACCTCCAGGTACTGGCGGCCGGCCAGGGTCTGCACCGCGCCGGCCGGCACCCGCAGCACGCGTTCGGCGCGCGCGATCGGCAGGGCATAGGGCTCGCCCAGCACGTCCACCACCAGCGCGCGCACGATCGACTGGGTGACCGGCAGCACGATGGCGGTGCGGAAGCCGCGGCCAAGCGTGGACTCCACCCGCACCGTGCCGTTCTGCGCCTGCACCGCTTCGTGCACCACGTCCAGGCCGACTCCGCGGCCGGAGATCTCGTTGGCGTCCTCCTTCAGCGAAAAGCCGGGCAGGAACAGGAATTCCATCAGCTCCGGCCTCGACAGCGCCTGGGCGAAGCCGGGAGCGGCCAGCCGGCGGGCGACGGCGGCGCGGCGGATCCGTTCGGGATCGACGCCGCGGCCGTCGTCGCTCACCTCGATCGACAGCATGCCGCCGCGGTGGCGCGCTTCAAGCCGGATGGTGCCGGTGGCGGGCTTGCCGGCGGCCGCGCGTTCGGCAGGCGGCTCCATGCCGTGGTCGACCGCATTGCGCAGCAGCTGCCCCAGCGGCGCTTCGAGGCGCACCAGCACGGCGCGATCGACCAGGGTGTCGGCGCCGGTGACGTCCAGGCGCACGTCCTTGCCCAGGCTGCGCGCGAGGTCGCGCACCATGCGCGGCAGGCCGTGCAGGCCGTCGCCGAAGCGGCACATATGCAGTTCGAGCACTTCGTCGACCAGGCGGGTGGCGACGCCGGTCGCCTGCCGCTCGTAGTGCTCGGCATCGAGGATGCTGCGCTGCAGGCTGTCGCGCAGGGGACGCGCGCGCTCGTCGACCACGCGCGCGAGTTCCAGCAGGCGCGGGTCGCCGCCGGCCACGATCGCTTCGCGCAGCTGTTCGAGGGCGGCGAACATGCCGTGCTGCTGGCGCTTGTGGCGCTGCAGGGCATCGATCCAGGGACGCAGCTGGCCGGCGTGCAGGCGCGCCTGGCCGGCCAGGGTCAGGAGTTCGTTGCCGGGGTCGAGGGGCGGCGCGGCGGCGGGCAATGGCGCCGGTGCCGGAGCGGAAGCGGTGGGAACTGCGGCGGGCACAGCGGCGGGCACCTGCGCGGCGATCGGCGCCAGCGGCATGACCGCGGGTGCCTCCCGGGCGCCGGCCTGCAGTGCGTCGAGTGCGGCAAGTGCCGCCTCGACCCGGCCGCGATGCGGGCCGGCGTCGATCAGTTCGGCCTCGGACAGCGCCGCCAGATGGCGCATCAGGTCGACCGCCTCCAGCAGCACGTCGACGCCGGCCGCATCGAGGGCCAGCCGGCCCTGCTGGGCGGCGATGAACACGTCTTCCATCGCATGCGCCAGCTTCACCATCGGCTCCATGCCGACGATGGCGGCGGCACCCTTGGTCGAATGCGCGGCGCGCATCATCGCTTCCAGCGTGGCGGGGTCCTGGCCGCGCTCGCTGCGCAGCAGGCCGTCGGTGAGTACACGCGCCTGGGCCTGGGCCTCCATGCGGAACAGCTCGAGCATCGAAAAGCCGCTCAGGTCGTCGCCGAATCCCTGGTCGATGCTCATCGCAGCGTCCCCAATACTTCACGTTCCAGCATGGCGGCGTCCAGCAGGCCGGCCTCGCTGGCGCCGTCGGCGATCACGCCGGCGACCAGCGCCGCCGGCAGGTGGCCGAGGGTGGCGGCCGGCGCGCGCAGGGCCGCGGATGCGTGGCGCAGGATGCCGTGCATCTCCGCGACCGGCACCGCGACGCGCTGGCCGCGCAAGCCCAGCACCAGCAGGCGCTCGAAACTGTGGCGGCCGGCCGGCGCCGGCACCCCGGCGGTGTCGATGCCGAGCAGGGCCGCCAGCGACACCGCCGGCAGCACCCGTCCGCCGACGTTGACCACGCCGAGCAGGGCGCCGCCGGAGCGGTGCGGCAGGCGGTGCACGGGCGCCGGCGGCGCCACCGTGGCGGCCAGCGCCATCGGCACCGCCAGCCATTCGGCGCCGATGCGGAACACCATCGCGGCGGCATCGGTGGCGGCGGGCGCCGGTTCGGGCCGGGCCAGTTCGCGCGCCCAGGTCTCGCGGTAATCCGGTTCGACCGCGCGCTGGAGCTTGCGCTGGGCCGCCTCCGCGTAGACCGGGCAATTGCGGCAGTGGACGTGGCGCTCCAGCTCCGCGCAGCTGCGGTCGCCGGACACGCCGATGCGGCGCCAGCAGTCGGCGGACGACTCGCCGGGCATGGACAGCTGCGTCATCGCCGTGCCCCCGGGTCGCGCCGGCGCGCATGCACGCGGGCGGCGCGCCGGCGCAGCAGGGCGGCGTCATGCGCATCGCCGCGCTGCTCGATCAGCAGGGCCAGGCTGCACAGCGCCTCGTAGTGCTCGGGCTGCAGGAAGAGGCAGCGGCGCCAGTGGCGTTCGGCCGCGCGCGGCTGGCCGGCGCATTCGCTGGTCAGGCCGAGCAGGAACCAGGCTTCGGCCAGCTCGGGCTGGAAGGCAAGGATTTCCTGGCAGGCCCGCTCCGCGTCCGGCAGGCGGCCGGCGTCGGCCAGGCGCCGGGCCTCGGCCAGCAGCGCCGCCAGGGAGGTCGCCGCCGGCGGGCTCACCGGCGCCGTGGTCTGCCGCGCCGGCGCAGGCGCAGGCGGCATCGGCGTGGCGGGACGCGGGCGCCGCCGCACCGTCGCCATGCTCTCCTTGTGCAGGGCATAGGGATGGCGCAGCGATTGCGGAGAAAATCCCCGGCGGCAGAAGGCCGGGGCCTCGGCAAAGCCGGACAGCAGCAGGCCGTCGTCGGCCAGCAGCGCCTCGATGACGGCGGCCGCGGCGGCGCGGCCGCCATCGTCGAAATAGATCAGCAGGTTACGGCAGAACACCAGGTCGTAGCGTGCGCCGCCGTCGGGCAGGGTGGCCGGGCGCAGCAGGTTGCCCTGGCTGAAACGGACGTAGCGGCGCAGCGCATCGTCGATCAGGTAGTCGTCGCCGTCCTGGCGGAACCAGCGGTCGCGGAAGGCCAGGTCGGCGCTGCGGAAGGCGTTGCGCGTGTAGCGGCCCAGGCGCGCGCGATCGAGCGATGCGCGCGACAGGTCGACCGCGTCGATCCGGCACTGCGCGGGCGCGATGCCGTTCGATGCCAGCGTCATCGCCATCGAATACGGCTCCTCGCCGCCGGCGCAGGGAATCGACAGCAGGCGCAGCTGCCGGCCCGGATGGCTCAGCAGGCGGCGGCGGACGAAGCGCAGCGCGGTGTCGAACACGTCCGGATCGCGGAACATCCAGGATTCGGGCACGATCACGAGGTCGACCAGGGCGTCGAATTCCGGCGTGCCGGGCAGCGGCGCATAGTCCTGGCGCGCGTCCAGGCCGAGGCGCAGCATGCGCTCGCGTACGGCGCGTTCGACGGCGTCCGGCGGCAGCACCAGGCCGGTGCTGTCCTTCAGCAGCTGGCCGAGATTCATGCGCAGGCCTCGCCGAACAGCAGGGCTTCGACCTCGGGCGCCAGCAGGCGCTCCGGATCGATCAGCTGCAGCATGCCGGCGGCGCGACCGGATAGTTCGGTACCGCCGGCCGCAAGCCCGCCGAGCCAGGGGGCGGCCAGCACACCGCCGTCGCCCAGTTCGGCGCCGATGTCCGCCACCCCGGTCACGCGCTCGGCCTTCAGGCCCAGGCGCCGCAGCCGTCCGGCCGCCGCCACCTCGACCAGCAGGATGCGGGTGTCGTAGCGCACCGCATCGGGCGGCGTGCCGGCCAGGCGCGACAGGTCGATCACGGGGATGACTTCGCCGTGCAGGTCCAGCAGGCCCGGCACGTAGTGCGGCGCCCCCGGCAGCGCCTTCAGGCGCGCCACCGGCAGCACCCGCAGCACGGCGGTGAGGGGCAGGGCATAGCGTTCGCGCCCGATGTGAAACGCCAGCACCTTCATGCGCGGGTCTCAGTCATTCACGGAGAAGGTGGCGACCGACTGCTGCAGGTCGCCGGCGGCGTACTGCAGCCGGTGCACGGCCTCGCTGGTGGCCTTCAGCGACTCGACGGTCTGCTGGCTGGCGTCGGACAGCTGCATCATGGTGCCCGAGATCTGCGAGGCGCCGACGGCCTGCGACTGCATCCCCTGCAGCACCAGGTCGAAGCGCGGCGACAGCTTGCGCACCTGGTCCATCATGCCGGACAGCTGTTCGGCCACGTGGCGCGCCTCGCCGACGTTGCGGCGGATCTCTTCGGCAAACTTGTCCATGCCCATCACGCTGGCCGACACCGCCGACTGCATCTCCTTCAGCATCTGCTCGATGTCCCAGGTCGAGACCGAGGTCTGGTCGGCCAGGCGCCGGATCTCGGTGGCCACCACCGAAAAGCCGCGGCCTGCCTCGCCGGCCTTCTCGGCCTCGATCGCGGCGTTCAGCGACAGGATATTGGTCTGGTCGGCCACCTTGGTGATGGTGGTCAGCACGCTGTTGATGTTGCTGGCTTTCTCGGACAGCGCGGCCAGCTTGGCGCCGATCGAATCGGTGGCATTGACCATCTGCTGCATGGTGTGGTCCATGTGCTTCAGCTTGTCCTGGGCGTCGGCGGTGGCGTTCGTGGTGTAGTCGGCCACCTGGGTCGCTTCCTCCATCGTGCGCAGCAGCTGGGAGGTGTTGGCCGACATTTCCTTGGTGGTGGCCAGCACCTCGACGCTGGTCTGGGCCTGCTCGATGCCGGTCGCTTCCTGCTGGCGAGCGGAAGCGGCGATCTGGGTCGCCGAGCTGGCCACCTGGATGCCGGCGTGCTGCACATTGGTCAGCAGGCTGCGCAGGTTGCCGAGCATGGTCGCCAGGCCTTCGCCGAGGCGGCCGATGGCATCCTCGCCGCGGATCTCCACGTTGCCGGTCAAGTCGCCGCGTGCGGCCTTCGAAACCACGCCGAGCAGGGCGTCGACCTTGGCGCGCAGTTCGCGGCCGTCGGCCAGTTCCTTGGCGTGGCTGTCTTCGATGGACTGGGCCATGCGGTTGAATTCGAGGGCCACCTGGCCCAGTTCGTCGCCCGAGAGCACCTCGGCGCGCGCGCCGCGGACACCGTCGCCCAGCCTGCGGGCGGCATCGGCCAGGGCCGCCAGCGGACGCGAGACGGCGCGTACCAGCACGGTGCCGATCAGGATCGCCAGCAGCACGCAGATCAGCGCGCCCACGCTCAGCAGCGCGCGCATCGACTGGCGCAGCGCGCTCGTGTCTTCCCTGCGCTGCTCCAGCAGGCGGTTCTCTTCGGCGGCGATATCGTCAAGGATCTCGCGCATGCCGGCCACGCTGGCGGTGCCGGCCAGCACCGCGGCTTCCGTCTGCGCCTGGACCGCCGCCGGGTTGCCGGCGGCGCGGCGGCGCAACTCGATCTGCGGCGCGATCGCCTTGTCCATCCAGGCGACCAGCACGGGATCGAGCTGGTGCAGGCGCTCTTTCTGGGCCGGATTGTCGGCGGTCAGCGCCAGCGCGCGGCGCACGTGGCTGCGGGCGCGTTCGTACTCGCTGCGGATCGGCGCGACCAGGTTGTCGTTGCCGGTCAGGAGATAGCCGCGGGTCGCGCTCTGCACCTGCAGCACCGAGGTCGCGATGTGGTTGGTCTCCAGCAGCACCTCGAGGGTATGGCGGTCCCACGCATTCGCCTCGGACAGCCGCGCGAAATTGTTATAGGCCAGGATCAGCAGGAACAGGATGATCGCGACGATGGCGCCGAAGCCGATCGTCAGTTTTTTCTTGATGCTCAGGTTTCGCAACATATCCGCAGGGGTTAGAGGTCCGTAGGGGGCAGAGCCCGGTTCTCTCGGTTGGGCTCTGACCCCGAAGTCGCGAACGCCGGAATCTCCAAGAAAATAAGGCCCAGCCTCAAATGTAACATTTAGCCGAGCTCAGGTGGAAACAAAAGTGCGCTAGCGCAACAAACCGGCGTCCGAGGGCAAGGCCGGCAAACCATGCCGGCGCCGCGCCTGCAGGCACTTGTCGTCACCGATCTGCACCTCGCGGCAGGGATCGGGCTGTTCGTAGACGCCGCAGGCAAACGAGCCGTCGCCGGACTGGCGCAGGGCCGCGCAGCCCGGTTCCCTTGCGTTGGTGCCGGCCATGCAGGCCAGGCAGGGGTGTCGCTCGTATCGCTCATGTCGGCCGGAGGTTGAACACAAATGGTAGCGCGCGCGCCGCGTCCTGGAACGCTTCGTGGAATCTTGGTTTGTTAACGCAAATGATAATGATTCGCGTTTACATAAATGGAATTGTTGTTAAAGTCCCTGGCGTTCCAACACCCCTTCCATAACAAAACAAGCAAAGACCATGAAGAGCCCGATCACCAGCCGCAAGCATCCCTCCGTCCTCCGCCCCGCCGCCAGCGCCGCCCTGGCGATGATGCTGCCGCTCGCCGCCCAGGCCGCGGACGGCGCCGCCACTGCCGCCGCCGACGAGGGCCGCTCGCCCCAGCGCGTCCACGTTCACGGCGAACGCGAGAACGACTTCAAGGCGGCCCAGTCTGCGTCCGACAAGTACACCCAGCCGCTGCTGGACACGCCGCAGACCGTCGTCGTCATCAAGAAGGAGCTGATCGAGCAGCAGGGCGCCGTCACCCTGGCCGAGGCGCTGCGCAACACGCCGGGCGTCGGCACCTTCTTCCTCGGAGAGAACGGCAATACCAGCACCGGCGACGCCATCTACATGCGCGGCTTCGACAGCTCGGGCAGCGTGTTCGTGGACGGCATCCGCGACATCGGCTCGATCTCGCGCGACGTCTTCAACATCGAGCAGATCGACGTGCTGAAAGGCCCGGCCGGCACCGACACCGGACGCGGCGCGCCGACCGGTTCGATCAACCTAGCCACCAGGCAGCCGCTGCTCAGGAATTTCGGCGACGCCAGCCTGAGCGCCGGCAGCGCGGACCGCCTGCGCGGCACCGCGGACATCAACCGCGTGCTCGACGGCCGCCGCGGCATCGCCATGCGCCTGAACCTGCTCGACCAGGACAACGGCAACCCGGCGCGTGAGGAGGTCAAGGACAAGCGCTGGGCGATCGCGCCTTCGCTCGCCTTCGGCCTGCGCGGCCCGACCCGGCTCTATCTCGACTACCTGCACGTGAAGCAGGACAACCGCCCCGACGGCGGCGTGCCGACCATCGGGCTGCCCGGCTACGGCAGCCCGGATCCCAAGCGTCCGTGGCTGGCCGGGGCGGCCCCGGTCGATCCGCAAAACTTCTACGGTGCGCTGTCGGACTTCGACCGGGTGCGGGCCGACATGTTCACCGCCATCGTCGAGCACGAGTTCGGCCCGCGCATGCGCCTGCGGAACACCAGTCGCTACGGCAAGACCAGGCAGTTCTACCTGCTCAGCGCCTTCATGGGCAACACCGCGAACATCGTGACGCCGGTCCAGGCCGCCCCCTCCGGCTGGACCTTGGCCCGCACCACGCGCACCATCAAGGACCAGGAAAACACGGTGCTGGCCAACCAGACCACCCTGACCACGGAGCTGGACACGGGCCGGCTGCACCACACCCTGGTGAGCGGTCTCGACCTCGCCAACGAGAAGCAGAGCAACTGGAGCCATACGGGTGGCGGCACCTTGCTGCCGGCGAATCTCTATCACCCGGATCCGGCCTCGCCGGTGACTGGGCTGAACCTGGTCCGCAGCGGCGCCCGCACCCAGGGCGAGACGGCGACCGCCGCAGCCTGGCTGCTCGACACCATCCGGCTGGGCGAGCGCTGGCTGCTCGGCGCCTCGGTGCGGGTCGATCATTTCGATACCACCTATGACGCGGTCGCCTTGTCGACCGCGGCCGCGAACCCGACCCTGCCGGTCGGCACCCCGGTCCTGACCCATGTCGAGCTGACGGACAGCCTGGTGAGCGGCAAGCTCTCGCTGCTGTACAAGCCGACTGCCAACACCAGCGTGTACGCGCTGTGGGCCAACTCCAGGCAGCCGCCGGGCTCGAACCTGGCGCTCAGCACCGGCGCCAACAGCGCCTCGAACCCGATCTTCGACCCGCAGGTGAGCACCACTACCGAGCTGGGCGCCAAATGGGAACTGATGAACAAGCGCCTCGGCCTGAACGCGGCCGTGTTCCGCACCGAGGTGAAGAACGAGGTCGAGCAGGACCCGGTCGACCTGAAGTACTACCAGACCGGCCGCAAGCGCGTGCAGGGCGTGGAGCTGAGCGCGATCGGTGAGATCACGCGCAACTGGTCGGTCAGCGCCGGCTATGCCTGGCTGGACACCAGCGTCGAATCCGGCAAGCTGGTCACGGCGATCGGCAGCAATGCCCTGAGTTATACGCCGAAGTCGTCCTTCACCAGCTGGACCACCTACAGCTTCCCGTCCGGCTTCAAGATCGGCGGCGGCGTCCGCTATTCCGGCCGCCTGCTGCGCGGCACCGACGGCGCGGTCGGCACGCCGTCCTATACCGACGATTACTGGGTGGCGGATGCGATGGCGTCGTATGCGATCAAGCGCGGGATCGAGTTACGCGTGAACGTGGTCAACCTGTTCGACAAGCGCTATGTGGCGGCGATTAACAAGAGCGGGTACCGGTATACGCCGGGGGCGCCGCGTTGGGGGAGTGTGACGGCCAACTTCCACTTCTGACGAGTGCCCGTCGTCCCGCGAAGGCGGGGACCCAAGTTTGCTTGCATTTCGACTGCTCACGCAGAACTTGGATCCCCGCCTGCGCGGGGACGACGGTGGCGGGGGACTACTGACCGCGCTTGGCGCGAGCCTTGGCCGCGATCCGCATGCGCAGCGCGTTCAGCTTGATGAAGCCACCGGCATCCGCCTGGTTGTAGGCGCCGCCGTCTTCGTCGAAGGTCGCGATGTTCATGTCGAACAGCGAATCGGTCTTCGAGTCGCGCGACACGACGATCACGTTGCCCTTGTAGAGCTTGACGCGGACCCAGCCGTTCACGCTTTGCTGGGTGTGGTCGATCAGGGTCTGCAGCGCGACGCGCTCCGGGGCCCACCAGTAGCCGTTATAGATCAGCGAAGCGTAGCGCGGCATCAGGTCGTCCTTCAGGTGCGCCACTTCGCGGTCCAGGGTGATCGATTCGATCGCGCGGTGGGCTTTCAGCATGATGGCGCCGCCCGGGGTTTCGTAGCAGCCGCGCGACTTCATGCCGACGTAGCGATTTTCAACCAGGTCGAGCCGGCCGATGCCGTGCTTGCCGCCCAGGCGATTCAGCTCGGTCAGCACCTGCGCCGGAGTCATCTTGACGCCGTTCAGGCCGACGATGTCGCCGCGCTCGTATTCGATGTCCAGGTATTCCGGCTGGTCGGGGGCCGCTTCCGGCGACACGGTCCAGCGCCACATCGATTCCTCGGCTTCCGCGCTCGGGTTTTCCAGGTGGCGGCCTTCGAAGGAGATGTGCAGCAGGTTGGCGTCCATCGAGTAGGGCGCGCCGCCGTTCTTGTGCTTCATGTCGATCTCGATGCCGGCGTCTTCCGCGTACTTCAGCAGCTTCTCGCGCGACAGCAGGTCCCATTCGCGCCATGGGGCGATGATCTTGACGTCCGGCTTCAGCGCATAGGCGCCCAGCTCGAAGCGCACCTGGTCGTTGCCCTTGCCGGTGGCGCCGTGCGAAATGGCGTCGGCGCCGGTTTCGTTGGCGATCTCGATCAGGCGCTTCGCGATCAGCGGACGCGCGATCGAGGTGCCCAGCAGGTATTCGCCTTCATAGACGGTGTTCGCGCGGAACATCGGGAACACGAAGTCGCGCACGAATTCTTCGCGCACGTCGTCGATGTAGATGTTTTCCGGCTTGATGCCGAACTTGATGGCCTTGGCGCGCGCCGGTTCCAGCTCTTCACCTTGTCCCAGGTCGGCGGTGAAGGTAACGATTTCGCAGTTGTAGTGATCCTGCAGCCATTTCAGGATGACCGAGGTATCGAGGCCGCCGGAGTAGGCGAGGACTACTTTTTTAATGTCGCTCATGGGAGTTCCAGTGATGTGAGGCGTGGAGGGATGTTGTGGTCAGCCGGCTCGGGCACCAGGCCCGCGCCGACGATCAGACTTCGTTGCGGTAAAAAATCAGCTTGGTGGATGGATCACTTGTCCTCGATACGGCCCAGCAGCAGGTACTCGATCAGCGCCTTCTGCACGTGCAGCCGGTTCTCGGCTTCGTCCCACACCACCGATTGCGGGCCGTCGATGACTTCGGCCGCCACTTCCTCCCCGCGGTGGGCGGGCAGGCAGTGCATGAACAGCGCGTCGGGTGCGGCACGCGCCATCTTGGCGCCGTCCACCATGAAGCCGTCGAAGGCTTTCAGGCGTTCGGCGTTTTCCTTTTCGTAGCCCATGCTGGTCCACACGTCGGTGTTCACGAGGTGCGCGCCCTGGCAGGCATCCGATGGGTTCTCGAAGAAGGTGTAGTTCTTCGTCTTGACGAGAGCCGGATCGATGTCATAGCCCTTCGGGGTCGACACGTTCAGGTGGAAGCCGAATACCTCGGCCGCCTGCAGCCACGAGTACAGCATGTTGTTGGCGTCGCCGATCCAGGCCACCGTCTTGCCGGTGATCGAACCGCGGTGCTCGAAGAAGGTGAACACGTCGGCCAGCACCTGGCAGGGGTGGTGCTCGTTGGTCAGGCCGTTGATCACCGGCACGCGCGAATTCGCGGCGAAGCGCTCGATGATGTCCTGGCCGAAGGTGCGCACCATGATGATGTCGCACATGCGGCTCATGACCTGGCCGGCGTCTTCCACCGGCTCGCCGCGGCCCAGCTGGCTGTCGCGGGTGTTCAGGTAGATCGCGGCGCCGCCCAGCTGGTGCATGCCGGCTTCGAAGCTCAGGCGGGTACGGGTCGAGCTCTTTTCGAACACCATCACCAGGGTGCGGTCGACCAGCGGGTGGTAGACCTCGTAGGCCTTGAACTTGCGCTTGATGACGGCCGCGCGCTCGATCACGTACTCGAACTCGTCGCGGGTGAAGTCGGAGAATTGCAGGAAGTGCTTGATGGGAGTCTGGACAGCCATGTTAGGTCGGGAATACGGGGATCTTCTGAATTATATGCCATCAATACAAGGTCTGTTCAGACTCATGTAGTAATTGCGCATACAGCGCGTGGCGGATCGGCGCGATCTTGCCCTCCGCGACCGCCCCGAGGATGGCGCATTGCGGCTCTGCCAGGTGGCGGCAATTGTAGTATTTGCAACCGCCCAGGAAGGGCTTGAACTCGACGAAGGCGCGTTCCAGCATGCCTTCCGTCAGGTGATACAGGCCGAATTCCTGGAAGCCGGGCGAGTCGATGATGTTGCCGCCGGTGTCGCCGGGCAGGCGGTACAGCCGGGTAAACGTCGTCGTGTGCTTGCCGGTGTCCAGGGCTTCGGAGATCTCGCGCACCGCGATGTCCGCATCCGGCACCAGCAGGTTGATCATCGAGGACTTGCCCATGCCGGACTGGCCGATGAAGATCGAGGACTCCCCCAGCAGCAGCGGCATCAAGGTCGCCACGGTGCCTTCCGGATCGGCCTTGGCCGAGACTTCGTGCAGCGGGTAGCCGAGATTGGCGTACAGCGCGGCGCGCTCGCGGGCGCGCGGCAGCAGCTCTTCGACGTCGACCTTGTTGAGGATGAGGTGGGCCTCGACGCCGGCCGCCTCGCAGGCCACCAGGGCGCGCGAGACCAGGTCGTCGGCGAAGCTCGGCTCGGTGGCGACGACGATGAAGAGGCGCGTGATGTTCGCCGCCAGCAGCTTCGACTTGTACTGGTCGGAGCGGTAGAGCAGGGTGGTGCGCTCGGCGATCTTCTCGATCACCGCCTGGTCGTTCGAGGTGCGCTTCAGATGCACGATGTCGCCGACCGCGACGTTGGTCTTCTTGCCGCGCGTGACGCACTGCAGGAATTCTCCATCGACCTCGGCCAGGTAGTGGCGGCCGTGCGCCGCGACGATGGTGCCGGTCAGGGCCTCGTTTTTGTTCATGCCCTTGCTCATGCGCCGGCCCGTCCGGCGTACAGCGCGTCGGCTTTCGCAGCGCAGATGAAGTCGTTTTCGCTGAGGCGGTGGCCGGCGGAGTGCGTGGTCCAGGAAACCGTGCAGCGGCGGTAGCCCACCTGCAGGTCCGGATGGTGGTCTTCGCGATGCACCATGAAGGCCAGCGCGTTCACGAACTCGATGGTCTCGTGGTAGTCGCGGAACAGGAACTCGCGCACCAGGCGGTGGCCGTCGACATGCCAGTCGGGCACTTGCGCCAGCAAACTGGCAGCGGCGGCATCGTCCAGCGCCGCGGCGTCGTGGATGCAGTGGCCTTGGTTCAGGGGCAGCGCCTTGTTCATGCGGGCTCCATGCCGGCCGTGCCGGAGAGCGCACCCGCTTCAGCCAGGTGCCGGATGCGGATCGAGGCCGGCGGATGCGAATCGTAGAAGGCCGAGTGCAGCGGGTCCGGCGTCAGGGTCGAGGCATTGTCCTCGTACATCTTGACCAGGGCCGAGACCAGGTCGCGCGCATCGCTGTGGCTGGCGGCGAAGGCATCGGCTTCGAACTCGTGCTTGCGCGAGGTGATCGAGGTCAGCGGCGCAAACGGGAAGGTGAATACCGGCAGCACCAGCATGAACAGCAGCAGCGCCATCGCATCGTTGTTCTGGCCCAGCAGCGGAATGACGCCCAGGCCGGTGTAGAACCATACCTGGGTCTTCAGCCAGCCCAGCAGGGCCAGGAAGACCAGCGACAGCGCGAATGCGACCACGATGCGCTTGATGATGTGCTTGAGTTTGAAGTGGCCCAGTTCGTGGGCCAGCACGGCTTCGATCTCGGCGGGCGCGAGGCGTTCCAGCAGGGTGTCGAAGAAGACGATGCGCTTGTTGGCGCCGAAGCCGGAGAAGTAGGCGTTGCCGTGCGCCGAGCGCTTGCTGCCGTCCATCACGAACAGGCCTTTCGAGGCGAAGCCGACGCGCGCCATCAGGCCTTCGATGCGGCTTTTCAGGCTGTCGTCGGCAAGCGGCGTGAACTTGTTGAAGAGCGGCGCGATGACGGTCGGGTAGATCACCATCATCAGCAGTTGGAAGCCGCTGAACACCAGCCAGGCGTACAGCCACCACAGGGGGCCGGTGCGCTCCATCAGGAACAGCACCACCCACAGCAGCGGCAGGCCGATCACGGCGCCGACCAGCGTGCTCTTGACCATGTCCGCCAGCCACAGCTTGAGCGTCATCTTGTTGAAGCCGAAGCGCTGCTCCAGCACGAACTGGAACCAGTAGGTGAAGGGCAGGTCGAGCAGGCCGGCGATGGCGGCGTAGGCGACGACCAGGCCGATCTGGTGCGCCATGCCCGGGCCCAGCAGGTGCAGCAGCGCGGTCGACAGCGCTTGCAGCCCGCCCAGCAAGGTGAAGCCGATCAGCACCAGGCCGCTCCAGACCGCGTGGATCAGGCCGAAGCGGGTCTTGGCGACCGTGTAGTCGGCGGCCTTGCGGTGGGCGTGCAGGGGGATGCGGTCGGCAAATTCGGCCGGCACCCGATCACGGTGACGCAGGACGTGGCGGACGTGCCGGCTGGCCAGCCAATACCGCAACACCAGGGTCAGCATGAAAAAAATGACGAACAAAACCGAAAACGCGAATGAAAGCATCGTGTGCCTGTGAGAAAATCCTGTTTTTCGGGGTCAGAGCACGAACTTAGCGCCTGTGCTCTGACCCCGACTGACTAGAGTCACCTACCAAAGAACAGATTATGTCACAAGCCAACGAAACCCAAACCCCGACCGTTACCCCGCGCCCGAACGACATGAACCTCGTCTGGCTCGACATGGAAATGACCGGCCTCGATCCGGACAACGACCGCATCATCGAAGTCGCGGTGGTCGTCACCGACGCCGAGCTGAACATCCTGGCCGAAGGCCCGGTGTTCGCCATCCACCAGAGCGACGAGACGCTGGACAAGATGGACGCCTGGAACAAGGGCACCCATGGCAAGTCGGGCCTGATCGACCGCGTGAAAGCCTCGACCGTGAACGAAGCCCAGGCCGAAGAGCAGCTGATCGCCTTCCTGAAACAGTGGGTGCCGGCCAATAAATCGCCGATGTGCGGCAATTCGATCTGCCAGGACCGCCGCTTCATGGCGCGCGGCATGCCGAAGCTGGAAGCCTTCTTCCACTACCGCAACCTGGACGTCTCGACCCTGAAGGAACTGTGCCGCCGCTGGAAGCCGGAACTGGCATCGGGCTTCAAGAAGGCGCAAAAGCATACCGCGTTGGCCGACATCGTCGAGTCGATCGAAGAACTGCGCTACTACCGCGAGCACTTCATCAAGCTGTAAGTTGTGAATCGCCCACAGAGGGCATGACACAATGTTGAAATCGTGAATCGTCTCGCCATGAATTATGGAATAATCGATCATGGCTGACATTCTGCGCATTACCGCCGGGCTGGGCGACAGCGAGACGCGGCGCCTGCTCGGCGCGCACGACTGGCAATCGTCGCCGCTCGGCCCGCCGGATTCCTGGCCGCCCGAACTCGCCACGGCCGTGTCGATGGTCCTCAGCTCGACCTTTCCGATGTTCCTGGCCTGGGGGGCGCAGCAGGTCTTCCTCTACAACGACGCCTATATCCCGGTTCTCGGCAACAAGCATCCGTCCGCCTTCGGCGAGCCGTTCCACCGTGTGTGGTGGGAGATCTGGCACGACCTCGGACCGATCGCCGGGCGCGCCCTGGCGGACCAGTCCTCCTTCCTCGAGGACATGCCGCTGACCATGGAGCGCAAGGGCTATACCGAGCAGACCTATTTCACTTTCTCGTATTCGCCCCTGCACGACGGCGAGGGCAGGGTGATGGGCATGTACTGCACCTGCATCGAGACCACCGCCCGCGTCGAGGCCGAACGCCGCGCCGCCTTCGAGCTGGCGCTGTCCGACGCGCTGCGGCCGCCGGGCTCCAGCGAGGAGGCGATCGCCACCGCCAGCGCCTTGCTTGGCAAGGAGCTGGGCGTGGAGCGGGTGATGTACGGCGAGGTCGACGACGAGCGCAACACCTTCTACGTGCCGCGCGACTGGACGCGCCACGGCAGGTCCAACCTGTCCGGCAATACCTTCGCGATCGACGCCTTCGGCGAAGACGTGGCCAGGGCAGGGCGCGCCGGCGAGATCATCGCCATTACCGACGTGCGCATCGATCCGCGCACCGCCGCCCACCAGAAGGCCTACCTGATGGCCATGGGCGTGACCGCCAGCCTGCTGGTGCCGCTGGTGAAGTCGGGCCGCCTGGTATCCTTCCTGGCGCTGGGCCACAAGCATCCGCACCGCTGGAGCGAGGCCGAGATCGCGCTGGCGCGCAGCCTGTCGGAGCGCCTGTGGACCGCGGTCGACCTGGCGCGCGCCCACGAGGCCCTGCGCGCGGAGCGCGACCGCAGCCAGATCATCCTCGATTCGATTGCCGAGGGTTTTGGCCTGCTCTCATCTGACTGGACCGTCCTCGAGATGAACGCCGAGGGGCTGCGTCTCGGCAGCCGCACCGCCGAGCAGGTGATCGGGTGCAATCACTGGGAGATCTGGCCCGAATCCGTGGATAGCGAGCTCGGACGCATGTATCGCCGGGCCATGTCCCAGCGCATTGCCGGCAGCGCCGAATACCGGCATCGCTTGCCGGGAGGGGAGGTGCGCACCTACGAGGTGAGGGCCTACCCGACCAGCAACGGCGGCCTCGTCAGCTTTTTCCTCGACATCACCGACCGCAAGAAGGCCGAGGAAAAGCTGCGTGCGGCCGACCAGCGCAAGGACGAATTCCTGGCCATGCTGGCGCACGAGCTGCGCAACCCGCTGG
Organism: Massilia sp. 01N410; assembly: GCF_056399665.1. Taxonomy (NCBI): domain Bacteria; kingdom Pseudomonadati; phylum Pseudomonadota; class Betaproteobacteria; order Burkholderiales; family Oxalobacteraceae; genus Massilia; species Massilia sp. 01N410. The sequence goes on along the minus strand of NZ_JBFTRV010000013.1, from coordinate 64,934 downwards.
CGCCGATCAGCGCCGCCGCCGACCTGCTGAAGATCGGCCGCCTCGACGAGAACCGGGTGCGCCAGAGCAGCGCCATCATCGGGCGCCAGGTGAAGCACATGACCAGCCTGGTGGACGACCTGCTGGACGTGTCGCGCGTCACGCGCGGGCTGGTGACCCTGGCGCGGGCGCCGGTGGCGGCGCGCACCATCGTCGACGAAGCGATCGAGCAGGTGCGCCCGCTGTTCGAGGCCCGCCGCCAGGCCCTGTCGGTGCGGCTCGACGATCCCGAGGCCACGGTCCTCGGCGACAAGGCGCGCCTGGTGCAGGTGCTGGCCAACCTGCTCAACAACGCGGCCAAGTACACGCCGGAGGAGCGCCGCATCGACGTCGAGGCCCGGACCCGTGGCGAGCACCTCGAGCTGGAGGTGCGCGACGAGGGGATCGGCATGGAAGCGGGACTGGGCGACCGCGTGTTCGAGCTGTTCGCCCAGGGCCAGCGCTCGGCCGACCGCTCGCAGGGTGGACTGGGGCTGGGCCTGGCGCTGGTCAAGCACCTGGTTGAGCTGCATGGAGGCACCGTCGAATGCGCGAGCGCCGGACCGGGCCGCGGCAGCAGCTTCGTCGTGACCCTGCCGCTGATGCAGTCCGCGGCGCACAGCGAGGAGCCGGGTGCCGCCGCGCCGCAGCAGCAGGGACAGCCGCTGCGCCTGCTGGTGGTGGACGACAACGTCGACGCCGCGGCCACCCTGGCGATGCTGCTGGAAGCCTGCGGCTACGAGGCGATGGTGGAGAACGATTCGCTGCGCGCCCTCGAGCGCGCGTGGCGGGAGTGTCCGGACGTGGCCCTGCTGGACATCGGCCTGCCGGAAATGGACGGCAACGAGCTGGCGCGCCGCCTGCGGGCCGATCCGCGCACCCACGCGATGCTGCTGGTGGCGGTGACCGGCTACGGCCAGGAACAGGACCGCCGCGCCGCCCTCGAAGCCGGCTTCGACCACCACATGGTCAAGCCGGTCGACCTCGACAAGCTGGCAGCGATCCTGGCCGGCGTGGCCGGCTCCTGATCAGCGCATCTGCGTATAGTTGACTGGCACCCAGCGGTAGCCCTTGCCCTGGGTCTGCAGGTGGCCCAAACCCGGGAACTGCAGGTGGGCGCCGCCGATCAGGTAAGCTTTTTTCGCGGCGTCGTCGAACACCTTCTTGCGGGCGGCGTAGGCCGCCTTCTCGTCGCTGTCGAAGGCGACCGTCACTTGCGGATTGTCCATCTGCACGGCCGCCACGTGGATCAGGTCGCCGATCAGCACCAGCTTCTGGCCGCGGCTCTCGACCACATAGGTCGTGTGGCCCGGGGTGTGGCCGTGTTCCGCCAGCGCCGATATGCCAGGCACCAGCTGGCCGTCGGCCTCGATCGCCTTGAACTTGCCGGCCTTGACGTAGGGGTTCAGCGAGGCCATCGCGCCCTGGTAGTCGGCTTTCTCGTCGGCCGGGGCCTTGTCCATGTTCGCCTGGCTCAGCCAGCGGTCGGCATCGGGCTTGCCGGCGCGGACCACGGCGTTCGGGAAGTTGCGCTGGCCGTCGTGGGACAGGCCGCCGACGTGGTCGCCGTGCAGGTGGGTGATATAGATCTCGTCGATCTGTTCCGGCTGGTAGCCGGCGGCCTTCAGGTTCTGCAGGAATTTGCCCACGGTCGGGCCGAACAGGGCGCCGGCGCCAGTGTCGACCAGCACCAGCTTGCTGCCGGTGTTGATCAGGAAGGCATTGTCCGAGGTTTCCAGCGGCAACTTCAGGTGGTTCTTTTCCAGCGCGGCGCGGGTGAGTTCCGGCTTCTGGTGCAGGATCTGGTCGACCGGCAGGTCGAAGGTGCCGTCATTGATCGGGGTGACTTCGAAGTCGCCGACCATGATGCGGTAGTAGCCGGGAGCCGGGGTCTTGACCATCGGCGCGGCAGCGTGGGCGGCGGACACCAGCGCGGCGGCGGCAGCGATGGCGGAAAGGGTCTGCTTGAGCGGTTTCATCAAGTTCTTGTCCTCAAGATGGATAGACAATGGCGCGGTGTGCGTATTGCCTATCGTACATGATTGCTCCGCGTTATGCTTGCCGCCGCGACAAGGGATTACGCCGCAGCACACGGCGTTCGTGTTCCTCGGCATGCAGGCCGGCGGTCGCCTTGATCAGGTCGCTGCGGCTGACGATGCCCAGCAGCCGCGGCTCGCCGGCGCTGGCCACCACCGGCAGGCGTTCGATGCCGTGCACGGCCAGGCGGGTGGCGACGATGCGGCAGGTCTCGCCGGCCAGCGCCACCGGCGGCCTGTTGATGCCGAAGAGCCGGCCCACCGGGGTGTCAGGCGCCTGGCCGTTGAGCGCATCACGGTCCAGCATGCCGACCAGCTGGCCGGCGCGCGTGACCGGGAAGCCGCGGTGCTTCTGGCCGGGGCCGAAGTGGGACGCCAGCACCTCGGCCACGGTGGCATCGGCATCGACGCTCTGGACCTGGCTGGTCATGACTTCGGCCACGCTGTGGCGCTCGAGCGGGTCGATACCGTATTCGCGGTAGATGTGGTGGCCGCGGCGGGCGATCTTCTCGGTCAGGATCGAGCGGCCCATGGTCAGCACCGTGAAGCCGTAGGCGCCGGCGGCGGCGGCCAGCAGCGGCAGCAGGGCATTCGAATCGTGGGTCAGCTCGAAGGCGAACACCACCGCCATCACCGGCGCGCGCATCATGCCGCCCAGGGTGGCGGCCATGAAGACCAGCGGCCACAGGGCCGGTTCGGCGCCCGGCAGCCAGGGCGAGAGCAGGGAACCGAGGCCGGCGCCCAGCATCAGCAGCGGGGCCAGCACGCCGCCCGAGGTGCCGGAGGCCAGCGCGATCAGCCAGATCACGAACTTGACGGCCAGCAGGGCCAGGACCGCGCCCAGCGCCAGGTGGTTGTGCAGCAGGTCGCCGATCACGTCATAGCCCACGCCCAGGGCGCGCGGCTGGAAGTAGCCGCCGATGCCGACCGCGAGGGCGCCCAGCGCCGGCCACCACATCCAGTGGATCGGAAGACGGTGGAACCAGTCCTCGACCTTGTACAGCATGGTCGACATGGTCCACGACAGTGCGCCGCACAGGATGCCGGCCGCCACGCAGGACAGCAGCGCAACCGGCGCCACCGGCATGGTCTGCAGCGGGAACAGCGGGCCCGCTTCCATCGCCAGCGGGCGCAGGAAACCGGCCACCGCGCAGGCCACCGCCACCGGCAGCAGGCTGCGCGGACGCAGTTCGAACAGCAGCAGCTCGACCGCCATCAGCACCGCCGCCACCGGGGTGCCGAACACCGCCGTCATGCCGGACACGGCGCCGGCCACCAGCAGCGACTTGCGCTCGCCGCCGGTCAGGTGGAAGTGCTGGGCGATCAGGGAGCCGATCGCGCCGCCGGTCATGATGATCGGGCCTTCGGCGCCGAAGGGGCCGCCGCTGCCGATCGCGATGCCGGAGGCCAGCGGCTTCAGCACTGCGACCTTCGGCGACATCGCGCTGTCCTTGAACAGGATCGCCTCGATCGCCTCGGGGATGCCGTGCCCGCGGATCTGCTCGGTGCCGTAGCGCGCGATCAGGCCGATCACGATACCGCCGATGACCGGCACGATGATGACCCAGGCGCCCAGGCCGTGGTTGGCGGGCGAGAGATCGGCCAGCGAGAAGCGCTGGTAGAAGAACAGGTCGGTGAAGAAGCGGATCAGGAGCAGCAGCACGTGTGCGGCAAGCACGGCGAGGCCGCCGATGACGGCGGCGATCGCCGCGATCAGCAGCAGGCGCAGGTCGCCGGAAAAGTCGCGGCGGTCGGGCAAATGAAGGTGAGCGGACATCGTGGGACTCAATCGAGGTTGGGAATCGTGAATACGCCTTGCAGGGCGCGCAGTTCGGCGCGGTGGATCTCGGCCAGGCGCGTCAGGATGGCTTCGCCGTGCGGCAGCAGGTGCACTTCGACGCGGCGGCGGTCGTCGGCGTTCGCGCGCCGTTCGACCAGGCCGCCGGCTTCGCAGCGCGAGACCAGCGCCACCACCCCGTGCGGCTTGGCCTGCAGGCGCTCGGCCAGCTCGCCGACGGTCGCCCATTCGCGTCCCTTGAAGCCCTTGATGTGCAGGAGCAGCAGGTATTGCAGGGGCGTGATGCCCTCGGCCTGGACGGCGTTTTCGGAGAAGTGCTCGTAGCGCCGCATCTGGTAGCGGAATTCGGAGAGCGCGGCGAAGTCGGACTTGGCAAGCGGGGAGGGGGGAGCTTTCACTGCTTTCACTGAAGGGGGCGTGGCAAGGAGAAGCCGAATAATATATCATATTGTGATGTTTTTTTTGTAGAAGTTTTATCTTGGACCAGACTTTGCAATGGATGCGCGCCTTCGTGCCGCAACGTAATTCCGTACCGCGTCCCGAAAGGATGCGCTCCGTGGCAGGCGCCCTGATCGGCCTGCTGCTCACCGCCGGGCTCAGCATGCAACTGCTCGGCAGCGCCACCCTGCCGGCGGCCCTGGTGGCGCCGATGGGCGCCTCGGCCGTGCTGCTGTTCTGCGTGCCGGCCAGTCCGCTGGCCCAGCCTTGGTCCGTCATCGGCGGCAATACCATCTCGGCCCTGGTCGGCATCGCCTGCGCCAAGGCGATCGGCAATCCGCTGCTGGCGGCGCCGCTGGCGGGTTCGCTGGCGATCCTCGTGATGTTCCTGCTGCGCTGCCTGCATCCGCCCAGCGGCGCGGTGGCGCTGACCACGGTGCTGGGCGGCCCGGCCGTGCACGCGGCCGGCTTCGGCTTCGCCTTCGTGCCGGTGTGCCTGAACTCGACCCTGATCGTGCTGGTCGCGCTGGTCTTCAACAACCTGACCGGGCGCCGCTATCCGCACACCCAGCAGTCGATGCTGAAGAACGTGCACGCGACCCGCGACCCGGTGCCGACCGCGCGCCTCGGCTTCACGAAAGAAGACCTGGACGCCGCGCTGGCGCGCTACGGCCAGGTGCTGGACATCAGCCGCGACGACCTCGAAGAGATCCTGCTCGAGACCGAAGTCCAGGCCTACGGCCGGCGCTTCGGCGTCGTCACCTGCGGCGCGATCATGTCGAAGGACGCGGTGACGGTCCGCCCCGGCATGCCGCTGGCCGAAGCCTGGCGCCTGCTGCGACAGCACGGCCTGCATGCGCTGCCGGTGCTGGACAAGGCGCAGCGCGTGGTCGGCATGGTCGGCCAGAACGATTTCCTGCATCATGCGGGCCTGGACGATTACCAGACCCTCGGCGAACGCCTGCGCGGCCTGTTCAACCACCTGCTGGGCGTGCGCAGCCGGCCGGGCAAGGTGGTCGAGATCATGCACCGCCAGGTGAAGACGGTCGGCATCGACGAACCGATCGCCGAGCTGGTGCCGCTGATGACCAACCAGGGCCTGCACCATATCCCGGTGGTGGACGAACGCGGCGTCTTTGCCGGCATCGTCAGCCAGTCGGATATGCTGGCGGCAATGTACGAAAGCCGCCTGACCGCCCCGGCCTGAACGGAAATACGGGAACGCCGCGGCCGCGGCCTGCATCCAATCGGCAGCACTTTGCTTCTTAATCGGCATCACGTCAGGGAGAACGCCATGCAGCCAGCAGTCGACGACGATTCGGACGCCGCCATCCGGCAGCGCGTGGTGGATGGCGAGCAGGCCGCCTTCGCGCGCCTGATGCGGCGCCATAACCGGCGGCTCTACCGCGTGGCGCGCAGCATCCTGCGCGACGATGCCGAGGCCGAGGATGCGCTGCAGGACGCCTATATCCAGGCCTACCGCGCCTTGCCGGACTTCCGCGGCGAGTCCTCGCTCGCCACCTGGCTGACCCGCATCGTGATGAACGCCGCCCTGATGCGCCGCCGCAGCGCGGGCCGGATGGCCGAGGTCATCGAGCTGGGCGCCGAGCCGGCCATGGACGCGTTCTGCGCCGCGCGCGAAGCGGGCGAGCCCGGGCAGCCGGAGCAGGCCGCGCTGCGCGCCCAGGCCCGGGGCCTGATCGAAGCCAAGATCGATGCGCTGCCGGAAGCCTTCCGCACCGTGTTCGTGCTGCGCGCGGTCGAGGAACTCAGCGTCGACGAAACCGGACAGCTGCTCGGCATTCCCGAAGCCACCGTGCGCAGCCGCTACTTCCGCGCGCGGGCCATGCTGCGCGAGGCGCTGGCGCGGGAGCTCGACTTCGCGCTCGACGATGCCTTCGGCTTCGACGGCGAACGCTGCGACCGCATCGTCGCCAGCGTCATGCGCCGGCTGGGCGAGGACGCAGTGAGCTGAAGATTCCGGGAACGCGGCGCGGGTTTGCTGCATCGAATGGCATGTTCCACTTCCCAATATCAATGGAGACTGCCATGAAGACGATGCTCGCCCAGTTACTTCCGCTGCTGCTGTTGCCCCTGATGCCGCTCGCCCACGCCGCCAATCCCAACGATGCGCAGATCGCCGCCATCGTGGTTGCCGCCAATACGGTCGACATCGATGCCGGCAAGCTGGCCGAATCGAAGACCAGGAACAAGGACGTGCGCGCCTTTGCCCAACGGATGGTGGCCGACCATTCGGGCGTCAACAAGCAGGCGGTGGCGCTGGTCAAGAAACTGCACGTGACGCCGGAAGCGAACGACACCAGCAAATCCCTGACTCAGGGCGGAGAAACCACGCGCGACCGCCTGAAAGGCATGTCGGGCCACGACTTCGACAAGGCCTATGTCGACAACGAGGTGAGCTACCACGAGACGGTGCTGGATGCGCTCGACAAGACCCTGATCCCGAACGCGTCCAATGCCGAGCTGAAGGCGCTGCTGGCCAAGGTGCGGCCGGCCTTCGTGGCCCACCTGGAGCATGCGAAGCACATCCAGGCGGAACTGAAATGAAATCCGTGGTGGTGGCGCTGGGCCTGATGGCCTGGGCCGCGGCCGCCGGCGCGGCTGATCATCGTGTGGTCATCGAGGGCATGGCCTTCACGCCGAAGGTGGTGGCCGTGCAGCCCGGCGACACCATCACCTGGGTGAACAAGGACATCTTCGTCCACAACGTCACCGCGGCGGCCGCCGGCATCAAGTCGGGCGACCTGAAGCCGGGGCAGAGCTGGCGCCACACGGTGCGCCGGGGAGTATCCTTCGATTACCTCTGCAGCCTGCACCCCGTGATGACGGGGCGGGTGGAGGTGGAAGCTGAGGGGAAAGCGCTCAGGCCTGCTCGGCCCCGCAGCACTTCTTGAATTTCTTGCCGCTGCCGCAGGGGCAGTCGTCGTTGCGGCCGACCTTCGGCTCCTCGCGGCGCACGGTCTCGACGGCGGCCTTGCGGCGCGGCAGCCAGTAGCGGTGGATGCCGGGCAGGTTGGCTTCGATGTCCAGGGCCAGCTTGTGGGCCAGGCGCGGATCCTCGACCTCGGCCAGCTCGCTTTCCTCGATCTCGTCGGCGCCCAGCAGGTAAATCGGGCGCATCAGCGGACCGGCTTCCGAGTCCCAGATCTCGTCCCAGGAGCCGGGACGCAAGTCCATGCCTTCCCAGAAGCCCCAGCACCAGGCTTCGGCGTCGATCAGGGTTTCGCCCTCGACTTCGTGCTCGACGTAGAGCGGCTCGAATTCCTTGGGCGCGACCTCGAAGGTGATCAGCACTTCGTTCATGAAGCGCATGATCAGGTTGACGATGCGCTGCTCTTCCTTCGGGTTCTTCCACTTGGGCGCGGCGCCTTCCTCGCCCCACACGCGCGGCAGCCACTCGGCCGGCATGATGGATTCCGGGCCGATCGCGATGGCGGTCAGGTAGCCGTGCAGGGTGTCCATCGTCATCGCGCCTTCCGGGCTGCGGTCGGACAGCAGGAAGTTGTCGAGATCGTCGAATTCTTTGTCGGTGAGGGGCTGTTCGAGTTGCATGTGTGGTCCAGGGTGATTCTGTTTCGTTGAAGCCGCCAGTGTAACGCCTGCGGCCCCGGACCGGCGGAAAAAAGCGCCGGACAGCTGCTCATGCCGTCCGGCGCAAACGGAAAACCAGGTCCATGTTGCCCGCTATTGTCGAGCGCAGGCTTAATGCCCGCTTAGCCCATGGTAAGCCTGACCGATCAGGGGCTCGGTGCATCCACACACACATTGCGATGATCATCATTCATAAAGTCGGCAAATTTTCATGGGATTCGATTCTCTGCAGAAAAGATTTGCTGTCATGAAGCGTGCTGGTGCATAAATTCGGCAAAATCATGGGCGAGGGGTGCGCCGGTGTGCTGCCGGCCTTACAATGGCGGCATGGAATATGAATCGGAAACTCACCCCTTCTCGCGGCTCGATCCGCTGATGGTGCTGGACGCGGTCGAGAGCGTCGGCCTGCACGGCGACGGCCGCCTGCTGGCCCTGAACAGCTACGAAAACCGGGTCTACCGCGTCGGCCTGGAAGAGGGCCAGCCGGTGGTGGTCAAGTTCTACCGGCCGGAGCGCTGGAGCGATGCCGCCATCCTCGAAGAGCACGCTTTTACCGAGGAACTCGCCGAACAGGAAGTACCGGTGGTGCCGGCGACCGTGCTGGACGGGCGCACGCTGCACCACTTCGGCGGCTTCCGTTTTGCCGTCTTCCCCAGCCGCGGCGGCCGCGCGCCCGAGCTGTCGGACCCCAAGGTGCTTGAGTGGATCGGCCGCTTCATCGGGCGCATCCATGCGGTGGGTGCGCGCAAGCCCTTCATGGAGCGTCCGGCGCTGAACCTCGACACCTTCGGACGCGAACCGCGCGCCTGGCTGATTGGACACGGCTTCATTCCGGACGAGCTGCTGACCGCCTACGCCAGCGTGATCGACCAGGCGCTGGACGGCGTCGCGCGCTGCTTCGACCGGGCCGGCGAGGTCGCGACGGTCCGCCTGCACGGCGATTGCCACGCCGGCAACGTGCTGTGGACCGCCGACGGTCCCCATTTCGTCGACTTCGACGACAGCCGCATGGGCCCGCCCGTGCAGGACCTGTGGATGCTGCTGTCGGGAGAGCGCCAGGAGATGGTGGGGCAGCTCGCCGACGTGCTGGCCGGCTACGAAGACTTCTGCGAATTCGACCCGCGCCAGCTCTACCTGGTGGAAGCCTTGCGCACCCTGCGCCTGATCCATTATTCGGCCTGGCTGGCGATGCGCTGGGACGACCCCGCCTTTCCCGCCGCCTTCCCCTGGTTCAATACCCAGCGCTACTGGCAGGACCGCATCCTCGAGCTGCGCGAGCAGGTTGCGCTGATGGACGAGCCGCCGCTCTGGCCTGTTTGAAACAATCCGCTGAATTGCAGCGGTTTCACGCTTCAGTTCGGCGTGACGCGTTTTCCAGCCATGACGCATAATCACGCTGAGCCCCAGTCCGCCCGCACCGATGAGCAGCCCATGACCGATCACCCCGACCACCACGACGATGCCGATTTCACGATCGACCTGATGCCCGCGTCCCAGGAGCACGCCGCACCCGGCGTCGAGCCGCAGCGCGAACAGCTCGAGAAGCGCGCCATCCAGGAGGGCATCGCGCGGGTCGAGGCCGAGGCCAAGGCGGCGGTGGCGGCCGAGAACCGCGCCCATGCCGAAGCCCGCGCCCGCAGCCTGGCCGAGGAGCGCGCCGCGATCGACGCCGAAGCCGCCGCCGCCGCACTGGCGAATGTCCAGGCCTCGGAAGAGGCGATCGAGGCCAACCGCGACCGCATCGACACCCTGCGCGCCGCCGCCAGGGCCGCCGCCGAGCGCCTCGACGCGATGCGCCAGGAAACCGCCGAGCTGCGCGCCCGCGTCGAAGCCGATACCCAGATCCGCCTCGACGCCGAGTCGCGCGCGCGGGCCCAGGAAGAGGCACGCCGCCGCGCCGAGGAACAGGCCCGGGCCGACGCCGAGATCGCCGAGCGCGTGGCGCGTCAAGCCGAAGAGCTGGCGCTGCAGTCCGAACAGGCGCGCCTGCAGGCCGCCGAGCGGGTCGCCGCCGTGCACGCCGCGCGCGAAGAAGTCAGCCACAGCGCCAGCGCCGATGCGCGCGTGGCGATCCTGGCGCGCGAACGCGAGCGCGCCGAGAAGGCCGCGCGCCAGACCGCGGAAAAGCTGGCCGAAGCCGAAGCCGAGGCGCTCGAGCTGGCCCTGCAGCGCGAGCGCGCCGACCAGGTCGCGCTGGCGTCCAGCTTCGCGCGCGCCGCCGCCGAGGCGAGGGCACTGGAAGAAGCGCGCGCCCTGGCCCACATCGAACAGGAGCGCGAGGCTATCGCCCAGGCCCAGGCCGAGTACGAGCGCACCGCCGCGCAGTCGCTGCGCATGCGCCTGCAGACCGAGAAGGAATTGCGCGACGCCGCCGTGCACCGCGAGCGCATGGAAGAGATGGCGCTGGCCGCGCTGGCGGCGCGGCGCGATGCGGAAAGCCGGATCCTGGCCGCCACCGAAGCGCGCATCGAAGCCGACCGCAAGCTGCGCGAGACGGCGCTCGCGCGCGCCCAGGCCGAGGAGGACGAAGCAACCCAGGCCCAGGCCCGCCTGGATGCCGAACGCGCGGCCGCCGAACAGGCGCGCTTGCGGGCCGAGGTCGACCGCCGGGCGGTCGAGGCGGCCGCACTGGAAGCCGAACAGCAGGAACGCGAACGCGCGCTGCTGGATGAGCGCGCAGCGGCATCGCGCGCCGCGGCCGAGGCGCGCGCGGCGGAAAACGGCGCCGAACAGGCCCGCCTGGCGCATGAAGCCGAACAGGCCGCGCTGCAGCGCGAAGCGGCCCGCCTGGCCGAGCGCCGCGCCCTGGAAGCCGAGGCGCTGGCCGGCGCCGAGCGCGAACGCCTGCGGGTCGAGGAAGAAGCGCTGGCCGCCCTGAACGAGCGCCAGGAAGCGGAACGCGCACTGGCCGCCGCCGCCCAGGCGCGCATTGCCGCCGAACAGGAAGAAGCGGCGCTGCTGCGCGCCCAGCTTGAATCCGAACAAGGTACGCTGGCGGCCCGCCAGGCGGCGGTGGAAGCCCAGCGCCAGGCGGCACTCCATGCCGAACAGCAGGCCGCGCATGAGGAAGCGGCCGCCGCTGCCGAGCACCTGCGGATGGAGCGCGCCGCCGAGCTGGCACGGGCCCAGGCCGAACGCGCCGAACACGAAGCCCGCCAGCAGGCCCTGGCCGAGGAGCTGCTGGCCGCCGAGCAGGCGGGGGCCGACGCCGCCCGCGAAGCCCTGCTGCTGCTGGAACAGAAGCTGTCGGCCCAGCGCCAGCAGGCCGCTGCCGACGCCCGCGCCAACGAGGCCGCCGCGGCCCGCCTGGCGTCCGAACACGCGGCCGTGCTTGCTGCCGAGGCGCGCGCCAAGGCCGAGGAAGAACGGGCCCAACTGGCGCAGACCCGCGAGCAGGCCGAGCAGGCCGCCGCCCGCGCCGCGATGGACAAGCGCGACGCCCAGCGCGCATTGCTGGAACACGCCCAGCAGGCCGCCGACATGCAGCGCAAGTCGCTGCAGGCGACCCAGGAAATGGCCGATGCCAAGCGCCGCCTGGTGGAACTGGAATCGGTGCGCCAGGAAGAGCAGGTGGCGGAACTGGGCGCGCTGCGCGAACAGATCGACGCCCGCCAGGCCGAGGCCAAGCAGCGCGCCGAATCGGCCGACCTGGCGCGCGAAGTGCTGGGACGCTTCTCGCAACTGCCGTCGGCCCAGCAGGCGGCGGCGCGGCTGGCCGAGGCGGTCGCCAAGCAGCGCGGCGAGAGCTGAGTGCGCGTAGGGTGGGCACGGGGTGCCCCTACCTACCTGTCGGATCTTCCAGTTCAGGCGGAACAGGTCCTGACCTAGAATCGCGGTTTTCACACGAACGAGGAGAACCGGAATGGACGTCGCCATCGTCACCCTGCCGCCGGTGCGGATCGCCACCCTGCGCAAGATCGGCCCCTACGGCCCGGAGATCGGCCGCTTCTGGGGCGAGACCGTCACCCCTTGGCTGGAGCGCCAGGGCCTGCTGGGCGAGCCCACCTATGGCATCGCCCTCGACGATCCCACTACCACCCCGCCGCAGGACTGCCGCTACGATGCCGGCGTCGAGGTCGGCGAGGACTATGCGGCCCCGGCCGGGACCGCGCTCACGGTGCTGCCGGGCGGGACCTATGCGGTGGCGCAGTTCGCCGGCCAGGCCTGGGAGATCCCGGCCGCCTGGCAGACCCTGTTGCGCGAATGGCTGCCGGCCAGCGGCTATACCTGCGACACAAGGCCCTGCGTGGAATACTATCCGCGCAACTGGCGCATGGAGGCCGACGGCAGCTTCGCCTGCGAGCTGAGGATGCCGGTCAGCGGGGGCCGTTGACCCGTTTGTCCTTGAAGAAGTTCCAGGCCTCTTCGGCCGTATCGACGTCGTGGTTCATATTGCCGACGATCTTGCGCAGGATCCACGGCAGTTCCTCGACCTTGGACGAAGCCGTGTGGCCGCCGCCGTCGATACGCATGAACTGGATCTGCAAGCGCGCCGGATCGTTGCCCCAGACATAGCGCGTGGCCGAGGTCGGGTCGGACGATTGCAGGTGCGGCATGCGGAAGCTGAGCGGCGTCTCCGGCAGGCCGGCCAGGCGGCGCCACACGGCCACCGATTCCTCGGCGCTGATGCCGCTGCCGCGGTCGCGCAGCAGCCAGTGGCCGACCCGGCCGCCATTGTAGGGCGCGATCTCGTCGGCGGTGCCGTGCGAGGCGAACACCGAGATCGGATGCGCGGGCGCCCGGCAGCGCGTCTGCATCGCCATCAGGGCGCTCTGCACGCCGATCGCCGCCAGCCGCGGCGCCAGTTCGATGCCGAGGCGGTAGGCCATGCCGCCGCCGTTCGAGCTGCCGTACACGTAGATGCGCTCGGGATCGGCGCCGAGCTCGTTGACCGCGGTGTCGATCAGGGCGGCGATGAAGCCGACGTCGTCGCTGGTGGCGTTGCTGGCGGCATCGAGGCGGCAATCGTTCCAGGCCTGCTTGCCGTCGCTGCCCTTGATGCCGTCCGGCGCGATCAGCATCACGCGCTCGCGTTCGGCGAGCCGGATCCAGTCCTGGGAGCGATAGGTGCCGAAGGAAGCGAGGCCGACCATGAAGGCGGCCGAGGCGCCATGTCCGTGCAGCAGGATGACGGTGGGGCGGTTGTCGCGCGCCAGCCGGTCGGGTTCGACCACGAGGTAGTGGCGCCGTCCTTCTGGACGCAGCAGCGCGTAGTCGACGATGGTGGAGGCCTGCGCCGCATCCATCGCCGCCCATGCCAGCGCCATTCCCGCAGCCCACTCTTTCATCCTGCGCCCTCTTGCTTGCCGCGTTGCCACAGATATATCGAAAAGCTTGGGAAGATGGCTCTGTGATTCTTTTTTCGTATCAGCTGCCGGGGTTCGGCGATACCGGATTTTGGCCGCCGACCACGGCTTTCTCGACGAAATAGCTGGTTTCGCCGAAGCAGCTGGTCGGGAGGCCGACGTGCTGGGCATAGCTGAGCTGGACGCGCTGGCCCATGGCCGCCTGCAACTGCTTGACCACGTTTTCGTCGCGCACCGTGAAGGCGAAACGCTCGGGGATGGCGCCCGGCATGCTGGACAGCAGGATCTCGCCCTCCCAGGTCTTGCACAGCCAGCCCTTGCGCGACAGTTTCTGCAGGTAGCCGGCGCGTTCGCCTTCGGAATACGACCAGTGCAGCACGATCGCCATGTAGAGCGCGAACAGCACGATGGCGGCAACGACGACGGAGGCGAGGAGGACGCTGGTGCGGCGCGGGAAGGTCGATGGCATGGTCGCGAGGGTAAGTGAATCCGGCGCCCATTCTGACGATGAGCGCGCGAATTGTCAAAAGCTCATGTCCGGCAGGCGTGCCGGACGGTGTTTCAGACCCTGAAGCTCAGACGTTGACGCCGAAGGAGCGTGCCAGCGGACCCAGGCCGCCGTTATAGCCCTGGCCGACGGCGCGGAACTTCCATTCGCTGCCGTAGCGGTAGAGTTCGCCAAAGATCATCGCGGTCTCGGTCGAGCTGTCTTCGGACAGGTCGTAACGCGCGATCTCGCGCTCGCCCTCGGCGTTCAGGCAGCGGATGAAGGCGCGCCCCACCTGGCCGAAGTTCTGGCGGCGCTGGTCGGCTTCGTGGATGGTCACGGAGAAGGCGATCTTCTCGATCTCCGGCGGCACCCGGGTCAGGTCGACCAGCAGGCGTTCGTCGTCGCCTTCGCCCTGGCCGGTGCGGTTGTCGCCGGTGTGCTTGACCGAGCCGTCGGTGGACTGCAGGTTGTTGTAGAAGATGAAGTCGGCATCGCCGCGCACCTTGCCGTCGCCGCGCAGCAGGAAGGCGCTGCCGTCGAGGTCGAAGGTGGCGCCGTCGCTGGCGCGCGGATCCCAGCCCAGGCCGATGATGACTTTCTTGAGGGTCGGGTCTTCCTTGGACAGGTTGACGTTGCCGCCTTTTTGCAGACTGATCGCCATATGGTTTCCTTTCGTTTTGGGTTGAATGTGGGTTGAACTCAGGCCGATCCGAGTTCCTCGCGCCGCTTGTAGCGGATCGAGGACCACAGCGAGACCAGGATGAAGGCGATGCCGGACAGTCCGGTGAACCATTCCGGAATCTCGTATTCGACGCTGGCGAACATGATCAGGGCCAGGATGCCGATCGCGTAGTGGGCGCCGTGCTCGAGGTAGACGAATTCTTCCAGCGTGCCCTTGTGCACCAGGAACACGGTGAGCGAACGCACGAACATCGCGCCGATGGCCAGGCCCAGCATGATGATGACGACGTCGTTGGTGATGGCGAAGGCGCCGATCACGCCGTCGAAGCTGAACGAGGCATCCAGCACCTCGAGGTAGAGGAAGCCGCCGATGCTGCCCTGCGAAATCAGCTTGCCCACCGCCGGGTCCGATTCCTCCTCTTCGAGCAGGCCGCTGAACCAGTTCACGCCCACGTAGACGATGACGCCGACCACGCCGGCGATCAGCACCGGCAGCTTGGCTTGCTGGGGCATCAGGCTCATGCAGCCGAACACGGCCAGCAGGGTCAGCAGGACGGCCAGGCCTTCGCTGCCGAACTGGCCGACTTTTTCTTCGATCCAGCCCAGCCAGTGGAGTTCCTTTTCCTCGTCGAACAGGAAGTTGAGGAAGACCAGCAGCAGGAAGGCGCCGCCGAAGGCCGCCACCTCGGCGTGCTGGGCGGTCAGGATGCGCGCGTACTCGTCGGGTGTTCTGGTGGCCATGTGCCAGACGTCGATCAGGCCGAGGCCGGTCGCCACCGAGACGATCAGCAGCGGGAACAGCAGGCGCATGCCGAATACGGCCACCAGGATGCCGGCCGTCAGGAAAAGTTTTTGCCAGAATGCGTTCCAGTTGCGCAGCACGGAGGCATTCACCACCGCGTTGTCGAAGGAAAGCGAGACTTCAAGCACGCCCAGCACCGCCGCGATCCACAAGGCCTGCAGCAGACCGCCGGTGCCGCCGTGGCTGTAGCCCCACCAGGCGGCCAGCGCCAGCAGGACGACCGTCACCACGAATGACAGCTTGAAATGTTGCATCGACTTCTCCCTGTATGCTGCGTTGTCTGATAAACCACACTGGACAGGATATTACAAGTTTCTCACTGTGGCAGGCGCATAGCTTCTGCGATAATGTTGCCCGGCATTATTTTTGTACTAACCTTCGGAACTCACATGGATTTCACTTACCTGCTGACCCCGCTGTTGACCTGGCTGGTGGTCGGACCGATCAAATTCCTGATCAATAGCGCGCGCCAGCGGCGCTGGGCCTTCAACCTGGTCGGCAACGGCGGCTTCCCGAGCAACCACAGCGCCACCGTGACCAGCATGGCGACCCTGATCGCCCTGCGCGAGGGCATCGGCCACCCGGCCTTCGGCGTGGCGGTCACCCTGTGCTTCATCGTGATGATCGACGCCAACAGCCTGCGCCAGCACGTCGGCCGCCAGGCCGCCGCCATCAACCGCCTGGCCGCAGGGAGCGGGGACAGCGGCCACCGTACGCTTCGCGAGCGCATGGGGCATACCCTGGTCGAGATCGGGGGCGGGATCGTTACCGGGGTTTTGATGGGGAATGTGGTTTATCACTTGTTTGTGAAATAAAAGCTTAGAGTCAACTTGGCGGAAGAGTGCCGGGGACACTCTTCCGCCTTCGCGGGGACGACAATGCTCGAGCCGTCGTCCCCGCGAAGGCGGGGACCCAAGTTCGTCGAGCTTCCGCAACGTTTCACCCGGACGTCCGCCTGTCCGCCCACTGTCCACTTCCGGACGCATTTCATCTCTGCCAACTGCAGTTCGTCGCACGAATACGCAGTTCATCCCACGAAAACCACGCTCTGCCGATCCCCGATTGACGGCCCAAACCGCCTCACGGATACTGCGCGCTGGTTTTTCATATTCTTATATTTACAGCGTACGAGTCCACCCGGGAGATCCACGAAATGCTGCGCAAAACCCTACTCGTCCTTGCCATTGCCTCGGCGCTCGCCGCCTGCGGTAAAGGTCCCAAGGAACCCGCCAAGCCGGAAACCGCGACTGCGCAGGCCGATGCCAAGAAGGATGGCAAGGCCGTGCAGCTGCTGGTGTCGCCGGAAGACGTGCTGACGGTGCAGAGCAATGCGCTCGCTTCGGGACCCGTGATCACCGGCTCGATCCAGCCGGAACGCAAGGCCGACCTGCGCGCGGAAGTCTCGGCCGTCGTGCTGCAGGTGCTGAAGGAAAACGGCGAGCCGGTCAAGCGCGGCGACGTACTGGTCAAGCTCGACGAGACCTCGATCCGCGACACCCTGATGTCGGCCGAAGCCTCCGCACGCGCGGCCGACCAGGCTTTCGAGCAGTCGACCCGCGCACTGGACCGCCTGAAGACCCTGCGCGCCTCCGGCATGACCTCGGCCCAGGCCCTGGACGACGCCGAAGTGCGCCGCAACACCGCCCAGAGCGAAGTCTCGGCCGCGCGCGCGCGCGTGGCGACGGCCCGCCAGCAGGTCGGCCGCACCGTGGTCCGCGCACCCTTCGACGGCATCGTGTCCGACCGCAAGGTGTCGGCCGGCGACACGGCCGCCATCGGCAAGGAACTGCTGAAAGTCATCGACCCGACCTCGATGCGCTTCGAAGGCCGCGTCTCGGCCGACAAGATCGCCGCCGTGAAAGTCGGCCAGCCGGTCATGTTCCGCGTCAACGGCTATGGTGAGCAACAGTTCAGCGGCATCGTCAAGCGCATCGACCCGTCCGCCAACGACGTCACCCGCCAGGTCGAGGTGCTGGTCGGCTTCAACGGCGGCAAGCAGCCGAGCGTGGCCGGCCTGTACGCCGAAGGCCGCGTCGACGCCGAAATGAGCGACGCCCTGACCCTGCCGGAATCGGCGATGGTCAAGGCCGGCGACAAGACCTATGCCTGGAAGCTCAAGGGCAATGCCCTGGCCAGGGCCGACCTGACGGTGGGCACGCGCGATCCGCGCACCGGCGACTTCGAGATCAAGGGCGGCCTGGCGGCCGGCGATGCCGTGCTGCGCCACCCGAGCGCCAGCCTGAAGGACGGCCAGAAGATCGAGCTGGCGGCCGCCAAGGCGCAAGCGCTTGCGAGCGCCGGCAACGGCCAGGCCCAAGGGAAACAATAAGGATAAGCCTCCATGTTCCTTTCCAATTTCAGCGTCAAGAAGCCGGTTGCCACGATCGTGCTCATCATCGCGATGATGTGCATGGGCCTGTACGCCCTGTCCAAGCTGCGCGTGAACAACGAGCCGGACGTGCAGATTCCGATCCTGGTCGTGACCGTCCCGTATCCGGGCGCCTCGCCCGAGACCAGCGAACGCGAGATCGTCAACCGCCTCGAGAAGCAGATGCAGGCCGTCAGCGGCGTGACCGAAGCGCGCGCCTACGCCAACGAGGGCAGCGCCACCATCGTGCTGCAGTTCGACTTCAAGCGTAACCTGATCGAGGCGGCGGACGACGTGCGCAACGCGATCGCCGCGGTGCGCTACAAGCTGCCGATCGAGATGCGCGAGCCGGTGCTGCGCCGGGTCGATCCCTCGGCCCAGCCGATCATGAACCTGTCGCTGACCTCGACCACCCAGAGCCACGCCGAACTGTCGCGCCTGGCCGAGGACGTGCTGGCCGACCGCTTCCGCGGCATCGACGGCGTGGCCGACGTGCAGGTCGGCGGTTCGCTCAAGCGCGAACTGTCGGTGCTGCTGCATGCGCAAAAGCTGCGTGAATTCAATGTTTCGGTGACCGATGTCACGAATGCGCTGGGACGCCAGAACACCAATGCGCCGGTCGGCAAGGTGCGCGGTCCGCTGGACGAGAAGGGCATCCGCCTGGTCGGCCGCATCGACCGGCCCGAGGACTTCTCGCAGGTCGTGGTCAAGCGCAACGGCGATACCGTGGTGCGCCTGAACCAGGTGGCCGACATCAAGGACGGCTTCGCCGACGTCGACAATCTGTCGATCCGCAGCGGCAAGCCCGACGTCGGCATCTACATCGTGCGCTCCCGCGAAGCGTCCACGGTGACCATCGCCAAGAAGGTCAACGCGATGATCGAAGAGGTGCAGAAGGAGTTGCCGCCCGGCACTAAGCTGGAAGTCACCTGGGACGGCGGCAAGTCGGCCCAGGACAGCCTGAACAACGTCATCGAGTCGCTGGTATTCGGCGCCGTGCTGACCATCTTCGTGGTGTACGCTTTCCTGAACTCCTGGCGCTCGACCCTGATCACCGCGCTGTCGCTGCCGACCTCGGTGCTGGCGGCCTTCATCGCGGTCTGGCTGTGCGGCTTCACGCTCAACTTCATGACCCTGCTCGGGCTGTCGCTGGCGATCGGCGTGCTGATCGACGACGCGATCGTGGTGCGGGAAAACATCGTGCGGCACATGGAGAACGGTGAGGACCGCCGTACCGCGGCCCTGAACGGCACCGCCGAGATCGGCATGGCCGTGGCCTCGACCACCTTCTCGATCATGGCCGTGTTCATTCCGGTCGCCTTCATGGGCGGCATCGCCGGCGAATGGTTCCGTCCCTTCGCCCTGACCGTGACCTGCTCGGTTGCCGTGTCGCTGCTGATCTCGTTCACGCTGGACCCGATGATGTCGGCCTTCTGGGGCGACCCGCCGGGCCACCACCATGCGCCGAAGCGCGGCCTGGAAAAATACCTGGCGAAATTCAATACCTGGTTCGACCACCAGGCTGACCGCTACGGCAACGTCATCGCCTGGGCCCTGCATCACCGCCGCTCGATGGCCGTGATCGCGCTGCTGTCGCTGGCGGCCGCCATCGGTTTGCACATGTGGAAGGGCGGCGTGGCCTTCCAGCCGAAGATGGACCAGGGCCAGATCAAGATCGAAGTCCGCACCCCGGCCTCGTCCTCGGTCGAGTATGCGCGCCTGAAGATGGAAGAGGCGGCCGCGATCGCCCGCACCCTGCCGGAAACCAAGGATACCAACAGCTCGATCAACGTGAACGGCGGCTCGATCTACGTCGACATCGGCAAGCGCCGCGAACGCAAGCGCAGCGCGTCCGAGGTTGCGACGGCCCTGCGCGACAAGGTCAGCCGCCTGGTGGGCGCCGAGTATGTCGTGATGGACGACCTGTCCGGCAACGGCAAGCCGGTGTCGCTCGACTTCACCGGTCCCGATTCGCGCAAGCTGATGGAACTGACCTCCCGCTACATGGAGAAGCTGCGCCAGATACCGGGTGCGGTCGACGTCACCCTGTCCCAGCAGGATCCGAAGGACGAGCTGCAGATCGAAATGGACCGCGGCCTGGCCAACTCGATGGGCATCTCGGTGGGCGACGCCGCCAGCGCACTGCGCGTGGCCTTCGCCGGCATCGAGGTCGGCGACTGGGTCGACCCGACCGGCCAGAGCCGCGACGTGGCGGTGCGCCTGCACCCGAGCGACCGCGTCGGCACCGACAACATCGAGCGCCTGCCGATCCCGGTGGCCGGCACGAATATGATGGTGCCGCTCGACCAGATCGCGAAGATCACGATGGGCAAGGGTCCGGCCTCGATCTCGCACCGTGACGGCAAGCGCGTGGTCACGGTCACCGCCAACGCCCAGGGCCGCTCGAATGGCGAAGTGATGCAGGACGCGATGAAGCTGGCCAAGACCATGGACTTCCCGCCGGGCTACGGCCTGGCGGTGGGCGGCCAGAGCAAGATCATGAACGAGGTGTTCACCAACCTGGGCATCGGCCTGATCTCCGGCATCGGCCTCATGTACCTGATCCTGGTGATGCAGTTCGGCTCCTTCACCGCGCCGCTGGGCGTGATGATGTCGCTGCCGCTGTCGCTGATCGGGGTGGTCCTGGCGCTGATCCTGACCGGCGGCACCCTGAACATGATGAGCTTCATCGGCATCATCATGCTGATGGGACTGGTGGCCAAGAACGCGATCCTGCTGCTGGATGCGGCGCGTTCCCGTGAAGCCGAAGGCATGGACCGCGAGGAGGCCCTGATGGCCGCCGGCCGCGCCCGCCTGCGGCCGATCCTGATGACCACCTTCGCGCTGATCGCCGGCATGCTGCCGGTGGCGCTCGCCCTCGGCGACTCGGGCGAGTTCTACCAGCCGCTGGCGATCTCCATCATCGGCGGCACCATCACCTCGACGATGCTGACCCTGCTGGTCGTGCCGACCTTCTACGACAGCATCGAGATCGCCCGCGACCGCATGGGCGCCAAGTTCCACCGCCGCGTGGCGCGCTTCTCGGCGCTGCCGGCCTTCGTGATGACCTTCGTCGAAGCGATCCTGACCATCGTGCTGGTGCGCTTCGTGTTCCGCATGATCGTCAAGGTGGGACGCTTCGCGACCGGCCGCCGCGGTCCGGTGGCTGCCTGATCCGCTGCGCCGGTTCGCCGGCGCAAGCGTCGTGTCTCAATGCAAAAGGCCTGCTCGCGCAGGCCTTTTTTCGTCGTGTCCGGCGGACGGCTGGCACTCGAGCCGCTTTGCCTCCGCCGCCTGGGTGGCCGCTCAATGGCCGATTAGTGGCCGCTGGTGCCGGTGCCCGTCGTACCGGTGCCGGTGGTGCCGGTGCCCGTGGTGCCCGTGCCGGTTGTGCCCGTGCCGGTGCCGGTGCTGTCGACCGGCGGCGTGGTGCCGGTGCCGGTGGTGCCGGTGCCGGTTGCGCCGGTGCCGGTATCGCCCATGGTGCCGGTTGCGCCGGTGCTGCCGGTGCTGCCTGCGCCGGTGCCGGTGCTACCCGCTGCGCCGGTGCTGCCGGTGCCGCTGGTGCCCGAAGTGCTGCTCGGCGCGGTGGCCGACGTGTCGCCGGTGCCGGTCGTGCTGGTGGTGTCGTTTTTCTTGCAAGCCGCCAGGCTTGCCATCAGGGCTGCGGCAAACAGAATCTTCGATGCGTTGCTAAGAGCTTTCATTTGTTTTACTCCTCGTTCACGTCTACTTTTTTTGCCGCCGTCTCCAGGGTGAGGCGCTGGAGGGTCGACGACGCCAGTTTGGTTTCCAGCGGAACTTTTAGTCCCGTCAGGGAACCTCAGGGAGCCGACGCAATACGCGGCCCCGTGTGGTGTACGAATTCGACTCCGGCTTCCCTGCATGGTTCTGCCGGTGCGCCGAATTGCACACTTCTTTCAGATAAGAGCCGAACCGTCAGGGTTCAGCCCTTCCCCCCGGCGAAACTGCCGGATGGCCGTGATGCCGCGTCGGCAGCATCGCCGGCGGCTTGTTCGAGCAGCGCGGGGACTTCGTCCGCCAGTTCCCGCGCCAGATAACCGAGCCTGCCCAGGCGCGCCGCGAGCCGGTTGCCGGCGCGCGCATGCAGGACCACGCCCCAGCCCGCCGCCTGGGCGAGCTCGGCGCCGCGTGCCGCCAGTCCGGCGATGATGCCGGCCAGGACGTCGCCCGAGCCCGAGGTGCCGAGCCCGGCGTTGCCGCCTTCGTGCTGCCAGCGCTCGCCCTGCGGCGTGGCGATCACGGTGCGCGCACCCTTCAGCGTGACCACCGCGTTCCAGCGCAGCGCCATCTCCAGGGCGAGCCGGTCGTCGCCGTCGGCGATTCTTTCCTTCGGGATGCCGGTCAGGTGCGCCATCTCGCCCGCGTGCGGCGTCACCAGGACAGGAACGCCGAAGCGGAAGGGCGGGTTGGCGCCGGACGGCGGATGCAGGATCGCGCCCATCGCATCGGCGTCGAGGATGATGCTGGTTTCCGTGCCTTGCAGGCGCGGCAGCAGGGCATGCACCAGGCGCGCGGTGGCGGCCTCGTCCTGCATGCCGGGACCGATCAGGATGGCGTTGATGCGGTCGGCCAGCGGATCGAGGGCGGCCACGGCTTCGACCGTGAAGCCGCCGGCTTCGTTCTCGGCCAGCCCCAGCACGCGGGATTCGGGAATCGCCAGCGCGACCAGCTGGGCCACGCTGTTGCCGGTGGCGACCGTCAGCTTGCCGGCGCCGGCGCGCAGGGCGGCGACGGCGGCCAGGATGACGGCGCCCGGCATCTCGCGCGAGCCGCCGAGGATCAGCACGTGGCCGCGCTCCTCCTTGTCGGCATCGAAAGACGGCATCGGCAGCGGCCAGCTGCGCAGCAGGCTTGCATCGAGGTCGCGCGGCCGGGCATGGGTGTGCAGCGTCATGGTGGAGGTCGCCTCAAGCCTTGGCCGCCGTCGGCACATCCTTGCCGGTGGTGACGGGGGTTCCGGTAGCTTCGAGCGGCGCGACAAAATTGACCAGCCGCACGGCGAGCTTGCCGCGCTTGCCCAGCGACGGGTCGAAGGAATAGGAGGTGACCGAGCAGTTCGGCACGTCGCCGGCGCGATCCTGTTCGAGGATGGCGGCTTCGTCCATGCGCTCCAGCAGATAGCGGAAGCAGTTGACGATGACCTGGTGGCCGACGATCAGCACGCGCTCGCGGCAGTATTCGCGGGTGAGGGTGTCGAGCACGCTGCGCAGGCGCAGGATGACGTCGCACCAGCTCTCGCCGCCGGGCGGTCGGAAATAGAACTTGCCGACGTGGCGGCGCTGTTCATACAGGTCGGGATATTGCTCCTTGATGCCGAGCACGGTCAGGCGGTCGAGGATGCCGAATTCCTTTTCGCGCAGGCGTTCGTCGGCGTGCACCGCGAGCAGTTCGTCGCGGTCCAGGCGCTGCATCAGGATGGCGGCCGTCTGCACCGCGCGCACATAGGGCGAGTGCAGCACGACGCTGGGCTGCTCGTGCGGAGGCAGGGCCGCGAACCAGGCGCCCAGCGCTTCCGACTGCTGCCGGCCGAGCTCGGAGAGCGGCACGTCGACATCGCGCTCGGCGATGTCGATGTGCAGTCCGGCCGCGGCTTCGGCGGCATCGCGCGCGACGTTGCCCGCACTCTGCCCATGCCTGACCAGCCAGATTTCCTGAGGCCACTTTTGGTCCATCACCAACCTATTTGTGATTTTGACATGTGGGCATCATAGACGGATTCGTCGGGACCTTCGCGCACGATTCCGCCCGAAAACGTCGCGTGCGGAGGCCCGTCGACAGGAGGTTTGCTGTCAACAAGTGCACGCCAGGAAAACGGTTTTGCTTCGGGAAAGCCGAGGCCGCGCATGCCGGCGGCCGGCCGGCATGCGGGGGAGGCAGGGTCAGGCGACCTGTTCGTCGCCGTCGAGATTGACCGCGGCGTCGCTGTTGAAGACGCGCATGTCGGTCTGGCCGAGCACGCGGCTGGCCAGGGTGCCGGCCGTGATGGAGCCGCTCACGTTGAGGGCGGTGCGGCCCATGTCGATCAGCGGCTCGATCGAGATCAGCAGGCCGGCCAGCGCCACCGGCAGGTTCATCGCCGACAGCACGATCAGCGCGGCGAAGGTGGCGCCGCCGCCGACCCCGGCAACGCCCACCGAGCCGATGGTGACGATGCCGATCAGCGGCAGGAGGAAGCTGCTGGTGAACGGGTCGATGCCGACGGTCGGCGCGATCATCACCGCCAGCATGGCCGGGTAGATGCCGGCGCAGCCGTTCTGGCCCATCATCGAGCCGAAGGAGGCGGCGAAGTTGGCGATGCCCTCGGGCGTGCCGAGGCGCGCGGTCTGGGTCTGCACGCTCATCGGGATGCTGCCGGCCGAGGTGCGCGAGGTGAAGGCGAAGGCCAGCACCGGGAAGATCTTCTTCACGTAGCGCACCGGGTTCAGGCCGACGCCGCCGACGATCAGCAGATGCACGCAGAACATCAGGATCAGGGCGCTGTACGAGGCCATCACGAAGCCGATCAGGTTGAGGATGTCCTGCAGGCTGGAGCTGGCCAGCACCTGGGTGATCAGGGCGAACACGCCGAAGGGCGTCAGGCGCAGCACCAGGGTCACCATGCGCATCACGATCACGTGGGCGACGTGCACGAAGTGGCTGAAGGACTCGAACACGTCCGGCTTCTTGCCTGCGATGCCGGTGCTTGATACGCCGATGAAGATCGAGAACAGGACCACGGCGATGGTCGAGGTCTTGCGCGCGCCGGTCATGTCGAGGAAGGGGTTCTCCGGCAGGAAGGAGAGGATGGTATTCGGCACCGACAGCTGCTGGGCGGTGGCCAGCTTGCCTTCGAGGTAGGCGCCGCGCGCGACTTCGGCCGCGCTCGAGGTCAGGCCGACCGCGGACAGGCCGAACAGCTTGGCCATCAGGATGCCGATGCCGGCGGCGATGGCGGTGGTGATCATCAGGGTGCCGATCGTCAGCGCGCTGATCTTGCCGAGCGAGGAGGCGTCGCGCAGCTTCAGGATGGCCTGGATGATGGAGACCATGATCAGCGGGATGATGATCATCTGCAGCAACTTGACGTAGCCGGTGCCGAGCACGTCGAGCCAGGCATCGGTATCGGCGATGACCGGCGAACCTAGCCCGTACACGGCCTGGAAGCCTGCGCCCAGCACGATGCCGAGGCCGAGGCCGGTGAACACCCGCTTGGTGAAGGAGACATGGCGCTGCTGCATGAAGAACAGCAGGGCGCAGACGGCGAGGGCAATGGCCAGGTTCAGGATCAATTGGATGTGCATGGTGTCTTCGGTGGATGCCTGTCGTCGTATATGCGTACAGGAAATATAACAGACGCATTTTATAGCCATTCATGCATAGCGTGCATAGGCTGTCTTTTTTTACGGTTGTAAATGTTGTTGACAGGGTTAGCCTTTATGGCAAGATCGGCTGGCTTCGGACAGGAGGAAAAAGATGCGCGGCGTGAGCTTGCTGAGGGGGCTGTACCTGGGGGTGCTGTGCTGGTGGCCCGCCACCGCCGCGCTGGCGCAGACGGCGCCGCCCGGCATCGAGATGTTTTCTCCGGAAGGGACCGTCAGCCAGGTGCGCCAGGCCACGGCGCGCTTCTCCGTCCCCATGGTGCCCTTCGGCGACCTGCGCGCGCCGGCGCCTTTCGAGGTCGACTGTCCGGTGCCCGGCAAGGGACGCTGGGTCGACGACCGCACCTGGGCCTACGACTTCGAACGCGACCTGCCCGGCGCCGTGCGCTGCCGCTTCCAGCTGCGCGCCGACCTGCGCGACCTGGCTGGGCAGGCGCTGGCGGGCCGGCGCGAATTCGTGCTCGCCACCGGCGGGCCGGCCGTCCTCCACGCCGCGCCCTACGACGGCAGCAGCGCGATCGACGAGCACCAGGCTTTCGTGCTGGCGCTGTCGGCCCCCGCCACGGCGCCGTCCGTCAGCGGCCACGCCTGGTGCCAGGCCGACGGCATCGCCGAGAAGATCGGCGTGCGCATCCTGGGCGGCGAGGCGCGCGAACAGGCGCTGCTGGCGAGCCGCTGGATGGTCCAGAACACCCTGCGCGGCGATGGCGATGGCGGGCAGGAACGCGGCAAGCCCTATACGCCGGCCCGGCTGCGCGCCGACGAACGCGCGGGCAAGCTCGATCGCCTGCTGGTGCTGCAATGCCAGCGCACCCTGCCGGCCGATACCAAGGTGGCCCTGGTCTGGGGCAAGGGCATCGCCGCCGCCAACGGCGCCGCCACCAGCGCCGACCACATGCTGGCCTACAAGACCCGGCCCGACTTCAGCGCCAGGCTGCGCTGCGACCGGGTCAGCGCGCGGGCCCAGTGCATTCCCTTCCTGCCGATGCGCCTGGAATTCAGCGCGCCGATCGCCGTGGCCGATGCGCGCGGCATCTACCTGGAAGAGGCGAACGGCAAGCGCCATCCGGTGGCCTTCGGCAAGGACGAAGAGCGCGGCGCCACGGTGAGCATGGTCAGCCTGCCCGGGCCCTTCCCGGAACAGGCGCGCCTGAGCCTGCACCTTCCGGACGGCCTGAAGGACGATGCCGGCCGGCCGCTGGTGAACCGTGCGCGCTTCCCGCTGCCGATCCGCACCGGCGAGGCGCCGCCGCTGGTGAAGTTCGCGGCGCCTTTCGGCATCCTCGAAGCGAAAGGGGACCGCATGCTGCCGGTCACGGTGCGCAACGTCGAACCCAGGCTGGCGGGCAAGCTGCACGGCAGTGGCGCCACCCTGCAGCTGAAGGGCGGCCGCGAGCAGGACATCATCGCCTGGCTGCGCAAGCTGTCCCGGCCGGGCACCGGCTGGACGCCGGACCAGCCCTCCGGCAAGCAGCTCGAGACGTCGGTATTTGCCGGGGCCAGGCCGGATACCCTGCAGCGCTTCATCCTGCCCAAACCGAACGGACGGCGCGCCTTCGAAGTCATCGGCATTCCGCTGCGCGAGCCGGGCTTTTATGTGGTGGAGCTGGAAAGCCCGCGCCTGGGTGCGGCCCTGAATCCGAAAGGGCGCAGCGCCTGGGTCCGCAGCAGCGCCCTGGTCACGAATATGGCGGCCCACTTCAAGCTGGGCGCGCAATCCTCGCTGGTATGGGTGACCTCGCTCGACCAGGGCAGGCCGGTGGGCGGCGCCCGGGTCGAGGTGCGCGATTGCGCGGCGCGCCTGCTGTGGAGCGGGACCAGCGATGCGCAGGGCATCGCCCGCATCCGCAAGGAACTGCCGGCATCGCGCTGCAAGGGCATGGACGGCTACTTCGTCAGCGCGCGCCGCGGCGAGGACTTCAGCTTCACGCTGTCGGACTGGCATGAGGGCATCGAGAACTGGCGTTTCAACCTGCCGACCGGCGGCCGCTTCGAGGACAGCCGCATCGCCGCCACCGTTTTCGACCGCACCCTGCTGCGCGCCGGCGAGACCGTGCACATGAAGCACTTCCTGCGCCGCCACACGAGCGCCGGCTTCGCCATGGTCAAGGTGAATGACAGGCCGCCGGCTTCGAACCAGGACTGGCGCGCCCAGGAACTCGGCGTCGACAAGACCGCCTACCCGGTCCGCGGTTTCATCGTCCACCAGGGCAGCGGCGAGAAGACCGGATTCGCGCTCGACTGGGATGCCGCCGGCGCGGCCCAGGGCGAGTGGAAGATCCCGCAGGACGCCAAACTGGGCGTGTACGAAGTGCTGGTCGGCGGCCAGGTGTCGGGCTCCTTCCGCGTCGAGCAGTTCCGCGTACCGACCATGAAAGCGGTGCTGAAATCGCCGGACCAGGCCCAGGTGGCGCCGAACGCGGTCACCTTCGATGCCCAGGTGGGTTATCTGTCCGGCGGTCCGGCGGCCCAGGTCCCGGTCAAGCTGCGCAGCGTGGTGCAGGAGACCGGCGTGCAGTTCCCCGATTATGAGGAATTCGGCCTGGGGCTGGGCGACGTCAAGGAAGGCGTGGTGGCGATGGGCGGCGGCGACGAGGAGGAGGACGCCGGCAGCGAGGAAGGAGACGGGCAGCTCGAAGCCGCGCGCACCCAGTCGCTGACCCTGGACCGTGCCGGCGGCGCGCGGATCGCTGTGGACAGGCTGCCGCCGCTCGACAAGCCGAAAAGCCTGCTGGCGGAACTGTCCTTCCAGGATCCGAACGGCGAGACCTCGACCGTGGCGGCGCGGGTGCCGCTGTGGCCCTCGGCCTACGTGGTCGGCATCAGGCCGAACGGCTGGATGCAGACCAAAGATGCGGTCAAGTTCCAGGCCGTGGTGCTGGACGCCGCCGGCAAGCCCGTGCCCGGCGTCGCGGTCGGCGTCGACTTCTTCGTGCGCCGGACCACCTCGCACCGCCGGCGCCTGGTCGGCGGCTTCTACGCGTATGAGCACAGCAGCGAGATCAAACGCCTGGGCGAGGCCTGCGGCGGCAAGACCGATGCGCAGGGCCTGCTGGCCTGCGAGGTGTCCGCTCCGGCCGAGGGCGACCTGATCCTGCGTGCCCGCGCCAGCGACCCGCAGGGAAGGGTGGCCGCGACCCGGCGCGAGATCTGGATCGGCGGCGCCGAGGAACAGTGGTTTGCCGCCGGCGACCATGACCGCATCGACCTGCTGCCGTCGAAGAAGCGCTACGAACCCGGCGAGACCGCGACCCTGCAGGTGCGCAGCCCCTTCCGCAAGGCCAGCGTGCTGGTGACGGTGGAGCGCGAAGGCATCCTCGACGCCTATGTGCGCCAGCTGTCCGGCCGCGACCAGTCGGTCGGCATCCCGGTCAAGGACAGCTATGCGCCGAACGTCTTCGTGTCGGCCCTGGTGGTGCGCGGACGCGTGGGCGGCGTGCAGCCCACCGCGCTGGTCGATCTCGGCAAGCCGGCCTACAAGCTCGGTTACGCGCCGCTGCGCGTCGGCTGGGCCGCGCACGAGCTGAAGGTGAAGGTGACGCCGGAACGCAGCGTCTACAAGGTGCGCGAGCAGGCGAAGGTGACGCTGAAGGTCGAGGCGCCCGGCGGCGGCAGGCTGCCGGCCGGGACCGAGGTGGCGCTGGCGGCGGTCGACGCCGGCCTGCTGGAGCTGATGCCGAACACCAGCTGGAACCTGCTGGAGACCATGATGCGCGAACGGAACCTGCAGGTCGAGACGGCGACCGCGCAGATGCAGGTGATCGGCAAGCGCCACTTCGGCCGCAAGGCCTTCCCGCACGGCGGCGGCGGCGGGCGCAGCGCGACCCGCGAATTGTTCGAGACCCTGCTGCTGTGGAAGGGCAAGGTGGCGGTCGACGCCAACGGCGAAGCCAGCGTGCAGGTGCCGCTCAACGACACCCTGGGCAGCTTCCGCATCGTCGCCGTGGCCAGCGGCGGGGCCGGCCTGTTCGGCACCGGCTCGGCCGACATCCGCACCACCCAGGACCTGATGCTGCTGTCGGGGCTCCCCGCCAGCGTGCGCGAGGGCGACAGCTTCCGCGCCGGCTTCACGGTGCGCAATGCCTCGCAGCGCGAGCTGACGGTGCGCCTGGCGGCGAGCGTGGGCGCGGATGCGGGCAAGGGCCAGTCGCTGGCGCCCCTGAGCGTGACCCTGGCGCCGGGCGAGGCCCGCGAGCTGGGCTGGAACTGGAGCGTGCAGGCCGGCGCCAAAGCCCTGCAGTGGGAGGTCGACGCCAACGGCGGAGAAGGGGCGCAGGACCGCATCCGCATCCGCCAGCAGGTGGGCGTGGCGGTGCCGGTGCGCACCCTGCAGGCAACCCTGCTCCAGCTCGACGGCGAGAAGACCCTGCCGGTGCAGCGCCCGGCGGACGCGCTGCCAGGACGCGGCGGCGTCGAGACCATGCTGAGCGCGCGCCTGGGCGGCGACCTGCCGGGCGTGCGCGACTACATGCGCGCCTATCCCTACACCTGCTTCGAGCAGCGCACCTCGCGCTCGGTGGCGCTGCGCGACAAGACCATGTGGGAAGCCACGGTGGCGACCTTGCCGGCCCACCTGGATGCGGATGGCCTGGTCAAGTACTTCGCGCCGATGGAACTGGGCAGCGACACCCTGACGGCCTATGTGCTGTCCCTGACAGGCGAAGCCGGCTACGCTATCCCCGAAGACCTGAAGCAGCGCATGGAAGCCGGACTCACCGCCTTCGTCGACGGCAAGATCGCCCGCCCGCCCTACCTGGCCAGCGGCGAACTCACGGTGCGCAAGCTGGCCGCGCTGGAGGCCTTGTCGAGGAGCGGGATGGTGAAGCCGGCGATGCTGGAATCGATCACGGTCGAACCGAACCAGTGGCCGACCTCCGCCGTGCTGGACTGGTACCAGGTGCTCACCCGCACCCGCGACCTGCCGCAGCGCGAGCAGCAGCTCGCGCAGGCGCGCCAGGTGCTGCGCGGGCGCCTGAACCTGCAGGGCACGACCCTCGGCTTCTCGACCGAGCGCCGCGACGACTGGTGGTGGTTGATGGCCTCCGCCGACGTCAATGCCAACCGCCTGCTGCTGGCCGCCACCGGCGACCCGTTCTGGCAGGCCGACATCGGCCGCCTGGCGCGCGGCGCGCTGGGCCGCCAGAAGCAGGGACGCTGGAACACGACCACCGCCAACGCCTGGGGCGTGGTGGCGCTGGATGCCTTCTCGCGCAAGGTCGAGGCCGAGCCGGTGAGCGGCAATGCGCAGTTGACGCTGGGCGCCGCATCCTGGACCGGCACGGTGCCGTCGACGGTGCTGCAGGCCTGGCCGGAACGGCCGGCGACCCTGAAGCTGCGCCAGCTTGGCAGCGGCAAGCCATGGGCGACCGTGCGCAGCCTGGCCGCGGTGCCGCTCAAGGCGGCGCTGTCCTCGGGCTACCGGATCGTGCGCAGCATCACGCCAGTGGAACAGAAGACCAAGGGCCAGTGGTCGCGCGGCGACGTCTACCGCGTGCGGATCGACGTCGAGGCCCAGGCCGACATGACCTGGGTGGTGGTCGACGATCCGATCCCGGCCGGCGCCAGCATCCTCGGCACGGGACTCGGGCGCGACAGCCAGATCGCCACCGCCGGCGAGCGCTTCCGCGGCTGGGTCTTCCCGGCCTTCCAGGAACGCACCCAGGCCGCCTTCCGTTCCTACTATGAGTTCGTCCCGAAGGGCAGCTTCAGCGTCGAGTACACGGTGCGCCTGAATAACGAGGGCCGTTTCGCCATGCCCGTCACGCGGGTCGAGGCCCTCTACAACCCGGAGATGTTCGGCGAGCTGCCGAATGCCGGGGTGGTGGTGGGACCGTGATGCGTGCCTTGCTGCTGGCCCTGGCGATCGCCGTTCCGGCTGCGGCCGCAGTGCCGGCGCCCGAACAGGTAAAGGCCGCCTGGAAGCCTTCGGACGCCCAGCTGCTGGACCGCCACGGCGAGCCGCTGGAGAGCGTGCGCATCGACATGGCGGCGCGCCGCCAGCCCTGGGTGGCGCTGGCCGACATCTCGCCCAGCCTGGGCCGCGCGGTGATGCAGGCCGAGGACCAGCGCTTCATGGAACATGGCGGCATCGACTTCAAGGCGGTCGGCCAGGCGGCCTGGGACAACCTGTTGCGGGTCGGGCGCGGCGGCCCGTCGCGCCTGCGCGGAGCGTCAACCATCACGATGCAGCTGGCCGGCCTGCTCGACCCGGGGCTGGCGGCCCGCGCGGCCGGCCGCAGCTGGAGCCAGAAGTGGGACCAGGCCCTCGCCGCGCGCGAGCTGGAGGCCGGCTGGAGCAAGCAGCAGATCCTGGAGGCCTACCTGAACCTGGCAAGCTTCCGCGGCGAGCTGCAGGGCGTCGGCGCGGCATCGCGTGGCTTGTTCGGCAAGGCACCAATCAGCCTGGACATCGGCGAATCGGCGATCCTGGCGAGCCTGCTGCGCGCACCGGGCGCCCCCGGCCGCGAGGTCGCGCGCCGCGCCTGTGCACTGGCCGCGGAACTGAAGGCGGCGTCGAACTGCGCCACCATCGAGTGGCAGGTCGAGGTGGCCCTGAGCCGTCCGGGCGCGGCCTTCCAGCAGCCGCCGGCCCAGGTGGCGCGCCAGCTGCTGGACGGCGGCAGCGGCCAGCGCGCGGCCCGCAGCACCCTGGATGCGAAGCTGCAGCGCTTCGCCGCCGCAACCCTGCGCCGCCACCTGGCCGAACTGGCCGAGCGCAACGTCGGCGACGGCGCCGTGGTGGTGCTGGACAACGCCAGCGGCGAGATCCTCGCCTATGTCGCCAACACGGGCAGCAAAGAAGTGGACGGCGTGGCCGCCCTGCGCCAGGCCGGATCGACCTTGAAACCCTTCCTGTACGAGCTGGCGATCGAACGCGGCGTGCTGCATGCGGCGTCTCTGCTGGACGATACCCCGGTCGACATCCCGACCGTCGGCGGCCTTTACGTACCGCAGAACTACGACCGCCGCTACCACGAGGTGGCGAGCGTGCGCACCAGCCTGGCCGGCTCGCTGAACATCCCGGCGGTGCGCACCCTGATGCTGACGGGACTGGAACGCTTCCATGAGCGGCTGCGCGAAGTCGGCATCGCCAGCCTGACGGAGGCGGCCGATTTCTACGGCTATTCGCTGGCGCTGGGCTCCGCCGACGTCAGCCTGCTGGACCTCAGCAACGCCTACCGCACGCTGGCCAATGGCGGCCTGCAGGGCAGCGTCACGCTCAGGGCGCGCGCACCGGAGAAGCAGCGCCGCGTGCTGGACGAACGCGGCGCCTTCATCGTCGCCGACATCCTGTCCGACCGCGGCGCGCGCAGCGTCACCTTCGGCCTGCGCAACGAGCTCGCCACCAGCTTCTGGAGCGCGGTGAAGACCGGCACCAGCAAGGACATGCGCGACAACTGGTGCGTCGGCTTCACGGACCGCTACACGGTCGGGGTCTGGGTCGGCAATTTCGACGGTAGCCCGATGTGGGACGTGTCCGGCGTCTCGGGCGCGGCGCCGGTGTGGCGCGATGTGATGGACTACCTGCACCGCGACCGGCCAGGCCGCGCGCCGGCGCCGCCGTCAGGCGTGGTGCGACAGACGGTCGCCTTCACGCCCGCGGTGGAAGCGCCGCGCAGCGAGTGGTTCGTGCGCGGCACCGAGACCGCATCGGTGGAGCTGCTGGCGCCCTCGCAGCGCCAGCCGAAGATCGTGTATCCGGCCGATTCCAGCCTGATCGCACTCGACCCCGACATCCCCGAACGCCTGCAGCGGCTGCGTTTCGAGGCCCAGGGCGAGGGCGGCCTGGCCTGGGTGCTGGACGGTAAAGAAGTGGGCGCGGCCGAGCTGGAAGCCGGCTGGGCGCCGGTACCGGGCAAGCATGAACTGAAGCTGGTGGGGCGGGACGGGCGCACTTTGGCGAGCGCCCGTTTCGAGGTGCGCGGCGGTTCTCAGCTGGTTTCGAGCTTCTCGACCAGCAGCGGCGGATCGTCGGCCAGCTCTACCCCGGCCAGAGGCGAAAACAGCGGCGAGTCCGAGCGGTAGGGCACGCGGCCGGAAGGCACGTGCTTGGCGGCGGGATCGAGGTGCAGGTCCTGGTCGTCGAAGAAGATGTGGGCGCGGAAGGCCTTCACGACCTTCGACTTCGGCACGCCGCCCAGGAAGAAGATCTCGTTCACGTAGACCCCCCAGTGGCGCAGGGTATTGATGACCCGCATCTCGGCCGGCGCGCTGCGCGCGGTGACGATGGCGATGCGCACCGGGGACGCATCCGCGCCGAAGGGCAGGCGTTCCTGCAGCCTGGCCAGCTTGCGCAGCAGGATCGCATAGGGCCCGTCGTTCATCGGCTCGTTCTGCTTTTCGTCCTCGACCGTGTGGAAGCGGCCCAGGCCTTCGGTCTTGTAGACCAGCTCACTGGAATCGTCGAACAGCACGGCGTCGCCGTCGAAGGCGATCCGCACCTGGTCCTCGAGCGGCGCCTCGCCGGCGTGCGGCGGCGGCTTGAGCACGGCGGCGGCGCAGGCCTGGGCATCGATGATGCGCTGGGCGTCGTCGACGTTCGTGGTCAGGAACAGGTCGACCGCGAAGGCGTCCAGGTAATCGACCACCGACTGCCCGCCGGTGAAGGCGTGGCGCGAGATCGGCAGCCCGCGCGAGCGGATGTTGTTGAAGACGCGGACCCCGGTCTCGGGACTGTTGCGCGACATGACCACCACCTCGACCAGGGGCCGGGATTCGGAGGACGCAAAGCGGTTCAGGCCGAGCAGGGCGCGCACCAGCGGCATGCCGGTGCCGTCGCGTAGCGCTTCGTTTTCGCGTTCCAGCATGTAGGCGCGGTACTCCTCGAGCGCGCTCTGGGGATTTTTCGCGTGTCTGGCTTTGTAGACGGCATCCGCTTCGGCCAGGTCGAACAGGGCAGTGGCGGAAATGCCGACGACGAGGGTGTCTGAAAGATCGAGGGGCATGGCGGCTGAATGGCTGAATGGTTGAGTGGCGATACCGATCGATCTTACCCGACCCCACGGTTCCTTTGGGAAACGAATCGACGAGAATCTCCGGCTCCGTTGAGGTCGAGCAAGGGGTCATGGCCCGTACCCCCATTGCATGTGGCTGAGCAAACGCAAGCCGGGTCAGTCCCGTTCGAGTGACGATGAGACTGCCGGTCATGCAAGGAGACGGACATGGACAAGCAGGCAGTGCCGGAGCGGGGATCGTCTCCGGGCAATGGCGAAGTCCCATCGCAGGAAGAGCTGCTGGCGCGCCTGCGCGCGATCAGGGCGCTGGTCGAAGCGAACAACGAGTCCAGCCTCGGCACCGACATGATCGTCTCCCAGATTTATATGGAATCGCGCTTCGACCAGGCCGCCCAGGCCAGGGGCAGCAGTGCGCGTGGCCTGATGCAGATGCTGAAGGTGGCCAACCGGGAACTGTACCGGCTCGACAACCTGCGCAAGCCGCCGGGCGAACGCCGGCTTGAGGCCGAGCTGTACCGGGAAGCGGACGCCTTCCACGCCAGCCTGGCGTTCATCGACGAGGCGACCAATATCCGCGCCGGCACGCGCTACCTGCAGGCCTTGATCGACAAGGCGCGGCGGGAGGGAAAGACCGACCCGATTGCGGAAGCCTACAAGGATTATCGGGGTGTCAGGAATGGGATTTATTACCGGAAGATCCGGCTGGCTGCGGAAAAGTTGACGCTGGATCCGGAGGGGATCGAGGCGCTGAGGGGGCTCGAGAGCTAGTGCCTTGTTACGTACGATGCTTACGCTGCGTCACGGTGTGAGCTTGCGCAAGAAATTGCTTCTTACCTACTGTATCTTGGCAACGCCAATCAGTCGATAAGGAGTGCGTGCGGTCATGATCAACGCCCTGACGGAACAGCTCAGCGCCGCGCTGGCAGAATTCTCGGGCACGACCCGGCTGATTGAGCTGAGCATCGACGGGGCCGCCGACGCATTGCTGGTCGAAGCCTTCGCAGCTGACGACGCAATCGACGAAGTGGGCGTGCGCGACGTGATCGCCCTGTCGACCAGCGCGCATCTCGACCCGGCCTCCATGCTCGGACGCTCGGCCAGCCTGGAGGTGAGCCTGGCCGACGGCAGCCGCACCGGCTTCGCCGGCGAGGTCAGCGAAGCCGCGATGCTGGGCAGCGACGGCGGCTTCGCCCGCTATCGCATCCGAATCTCGCCCTGGCTGTGGCGCCTCGGCCAGGGCAGCAACAGCCGCGTTTGGCAAGACAAATCCGTCATCGGGATCGTCGACGACGTGTTCGAGCCATGGCTGCCGCTGGCGAAGTGGCGCTGGAGCGACGACACCAGCCCCTTCATCGCCGACGCCAAGCCGCGCAGCTACTGTTGCCAGTACCGCGAGTCCGATCTCGATTTCGTGCGCAGACTGTTGGCCGAAGAGGGCCTGAGCTGGCGCCTGGATGACACCGAACTGGTGATCTTCGCGGACAGCACCCAGCCCTGCGCTGTTCCCGAAGACCCCAGCAGCGCGCAGGACGGCGGCATCCGCTTCCACGGCGTCAGCGCCGTCGAAGCCTCGGATACGGTGCAGGCACTGGAATCGCAGCGGCGCCTGCACGCGTCCCTGGTCACGGTGCTGAGCAGCGATTACAAGGCCGGGCAGAGCGTCACCGGCAGCGCGCCTTCGCTTGTCCGCTACGGGCGCAGCCTGCCGGAGCTCGAAGCCTACGAGGTGCCGGGACAGTACGCCTACGCCGACCGCGGCCAGGCCCGTCGCGACGCCGACCTGCGCATGCAGGCGCGGGAAGCGCGCGGACAGCTATGGCGGGGCCGCTCGACGGTCCGCACGCTGCGCGCCGGCGCCAGGATGACGGTGACCGGTGCGCCGCGCCGTGAGCTCGGCAATGCGGCGGCGTTCACGGTCTTGCGTGTATGGAGTGTCGGGGTGAACAACTTGCCGCCGCCGGCCACGCAGGCGCTGGAGGAGCTGTTCGGACCGATTCCCGAGCTGCTGGAAGAGCTCACCGGCGCGCAGCTGTCCGGCGGCCAGGCGCTGGTGGTCGAACG
This sequence comes from Massilia sp. 01N410, assembly GCF_056399665.1. NCBI lineage: Bacteria > Pseudomonadati > Pseudomonadota > Betaproteobacteria > Burkholderiales > Oxalobacteraceae > Massilia > Massilia sp. 01N410. The sequence goes on along the minus strand of NZ_JBFTRV010000013.1, from coordinate 28,988 downwards.
CGCCCTCAAGTCCGGCTATGGCAACCAGTTTACGGCGATCCCGGCCGAAGTGCCGTGGTGTCCCGGGCTCCTGATCGACGATGATCCTACGCTTCGTAAGCCGACCGCCTTCGGTGCCCAGAGCGCCATCGTGGTCGGCGCGGACGGCGGCGACAGCCCGAGCGGCGCCGATGAGCTGTACTGTGACCGCCTGGGCCGCGTGCGCATCCGCTTTCATTGGCAGGAAAGTGGACGAATGAGCGGCAACGCCTCCTGCTGGGTGCGCGTGGCCCAGCGTTCGGCTGGCGGCGGCATGGGCAGCCAGTTCCTGCCGCGGATCGGGCAGGAAGTGCTGGTGCAGTTCATCGAGAACGACATCGACCGGCCGATCGTGGTCGGCGCCTTGTACAACGGGCGAGGCAAGGGAGGCATCGTGCCAACCCCGGGCGGGCAAGCGACTGCCGACAACGACACCTCGTGCTTTGCCGCCGCACATGACTGCCGTGCCTCGGGACAGGGGAATCTGGCAGGTGGACATAGCCCCGTCTGGCATGGCGCGTCAGCCGACAACGGCGGCCATCGCAACGCTGGCGCGCAGTGGGGCGTGCGTAGCAAGGAATTCGGCGGCCATGGCTACAACCAGCTGCTGTTCGACGATACCGATGCCCAGGGCCGCGTCCAGCTCAGATGCACCTACGCTGCTTCGGAACTGAATCTGGGGCATCTGATTCATGCTGCCGACAACTACCGGGGCAGCTTCCGGGGTCTGGGCGCCGAGCTGCGTACCGACCATTACGGCGCGGTGCGCGCGGGCGGTGGCTTGCTGGTCTCCAGCTACGGGATCGGGCATGCTGCTGCCGCCCGCGATCCGGCCGGCGAAAACGCGGCAGGCGCCGGCCTGCTCCAACAGGCCGTTTCACTAGCTGAATCGTTCAGTACGGCTGCTTCGACGCATCTGACCGTCGGCCTGGCGGCGCATCTTGGCGCCGCCAGGGCCAACGCGAGTGCGCTCGATGACAAGGCGCCGCCATTGAAGGCCATGCATGCATCGGTGTCGGCGATGGCCGAGCTTGCCGGCTCCGGCGAAAAGCTGGCGCATATGGCCGATCCGATCATTGCCGTATCCGCGAGGGATGGCTTCGGAGCGAATGCCGGGCAGAGTCTGCAACTGGCCAACGGCGAGACCGTAACAGTGATGAGTGGGCTGGATACACAGTTCGTCACTGGCGGACAGATGCGGGTGCATAGCGGCCAGGCGATCGGTGTGCTGGGCGGCGCGGTCAAGGCTGGGGAGGGCGGGCTTGGTCTGCAACTGCTTGCGGCGAAAGAGGCAATCGACATTCAGGCGCAGGGTGATGGACTTCGCGTGCAGGCGCGGGATGAGGTCAATGTGATCAGTGCCAATGCGCATATCGACTGGGCGGCGGCCAAGCGGATCAATTTGTCGACGGCGGGCGGGGCAAATATCACGATCGAAGGTGGGAATATTTTGGTGCAGTGTCCGGGGAAGATTGCTGTGCATGCGGGGAAGAAGAGCTTTGCAGGTCCAGAAAAGCGCACTTTCGATATGCCAGCGTTGCCGAGCAGCGTGTGTATCGCCTGCCTGAAAAAAGCTCTCATGGCGGGGTCAACTTTTACCATGGTGGAATGACATGCTCATTGACGCATTTACCGAAGATTGGATCGATATCCTGATTCGGCGTGCGAGTCAGTTACCGGCTTCGCGAAAAATGTATTTGCTGCTTGATGGCGCATTCGTTCCTGGGCTGCACAGGCGGCTTCCAAAGGAGAGCAAGGCGCTCTTGTTTGACGCGCTTCCGGGATGTTCCGAAGAGGCCGAAGACGTATCCCCGTTCCTGACTGCGTTCGTGCCTGATGACAGATTCTTGAAGCGGTTCCTCGGGCGCTGTAATCGTTGGCCCATGGTGAGTGCCATCGAGACATCGGAGACGCTGGAACAGTTGGCAGATCGATTGGGCGGTTGGTGCTTAGTGGAGTCAGACGGCCAACGCTTCAATTTTCGCTTTCCGGATACACGGAGGCTGTCGGCCATCCTCAAAGCGCTTAGCCCTGTGCAATGTGCACAGATAACCGGTCCTGCGGTGTGTTGGTCGTATATCGATAGGACTGGTTGCTGGTGCGACCTAGTCCTTCCTGGTTGTGACACAGATATAGCTGTACAGGCAGAACTGGATCAGCATCAATTTGCCTTTCTCGTCATGGACAGCGCGGCGGATGAAATATTAGTGATGTTGGCGAACCGCGGACACAAAGTATTTGAGCATCCCTCCCGAAGCCATGCACTTGTCACCAGTGCACTACACGCCGTCCATACCACGCAGTTGCTGGATAGTGCGCTCCTTGATTGGTGCGAGTGGCTTTGGCGTCAGCGCCGCCTTCACGATGTTTCGGATATGCGCTCGGTATTTCAGGCGTGGTTCGATGAATATTTGCGTGGAGACTGAGAATGTTTTCTTTACCAAGACTATTAGCGTTGCTGACCTGCTTTGTCGGTCCCTTATTTCTAGGGGGGTGCGAAAAGCCAACGGTCAACGTGAATCTACATGGGGTCAACTATTCCGGCGAGACGTTCAGCTACGACGTGGCCGATCCTGCCGCGCCAAACCAGGCGGCCGGTGGTGAACTGATCGACCCCTTCGGTGCGGGTGGCACAACCTGCTGCGTCACTTTGCCTAAGAAATGGCATCCAGGTATTAAATTACAGGTTCGTACGACGCATTGGTTGAAAAAGCCCCCTGATGGCAGTCTCCCGGAAATCAAGCAGGTCTATCTCGTCGATGTGCCTCGCTATATCGACGACAGGCCGGGGGAACTTTGGGTGCTACGCGAGGTAAGCGGAAACGTGAGCGTTATCTCGAGTGATTTTCAGCCAGATCACGTGAAGTGGCCGGGGAAGATTAAAGGATGGCCAGTTCCTTCACTGGAGTATCAACGTGAGCGATGGGAAGTGTATAGAAAGCACGAGGCAGGAGGCGTCCGTCTTTTTCAAGAATTATTGAACGAGCTTGAGAAATCTCCTGACGCTCGCGCTAAAGACGCTTGGGAGCACGCCACACAATACGAGCCAGACACAATCAAGAATTTCTCGGGGCCGCACGACCCTAAGTATCGAGCTAAGTTAAAGCAGGAGTATAAAGACGGTTTCGAACATAGTCGACTGCGCCTGAAGCAAATCATGGAGGCACGCCCATGACTGCTAAACTGGCGTCTCAAATTGAAGACAAATATGGATCTGCGAATGATTTTGATATTTTCTGGGGACGGGATCTAGGGAAAACAATCCGAGAGAGGGAAGAACAGCGCGAACAACCACCCATCGGCGTTCCAGGCGAATCCTGCGATACCAACCTGTTCTTCGGCTTTTTCTTCGACGGTACAAAGAACAACTACCGGTTGGCCGAAGCCAGCAAAAGCCATTCGAATGTCGCCCGCCTCTACGATTGCTATCCCGGACTTAGCGTTCAAGGTGTTTTGCCCTCATCAACGGATTGGCAACATAACCCCTCCAGGTACACCCATTTCTTCAAGATTTACGTGCCAGGTGTCGCTTCCCCTTTTCCACAAGTGAACGACAGTGGTGAAGGCTGGGAGTTGAAGGCCGGTGCGGCGACTGGCTATCTCGGCGGAGAACGTATTGTCTGGACGCTTCTCCAAGCGATTAACAACGTCCATCGCTATTTCCTAAAGGCGCCCCTCGTCCTGCCTGACGAGATCGATAGCCTGCTCTCCAAGATCGTCCTGAACAAACTGTCCCGTCGTTTAATGGAGGAGAGAGATTGGCAAAAGGTCCCCGTCCCCAACAAGGAAATCAATGGCATGGCGCGGTGCGAGTTCGAAAAGCTCCTCTCGAAATTACATCTGGCGATGTCCGGGCATTGGCCGAACCCGAAAACAGGCAAGCCGGCAAAGATCGATCCCGCCGTCGTCAAGAAAATTCATGTGTCGATCTTCGGATTTTCGCGTGGTGCAACTCAGGCCCGTGCCTTTACCAATTGGCTGCACTCCTTGTGCAGACTGGACGCACGATTGCGAGGCAAGACGGGTTCCATGTCGCTCGGCGGTTTTGAAGTGCAGTTCGATTTCCTCGGCCTGTTCGACACTGTGGCGTCGGTTGGCCTGGGTAATACGTTCGGTAACAACTTTACGGGACGTCTGCTCGATGGTCACGGCGCATGGGCTGACGCCGAGGATAGTCTTCGGGTGCCGGCCGGTGTCAAATGCCTCCACCTTGTGGCAGCACATGAAATTCGTCGGAGCTTTCCAGTGGACTCGATTTCGGTGAAGGGGATGCTGCCCAGTACCTGTGAGGAAATCGTCGTACCGGGTGCGCATTCTGATGTCGGTTGTGGTTATTGTCCGGGTGAACAGGGCCGCGGCCGTGACGGGGAGGGAGCAGATATGCTTGCGCGGATTCCTTTGCTCATCATGTATAAAGCTGCCAGGCTGAGCGGCGTGCCATTAAAGCTTGAACTGGCTAACCCACCAGCGCAAGCACGATTTGCTCTTAAGGCTGAGGCAATCAAAGCATTCAATACCTACATCGCGACATGTAGAGCAAAAAGCGGCCCTTTGCATCGCATCATGCGCGAGCAAGCGAGGAAATACATCGAATGGCGTGCGTTCAGGCGAATTCACGGCAAGAATCCGATACAGGCGACCGATAGCTTTTTGCGAGCATCGATCTTCGATCAAAATGACCTGTACAGCGCGACCAAGGAATTCGAAGATGAAATATCGGAATTTGTTGCTTGGCTAAAGGGGAAGGGGGGCCAATTCCGGCCAGCCAGCCAGCCAGCGGGCTTTCATAACGAGCATTACGCCGAGTGGGAGGAAATAGCGACTTGGTGGGAAAAGGGGCCGTTGCCATGCGCTGCCGTATTGGATCTCTTCGATAATTACGTCCATGATTCTCGCGCGTGGTTCAAGTTGATTCCGAAAAATCCGGATAATGAGAAAGACGCGCATGCTTTGCTGGCATCATGGATCCAGAGGCAGAAGGCGGTGCGAATGCACAACGAGATGCGACCGAAAATGCACGGCCGGGGAAACTCTGCATACCAGATGAAAGCGACTGACGGCCTAAGCGAGGACGAGCTGCGGGCAGTGGCCGAGTACGAGAAGACGGGCAAGATACCACGCATGACTACGCACGGTCGGGAGCCGTTCGATTCTTCCTGGGCCAGTTGGGGATTGTCGGGCAAAGCCGGTTATTTGCGGTTCCGTAAAATCTATGGCGGCTGGGATTCGGAACTGCTTTCTTGAAGAATTGGCCCTTAATATCGGGCTATTATTTGAAGGATCAATGATATAAAACAAAAAAGGCGCCACGATCACTCGTAACGCCTTTATTGCTTGCTACTGAATTCTGGTAGGCCGTGCTGGGCTCGAACCAGCGACCAACGGATTAAAAGTCCGCTGCTCTACCAACTGAGCTAACGACCCGAAAGAAGCAAGATTATAGGTTCAATCAGCCGGGCTGTCAAACGCTCATGAGCGACTTACTTCAGCGCAGCCAGGCGGTCCTTGGCTGTTGCCGCGGCGGCCGTGTCCGGAAACTTCGAGACCAGCTGCTGCAACACCTTCTTGGCGTTCTTCTTGTCCTTCAGCTCGATGTAGTTGCTGGCGATGTTCAGCATCGCGTCTGGCGCCTTCGGGCTGGTGCCGTAGTTCGAGACGACCGCTTCCTGGGCCGCGATCGCGTTCTTGTAGTCGCGCTGGGCGTAGTAGGCGTTGCCGAGCCAGTACTGGGCGTTGGCGGCGTAGGCCGAGTCCGGGAAGCGGCGCACGAAATCCTGCAGTGCGCCAGCGGCGGATTTGTAGTCGCCGGACTTGAACAGCTCCATCGCGGTGTCGTAGGACTTCTTCTCGGTCGGCAGCACTTCGGCGGTCTGGCCGTCGATGGTTTCCTGGCGCGGTTCGAGCTTCTTGATGCGGGCGTCGAGGTCGGCGTACAGGTCCCTCTGGTTCTTTTGCGAGGTGGCGATCTGGTTCGCCAGCACTTCAAGCTGGCCGCGCAGGCGGGCGATTTCCTGCATCGTTTCCTCTTGATGGTTCAGCATCTCGAGGGTCGAGGTCTTGTCCGATTTGGTGTCGATGCGCGCATTGAAGTCGCGGGACAGGGCGTCGACCTTGGCGCGCAGGTCGAGGATGGCGCGGCGTGCTTCATCGTCGTCGAGCAGGCCGGCGCTCGCGTGCAGGGGCAGCCAGGCGGCAAAGGCGAGGGCGATGGCCGCAAGGCGGGACTGGGACGGTTTGATCATTTATCTGACTCTTCCTAAGCATTACGGGGCGGGATGCAGTCTGCACCGCATCCCGCCCCGCTGTCAATCAGCCGAGTATGTCCGGATTATTGATAGACGATGTCGGCACGGCGGTTTTCAGCCCAAGCCGCTTCGTTGCTGCCGGTTGCTTTCGGCTTTTCCTTGCCCAGCGAGACGGCTTCCATCTGGTTCTCGGACACGCCCAGGGCGCCCATTGCCTTGCGCACGGCTTCGGCGCGCTTCTGGCCCAGGGCCAGGTTGTACTCGGTGCCGCCGCGCTCGTCGGTGTTACCCTGGATCAGCACTTTACGCTGCTTGTTCTTGGTCAGGTAAGCCGAGTGGTTCTCGACGACCGGCTTGCCGTCGTCGCGCACGGCGTAGCTGTCGAAGTCGAAGTAGACGCTACGGTTGGCCAGAACGCCTTTCGGGTCGTTCAGCGGATCCACGTTGCCGGTCTCGACCGGGCGGACCTCACGGCTGGTGTCGGCCGGCGGCGCTGCCTGAGCGACCGGGGTCTTTTCGACCACCGGGGTTTCTTGCAGTTTGGTCGACGAGCAGGCCGACAGCAGGGCGGCGGCCGAAACGATGAAGGCTACAGTTTTTACGTTGCGCATGGGTTTTCTCCTGGTCAAAAAATATTTACTTCATGAAGGGGCCCCAGCTGGGCTCCTTGATGTTTCCCGCCTGAGTCGACAGTCGCTGCTTTACACGTCCGTCGACGGACACCACGGCCAGCGAGGCTCGCCCGCCGCCCTTGTTGGCATACATGATGTACTTGCCGTTTGGCGAAAAACTCGGTTCAGTGGCCCCATCGGCCAAGCGCTGTTCCTGGCCGCTTGCCAGGTCCATCGCATACAAGGAGAAAACCCCATCGCGTTGGGAAATCCACGCCAGCGTCTTGCCGTCCGGGGATACACGTGGGCTGATGTTATAGCTTCCATTGAACGTGACGCGGCTAGCCTGGCCACCGTTCACGCTCATTTTGTAAATCTGCGGACCGCCGCTGCGGTCGCTGACGAAATACACGCTCTGGCCGTCGGCCGAGAACTGCGGCTCGGTGTCAATGCCATTGCTGGTGGTCAGGCGATGCATGCCGCTGCCGTCGGCGTTCACGATGAACACCTGGGTATTGCCGGTCTTCGACAGGGCGAGGGCGAGTTTGGTGCCGTCAGGCGACCAGGACGGCGCCGAGTTGCTGCCCTTTTCGTTGGCGATGATGGCGCGCTGGCCGGTCACCAGGTTCTGGACGTAGATGATCGGCTTCTGCTTTTCGAAAGAAACATAAGCGACCTTGGTGCCGTCCGGCGACCACGCCGGCGAGATGATCGCTTCGCGGCCGAAGGCGGCTACCTGTTCGTTTTCGCCGTCGGCATCCGCCACCACCAGCTCGTAGCTGTGGTTGCCGTTGCCGTGGTTCACCTTCACATAGGAGATACGGGTCGAGAAGATGCCGCGCACGCCGGTCAGTTTTTCATAGACGTCGTCGGCGATGCGGTGGGCTTCGAGGCGGGTGTTGCGCGGACCGACCGCATCCGACAGTTGCGACAACTGGGTTTGCTTGACGGTGTCGAGCAGCTTGTAGCGGACCTGCAGGCGACCGTCCGCCAGGCGGCTGACCGAGCCGACCACCAGCGCATCGGCGCCGCTGGCCTTGAAGGCGCCGAGGTCGATGCTGGCGGTGTCGGAGATGGCCTGGCGCGCATCGATCACCTTGAACACGCCGCTGCGTTCGAGGTCGGCGCGGATGATGGCGGATACCTGTTCCGGCGCGACCGATTCGTCGGCGAAAGCCGCGACCGCGACCGGGATCTGGGTACCGCTCACGCCGGCGATTTCGACGCGCACCTGGGCATGCGCGGCCACGCCCATCAGCAGGGTGGCCGAAAACAGCAGGGAATGTAATTTCTTCATAAATGTCTCAGCTAAGGTTTGAGTCGAGCGGGTCAGTTCATTTCTTTCAGTTTGAAACCGACCTGAACAGAACGCTCTACCGTACCATCTTTCTTCTTCGGTAGCGGTGACGATTTGTTAATACCGCGCTCCACGGCTTCGTCGAAAGCGGGGATGCCGCTGCTCTTGGTCTTGCGAACCGACAGGATTTCACCGGTCGGCAATTGCTCCACCTGGAAAACGACTTCCGGATTGCCCGGCACATCCGTGCTGCCCGGGTAGCTCGTATTACCCTTGATCTTCGCCGCGATGCTGGCGATATAACCCTTGTCGATGCGCGGCGCGGTCGATTTCTCGGCACTGCCGGTGCTGCCCGGGTTACCCGCGCCCGACATCAGGCGTTTCATTTCCTCGTTACGCAGTTTGTCCAGCTTGGCCGCTTCGGCTTTTTCGGCCTTTGCCTTGGCGGCTTTATCGGCCTTTTCCTTGGCCAGCTTTTCCTTCTCGGCCAGTTTCTTCTTCTCGGCCTCTTCTTCTTTTCTCGCCAGTTCCTCGGCTTTTTTCTTTTCTTCTTCGCGCGCCTTTTTCTCGGCCAGCGCCTTTTCTTTCTTCTCTTCTTCGCGCTTCTGCTGGGCGAGTTCGCGTTCGCGCTCGGCCTTTTCTTCTTCTTTACGCTTCAGTTCTTCCTTGCGTTTCTTCTCGCGATCGAGCGCGATGTCCGGCTGCTTTGGCGGCGCCGGTTCGGCCACTGGCGGCGGCTCGGCCACGCGCGGCGTCGGCGGCGGGGTTTCCGGCTGCGGCTCCGGCTGGGGTTCCGGTTCGGGCTGCGGCGGCGCCGGCGGGGCGGCCTGCTGCACGCTCGTATCCCAGACCTCGGCCTCGACCGCTACCGGCTGGTTATTGGTCCAGTTAATGCCGACCACCAGGAAGGCGAGCAGCAGGGCGTGCACACCCACCGCCAGGCCGATCGAGGGCCAGCGGTTCGGTTCCGGCGGCACCTGGTAGGGCGATCCGCCGATGGCATTGCTGTTCTGCTTCGTTGCCGACATCAACTTTTCTTTTTCGTTACTGAGTGGCCAGTCCAACCCGGTTGATGCCCATCTTCTTGGCTTCCGAGATCAGCTGGATCACATTGTCATACTTGCTTTCGCGGTCGCCGGAAATCATGACGGGATAGTCCGGATGCTCGGCGTGGATCGCGCGCAGGCGCTCGACCAGGGCTTCGCGGCTCGACACTTCCTCGAGCGCCTGCGCCTGTTTGCCGTTGATGCCGATCTGCAGCCGCGAATCGCTCTTCACCGCGATATTGATGTAGTCGTCCGGCGGCTGGGTCGAGCGCTCGGCGCTGGGCAGCTTGATTTCGCTGGGGTTCTGCGTCGGCGGCACCGCCATGAAAATGATGAGCAGCACCAGCATCACGTCGATATACGGCACGACGTTGATTTCGGACTTCAGCTTGCGGCGTCCGCTGCGCAGGTTGCTGTTGAATGCCATGTTCTTACCTTAATCCCATCGATCAGCGCGACTGGCGCTGCAGGATGTTCGAGAATTCCTCGACGAAGCTTTCGAAGCGGATCGCTAGGCGGTCGATATCGTGGGTGAAGCGGTTGTAGGCGACCACGGCCGGGATTGCCGCGAACAGGCCGATCGCGGTGGCGATCAGCGCTTCGGCGATGCCGGGGGCGACGGTGGCCAGGGTTGCCTGCTGCACGTTGGCCAGGCCGCGGAAGGCGTTCATGATGCCCCACACGGTTCCCAGCAGGCCGATGTACGGCGACACCGAGCCTACCGAGGCCAGGAAGTTCAGGTGGGTGTCCAGGTGATCGAGTTCGCGGTGGAAGGCGGCGCGCATTGCGCGGCGGGCGCCGTCCAGCACGGCGCCGAGGTCGAGGGCGTCGCGGGCAGCCTGCTTGCCCTTGATGAACTCGCCCATGCCGGCTTCGAAGATGCGGGCCAGCGGACCGCTCTGGTCGCGCTGGGTGCTGGCGCTCTGGTGCAGGGTATGCAGGTTGCCGCCGGCCCAGAAGTTGCGTTCGAACTGTTCGGTCAGGCGGCGCGCGGCGCGGATCGCGAACAGCTTGCGGAAAATATAGGTCCAGCTGATCACGGAGATCGCGAACAGCAGGAGCATGATCAACTTGACCAGGAAGTGCGCGTGGGCGATCAGTTCAATGAAAGAGAGGTCTTGGACTGCGTTCATCAGTAGTTTTGGTCAAATGTATTTCAGTTGGGCAGCATTTTAGCAGCGGCGGAGTCGGGAAGGGGGCGGGGGCGCATTGTTTTTGCATCGACGCAGCCGACTTTCACGTTGGCGGTCGAGAGCAGGGTGTCGCCGCACCAGGCCTGCTGCGCGAACTGGACCGATGCGCGGCCGAGCTTTTCCACGGTAAGACGGAGCGTCAGTTCGTCGTCCAGACGGGCAGACGACAGGTAGTCGACGCTTGCGCTGCGAACCACGAACGCAGCGCTTTCCTCGTCGAGCAGGGTTTGCTGGTGAATGCCGAGCGAACGCAGCCATTCAGTGCGCGCCCGTTCGAAGAACTTCAGGTAATTGGCGTAGTACACGATGCCGCCGGCGTCGGTGTCTTCGTAATAGACCCGTACTGTCCAGGTGAAAACTGAAGGCATTTCAGCTGCCATAAATGAAAATGGGAAACATTTTACGCGATTTTCAGCAGGCCTATGTACGCTGGCGAACATAGGCCGCTGGAACCCGTTGCGGCCCAATGGCTAGGCCGTTATCAATCGGGCATTAGTAGACGTGAGCCATGCATACTCAGCCAACAACTGTAACACTTTCTCACAAATAGTGTCGCTCCGGTTACATGGCTGACCCAGCGCAAACCGCGGTCCAATCAAGCCTGGGTGCGTTTGATGTTGAAAGGCGAGAAGCCCTGGCAGGTCGGCATCATCTCGATCAGGTTGATGTTGATGTGCGGGGGCAGGGTGGCGATCCAGTAGGCGGTTTCGGCGATGTCTTCGGCGGTGAGCGGCTGGGTGCCTTCGTAGACCTTGGCGGCGGCCTGGTCGTCGCCCTTCAGGCGCACGTTCGAGAATTCGGTGCCGCCGCACAGGCCGGGCGCCAGGTTGGTGGCGCGCACGCCGGTACCGACCAGGTCGGCGCGCAGGTTCAGCGTGAACTGCTCGACGAAGGCCTTGGTGGCGCCGTACACATTGCCGCCCGGGTAAGGATAATGGCCGGCGACCGAGCCGAGGTTGATGATCGTGCCGCTGCCGCGCTCCACCATCGACGGCAGCAGCGCGTGGGTCATCGTCACCAGGCCGCGGACGTTGGTGTCGATCATGGTGTTCCAGTCTTCCAGCGGGACCTCGTGGGCCGGCTTGGTGTTCAGCGCCAGGCCCGCGTTGTTGATCAGGACGTCGATCTGGCGCCAGGATTGCGGCAGCATCGACAGCGCTTCCTCGATCGAGGCCTTGTCGGTGACATCCATCGCGACCGGCAGCGCCGATTCGCCCAGCTCGCGGGCCAGCGCCTCCAGGCGCTCCTTGCGCCGCGCCGCCAGCACCACCTGGTGGCCGTTCTTGACGAAGGTGCGCGCCATCGCGGCACCGAAGCCGGCCGATGCGCCGGTAATGAATACGATCATGATGGATCCCGGTTGGTGTGAGTTGAACTGCGAGATTGTAGCCGAAATGACCATCCGCGGAGAGACGGGGCGCCGGCTCGCCATACTTGCCGGCCAGTCATCGGGTTCCTTGCACGCCGAGCGTGACTTCCCTTACAATCGGGAGTTCCATTTACGTCTCACGTAACTGGCGAAAACCGCCCAAGGGCGGCGAAGGTGGAGATCCACCGTGGAGCGTGAGATGTCGTTTGCCGTTCGCCTGGGCAGCCTTCGACTGGTACGCTTCGTATCGCGGCTGCCTTGTTTCTCGCTCCCGCCTTGGTTCAGCGCTGCCTGTTGCCTGGTACTCTTATCGATTGGAGTTTTTTCATGTTTGCAAAAGATCACACGCTCGCCAACGTCGACCCGGAACTGTGGGATGCGATCCAGAAGGAAAACACCCGCCAGCAAGACCACATCGAGCTGATCGCATCCGAGAACTACACCTCGCCGGCAGTGATGCAGGCCCAGGGCTCCCAGCTGACCAATAAATACGCCGAAGGTTATCCGGGCAAGCGTTACTACGGCGGCTGCGAATACGTCGACATCGCCGAGCAACTGGCGATCGACCGCGTCAAGCAACTGTTCGGCGCCGAGGCCGCCAACGTGCAGCCGAACTCGGGCTCGCAGGCCAACCAGGGCGTGTTCTTCGCCATGCTGAAGCCGGGCGACACCATCATGGGCATGTCGCTGGCGGAAGGCGGCCACCTGACCCACGGCATGGCGCTGAACATGTCGGGTAAATGGTTCAACGTCATTTCCTACGGCCTGACCGAGCAGGAAGACATCGACTACGAGCAGATGGAAGCCCTGGCCCGTGAGCACAAGCCGAAGCTGATCATCGCCGGCGCCTCCGCCTTCTCGCTGCGCATCGATTTCGAGCGCTTCGCCAAGGTCGCCAAGGAAATCGGCGCCTGGTTCATGGTCGACATGGCCCACTACGCCGGCCTGATCGCCGCGGGCGAATACCCGAACCCGGTGCCTTACGCCGACTTCGTCACCTCGACCACCCACAAATCCCTGCGCGGCCCGCGCGGCGGCATCATCCTGATGAAGGCCGAGCACGAGAAGGCCATCAACTCGGCGATCTTCCCGGGCATCCAGGGTGGTCCGCTGATGCACGTGATCGCCGGCAAGGCCGTCGCGTTCAAGGAAGCGCTGTCGCCGGAATTCAAGGAATACCAGCAGCAGGTGGTCAAGAACGCCAAGGCCCTGGCCGACGCCCTGATTTCGCGCGGCCTGCGCATCGTGTCCGGCCGCACCGAGTCGCACGTGATGCTGGTCGACCTGCGTTCGAAGGGCCTCACCGGCAAGGAGGCGGAAGCCATCCTGGGCCAGGCACACATGACCTGCAACAAGAACGGCATCCCGAACGACCCGCAGAAGCCTTTCGTGACCTCCGGCATCCGCCTCGGCAGCCCGGCCTTCACCACCCGCGGCTTCAAGGAAGAGGACGCTACCAAGGTGGGCAACCTGATCGCCGACGTGCTGGACAACCCGCACGACGCCGCGACCATCGAGCGCGTCAAGGCCGAAGTCAAGAAACTGACCGACAAGTACCCGGTCTACGCAGCATAACGCGTCAACAGCGCAGCAGCCCCGGCGACCATGAAATGTCCGTTCTGTCAGCATGAAGACACCCAGGTCCTCGATACCCGCGTATCCGAGGAAGGGGACTCCATCCGCCGCCGGCGCCGCTGCGCCCAGTGCGACAAGCGCTTCACCACCTACGAGCGCGTCGAACTGTCGATGCCGATCATCGTCAAGAAGAACGGCAGCCGTACCGAATTCGAATCCTCCAAACTGCGCGGCAGCCTGATGCTGGCCCTGCGCAAGCGTCCCGTGGCCGCCGGCGCCATCGACGCCGCCATCGCCTCGATCGAGGAAAAACTGCTGACCAGCGGCCGCCGCGAGGTCGACAGCGTCCACGTCGGCGAACTCGTGATGCAGGAACTCAAGCGTCTCGACAAGATCGCCTACATCCGTTTCGCGTCCGTCTACAAGAACTTCGAAGACCTGGCCGAGTTCCAGGAAGCCATCGCCGAAGTCGGTCCGGGTGCGAAAACGCCCTCCAGTTAAAGTTCCGTTCGTTCGTTTGAGCCGTCCCCACGGCTGACTTGAGCCCGCCTGATAACTTCTGGTCTCCCTGATCGAGACCTGGAGGTATCGTATGCGCGGCCGTCGTGCCCTCGGCACCAGCGCCGGCTTTACGCTGGTGGAAGTGCTGGTGGCCCTGTTCGTCGTCGCCCTCGGCGTCGCCGGGGCGGCGGCCGTGCAGACCGGCGCCGTGCGCCTGGTGGACGAGGCCGCGCGCCTGTCCGACGGCCTGCGCCTGGCCGCCTCGCTGGCCCAGCGCATGCGCGCGAATCCGGTCGCGATGGCGCTGCCCGATGCCGCCAATCCCTATCTCCAGTTCGATGCCGAGGCCGGCGCGGCCATGCCGGCCCCGGTCTCCTGCCATGGCGACGCCGATTGCGATCCCATGCAGATGGCCGGCTTCGACCTCGGCGAAACCGCGGCCCTGCTGGCCAGCCGCTTTCCCGGCGCGCGCATGCGCGTGTGCCGCGACGGCCAGCCTGCGGATGCGGACGGCTTGCCGGCCTGGACCTGCACCGGAGAGCCGGGCGCGCCGGTCGCCATCAAGCTGGGCTGGCGCAGAAAACGGGGCGAGCCGGCCGCGCCGGCCGTGTTCCTGATGCTTGGGACGGGTGCGCCATGAGGCGGCGTTTCCGTCCGCCGCAGGCCGGCCTGACCCTGGTCGAGATGATGGTGGCCCTCGCAATCGGCCTGGCGGTCGTGCTGTCCGCGGCCCGCCTGCTGGGCCTGGCCAACGGCGCCTACGCCGCCCAGATGGAAAGCGCGGCCCTCGACGACGCCGGCCGCAATGCCCTCGAACTGGTCGGCCGCGCGGTGCGCCTGGCCGCGTACGCCGATCCGATGCAGCTCGACCTGTCCGCACCCGTCGACGGTTTGCCGGCCCGCCTGGCGGGGCTCGATGCGCGCTCGCTCGGCGGCACGACGGCCGGCATCGCCGTGCCCCTGGCGGCGGTGGCGAACGGCAGCGACGTGCTGGCCGTGCGCTTTCCCGGTGCCGGGACGGCCAGCGGCGACGGCAGCGTGGTCGATTGCGCAGGCTTCACGGTCGCCGCCGGCGAAGAAGGCTGGAGCATCTTCTATGTGGCGAAGAACGGCGACGGCGAACCCGAGCTGCGCTGCAAATACCGCGGCGCCGGCAACTGGAGCGCGGACGCCGTGGTTACCGGCGTCGACAGTTTCCAGGTGCTCTACGGCCTGGACACCGATACCCCGCGCGACGGTGCCGCCAACCGCTATGTGAATGCGGATGCGATCCGCGCGCTGGACGCGGCACTGCCGGCCGGCCTGCCGCCCCAGGAATTCAATCGCCGGACGCACTGGAAACGCGTGGTCAGCGTGCGCGTCGGCCTGCTGCTGCACGGCGCAAGGCCGACCCGGCAGGACCACGAGAGCCGCGAATATCAGCTGTTCGGGCCGCTCCACGCGGCCGGCGCGGCGAAGAGCGATGTGGGCACGGTACTGCGCGAGGATGCGCTGCCGAACAAGCTGCGGCGGCGTGAGCGCAGGCTGTTTTCCACGACGGTGGCGCTGCCGGCGGAGGCTCCATGAGCTTGCCGTTGTCACTGCATCCTGAGCGCCGGCGCGGCGCCGCGCTGGTGTGCGCACTGGTGCTGATGCTGGCGGCCATGCTGGTGGGCATTTCGGTGTCGCGTACCGCGTTCGCGTCCATTGCCGCAGCCCGCGCCGAGCGCGAGCGCGGCCTTGCCTACGAAGCCGCCGAAGCCGCCTTGCTGGATGCCGAGCGCGATATTGCTGCGGCATCTGCCGGCGCCGATCCGGCCCGCGCAGCGCAGTTCACGCCTGCCGGCGCCGGCGGATTCGCCGAGGGATGCGGCCGTGCCGGCAGCTCGCGCGGACTCTGCCTGGCAAGCTCGCCGCCGGCCTGGCAGGCCCAGGATCTGGCGGATCCCGGCAATCCGGCCATGGTGCCTTACGGACATTACACCGGCGCGAACATGGCGACCGGCAAGGGCTTGCTGCCGGCCCAGCCGCCGGCTTACCTGATCGAGCGGATCGCACCGCCGGGCGCCAGCGCATCCCTCGGCAGTTTCTACCGGATCACCGCGATCGGTTTCGGCAGCCAGGCATCGGCGCGGGTCGTGCTGCAGTCGGTGTACCGCAAGCCGAAACCGGCGCCGCCGGGTGGCGCATCGCCTGGCCGTGACGCCGGCGAGCCGGATGCCAGCGAGCCCGAGCCGGGCGGGGCCGGTCCGCCGGACGATGCCGGCCCGCCGAACGGGGCGGGGCGGCCGAATCCTGGTCCACCCACGCCGCCCGCCGTCCAGCTACCTGCCGGACGCATCGCCTGGCGCGAAATCGCCAACTGGCCGCGGCTGCATGCCGAGGCCATCGAATGAAGAACCCAGCCAACCATGAGGAAACGAGAACCATGAAGGTGCAGCCCGGCTTTACCCTGATCGAGATGCTGATCGTGATGGCCATCCTGTCCATCCTGGCGGCGGTGGCTTACCCGAGTTATGCAAGTCACATCGTGCGGACCAAGCGTACCGAAGGACAGATCGCCCTGATCGAAGCGATGCAGCAACAGGAGCGCTACCACATGCAGCACAACAGCTATATCGCATTCTCTTCCAGCAGCGAGGACGCCCAGGCCCAGGGATTCCGCTGGTGGTCCGGCGTGAGCGCAGCGGCAAGCTTCTACGAGCTGGATGCACGCGCCTGCCCGGACCGCGATATCGCCGACTGCGTCCAGCTGCGCGCCCGTCCGGGCACCGAGAAGGTCGATAGCCGCTTCCGCGATCCGCAGTGCGGCGCCCTGACCATCGACAGCCTCGGCGTGCAGGCGGCGCAGGGCAGCGGCCGTTGCTGGGAATGAAGGCGTGGCGCCGGCGGCACGGCGGCTTTTCGCTGATCGAGCTGCTGGCCGTGCTGGCGATCGCCGCCATCCTGCTGGGTGTGGGCGCGCCGAATCTGCGCGAGCTGATCCGCACCCAGCAGCTCAAGACCGCCACCGGCGACCTGTTCGCCGCCATCGGCATGGCGCGCGCCCAGGCGCTGGCGCGCGGCGAGGTCGTCACCGTGTTGCCGAAGGGGCAGGACGGCGCCGACTGGCGCCGCGGCTGGACCGTTTTCGTCGACCGCGACGGCGACCGCCAGCCCGGGCCCGGCGACACGATCCTGGCCGAGCACGGTCCGCTGGCGCAGGGCCTGGCGGTCGGCTTTTCCTTCACCACCTCGGCGCCGCCTTTCTATATCGCCTACAATGGCGCCGGGCGCAGCTGCCGCGACAGCAACCCGGCGGCGGCGCGCTATGGCACGCTGTCGCTGTTCCACGGCGGCAGCATCCGGCGTATTAAAATCAATATGCTGGGCCGGGCCCGCAGCTGCGATCCGGCGCGCGACAAGTCCTGCGAGGGACCCGCCGCGCCGCCATAACGAACCGAATGAAACCAACGTGTTGATACTGAGCGATACCGAAGGCATGGCCCTGGCGCTGGAATGGGCGGCCAGGGGCATGTACATCACCGCGCCGAACCCGCGCATCGGCTGCGTGATCGTGCGCGACGGCGAAGTGATCGGCGCCGGCCACACCCAGCCGGCCGGGCAGGCGCACGCCGAAATCCAGGCCCTGCGCGACGCCCAGGCGCGCGGCAAGGACGTAGCCGGCGCCACCGCCTACGTCACGCTGGAACCCTGCAGCCACCACGGCCGCACGCCGCCGTGTTCGAGCGCGCTGATCCAGGCCGGTCTCGGGCGCGTGGTGGCGGCTATGGTCGATCCGAATCCGCTGGTGGCCGGCCGCGGTCTGGCGCAGCTGGAAGCGGCCGGCATCGCGGTCAGCTCGGGCATCATGGCCGACCAGGCCTACGAACTGAACATCGGCTTCTTCAACCGCATGCGGTTCAAGAAACCCTGGGTGCGCCTGAAGACGGCAGCCAGCCTGGATGGGGCGACGGCGCTGGCGTCCGGCGAAAGCCAGTGGATCACCAGCCCGGAGGCACGCGCCGACGGCCACGCCTGGCGCGCCCGCGCCCAGGTCATCCTGACCGGCATCGGCACCGTCAAGGCCGACGATCCGCAGCTGACCGTGCGTGGCATCGATACGCCGATGCAGCCGCGCCGCGTGATCGTCGACAGCCGGCTGGACATCGATCCGGATGCGCGCATCCTGCGGGGCGAGCCGTGCTGGATCGTCGCCGCGCAGGCCGGGGCGGGGAAAAGCGCCGGGAAGGCAGCCCTTCTGCGCGCCGCCGGTCACGAAGTCATCATGCTGCCCAATAGTGCCGGCAAGGTCGATCTGCCGGCCCTGATGCTGGAACTGGGCCGGCGTGAGATCAACGAGGTGCACGTCGAGGCGGGCAGCAAGCTGAACGCCTCGCTGGTGCGCGAAGGCTGCGTCGACGAACTGCTGGTCTACCTGGCGCCGAGCCTGATCGGGCCGGGGCAGGGCATGTTCGCCCTGCCGCCGCTGGCGCAGCTGCAGGACAAATTCGCATTGCGCTTCCAGGGCGTGCAACAGGTCGGCCCCGACCTGCGCATCCTGGCGCGCTTCAATCATCAAGAGAAGGAATAAGGATGTTTACTGGAATCGTCGCTGCGGTGGGCAGCATCCAATCGGTCAAGCCGCTCGAAGGCGGTTCGTTCGCCGGCGTGCGCCTGCAGATCGAGGCCGCCGGCCTGGGACTGGACGACGTCGCGCTGGGCGACTCGATCGCCATCAACGGCGCCTGCATGACCGTGGTCGAGAAAGCTGGCAATAACTTCGCCGTGGACGTCTCGCGCGAAAGCCTGAACCGCACCGCCGGCCTGGACCAGCCGGGCGAAGTGAACCTGGAAAAGGCGCTGACCCTGGCCGAGCGCCTCGGCGGCCACCTCGTCTCGGGCCACGTCGACGGCCTCGGCACGGTGCACAGCTTCGAGCCGATCGGCGAATCCTTCAAGCTCGTCATCGACGCGCCCGTGGAGCTGGGCAAGTACCTGGCGTACAAAGGTTCGATCGTCGTGAACGGCGTTTCGCTGACCGTCAACAGCGTCGAAGACCTCGAAGCGAATGGCGAAAAAGTCTGCCGCTTCTCGATCAACCTGATCCCGCACACGATCGCCGTCACCACCCTCAAGCACCTGCATGCCGGCGCCAAGGTGAACCTCGAGATCGACCTGATCGCGCGCTACGTCGAGCGCATGCTGTCGGCCGCCAAGGCCTGATCCGCGCCCGGCGCCTGCCGGGCGGATTTTCTCCGAATACCCCTCAAATGGCGTAGACTGCCTGCTGGCAATAAGTCCAGTAGGCAGGGCATTCGCTCGCCTGTATTTACCGCAGAATAAAACAGACACAGGGGACCCCAGGATGAAGCATACGGAATCCATCGAATTGAAGACGGTACTCAAGGGCGCGGCGCTGGTCGCCCTGCTGACCGCGGCCGGGCTCAGCTCGGCGGAAGGCATGCGCAGTTACCGCTCGCTGGCGATTTCCGGCAACGGCGAACGCCTGGCCGCGATCGAGGCCAGCGAAGGCGAAGCGAAGACCGGCCCGCGCATCGTGGTGCGCGACACCGCGACCGGCAAGATCGTCTCGACCTTCGTACAGTCCGATTGCATCCAGTGCCGCATCGAGGCGCCGGTATGGTCGCCGGACCAGAAGGCGATGGCCTTGATCAGCACCGATGCGAAAGCCGGCACCGCCACCGTCAACGTGCTGCGCGACGGCAAGCTGACGCCGGTGGCCGTCGTCAAGGGCGTGGCGAACACCGTGCGTTGGTCGCCGGATGGCCGCCAGCTCGCCTTCCTCGCCACCGTCGGCGCCAAAAAGCTGACCGGTGCGGTGGAGGCGGGTGCGCGCCAGATCGGCGAGATCGGCATGGCCGAACAGGAAGACGAACAGCGCATCGCCGTGGTGTCGAGCGGCGGCGGCGACTTCAAGCTGGTGTCGCCAAGCGATACCTTCATCTACGAATACGACTGGACCCCGGACGGCAAGGGCTTCGTCGTCACCAGCGCCAAGGGCAATGGCGACAACAACTGGTGGATCGCGACCCTCGGCCATGTCGAGCTTGCTACAGGCAGCCTGCGCGTGCTGGCGGCGCCGAAGATGCAGATGAACATGCCGCACGTGTCGCCGGACGGGAAGACGGTCGCCTTCATCGGCGGCCTGATGAGCGATTTCGGCTCGGTCGGCGGCGACGTCTACACGGTCTCGATCGATGGCGGCGAGCCGGTCGACGTGACCCCGGGCTTTGCCGGCACCTTCAACGGCATCGCCTGGCGCGGCACGCAGGTGATGGCCTCCGTTCTGGCCGGCGCCGACGCCGCCGTGGTCGCGGTCGACCCGGCCGCCAGGAGCAGCCGGGTGCTGTGGAAGGGCCCGGTCACGGCCTCCGCCTCGCGCGACGGCCGCTTCGTGTTCAGCGCCGACGGCAAGGTCGCGGCTTCGGTGCATGAGGACTACGAGCACGCGCCGCGCATCGTCGCCGGCCGCCTGCCGGAGATGAGCCCGATCACCCACGACAATGATGCCTTCGGGCCGGTGGTGTCCGCGCAAAGCGTCGCCTGGACCAACGAGGGCTTGAAGGTGCAGGGTTGGCTGGTCGGTCCGCGCCAGCTCGACGCCGGCAAGACCTACCCGATGATCGTGCAGGTGCACGGCGGTCCCGCTGCGGCAGCTACCCCGCGCTACATCTCCGGTGGCGAGGGCGGCAACGCGCTGGTGCGCGAACTGGTCAAGGAAGGCTATTTCGTGTTCATGCCGAACCCGCGCGGCAGCTACGGCCAGGGATCGAGCTTCACCAGCGCCAACCGGAAGGATTTCGGCGGCGGCGACTGGCGCGACATCCTGGCCGGCGTCGACGCCGCCATCAGGCAGGCGCCGGTGGACGGCAAGCGCCTGGGCCTGATGGGCCACTCCTACGGCGGCTTCATGACGATGTGGGGCGTGACCCACAGCCAGCGCTTCAAGGCCGCGGTGGCCGGCGCCGGCATCGCCAACTGGATCAGCTACTACGGCCAGAACGGCATCGACCAGTGGATGGTGCCCTTCTTCGGTGCCACCATGTACGACGACCCGGCCGTGTACCGCGCGGCCTCGCCGATCGAGTCGATCAAGGCCGCGAAGACGCCGACCCTGATCTACGTGGGCGAACGCGACGTCGAGTGCCCGCCGGCGCAGTCGCTGGAGTTCTGGCATGGACTGAAAGCGATGGGTGTGCCGACCACCTTGGTGATCTATGAGGGGGAGGGGCATGCTTTGCGCAAGCCGGAGCACCAGAAGGACCTGCGCGCGCGCGAAATCGGTTGGTTCAACAAATATCTGAAGTAAGCACGAGATGAAAAAGCTTTTACCTGCCGCCTGCCTTGCCATGTGCGGGGCCGGCGGCGCCTTCGCGCAAGACAGCGTCAAACAGGAGCCCGTCAAGGCCGAAGGCCAGCCGCAGCAGGTACTCGTCAGCGGTACCCGCGCCGACGATATCGAAACCCGCCGCCTGTCCACAGCGTCGAAGCTGGTGGTGGGGCGCGAGGAGCTCGAACGCAACGGCGACACCAGCCTCGGCGAAGTGCTCAAGCGCCTGCCCGGCATCACGATGTCCGGCGCGCCGGGGACCGGCGGCAGCGTCCAGATGCGTGGCCTCGGCAACGGCTACACCCAGGTGCTGGTGAATGGCGAGCGTCCGCCGCCAGGTTTTTCGGTCGAATCGATTCCGCCCGACCAGGTGGAGCGCATCGAGATCATGCGCGGTGCGGTTGCCGACCAGAGCACCCAGGCGATCGCCGGCACTGTCAACGTCATCCTGCGCCAGGGCTACCGGCAGAAGGACACGCAGCTGCGCATCGCCGACAATATCCAGCAGGGCCGCCATGGCGCGAATGTGTCCGTGACCGTGCCGGGCAAGCGCGGCCAGCTCACGTGGACGCTGAACGCCACCGTGTCGGAAAGCCGGCCGCACACCGATGTCACCGCCCGCGACGCCGACCTGCTGGCCGACGGCAGCTTTCAACGCTTGCAGCTGATCCGCAGCTATGGCGAGGGCAGGTCGCGCGCGCTGAACCTGGCGCCGCGCCTGTCCTGGAAATTCGACAACGGCGATACGCTGAACTTCCAGCCCTTCGTGTCCGCCAATCGCAACCACAGCGTGAACGACGCGCCGGTCGACCAGGTCGTCGGCGTCGTTCCGCCGGAGTTCGTGCTCCAGCACGCGGACTCGCGGACGACCGGGACGATGGCGCGCGGCCTTGGCGACTGGAGCCACAAGATGGACAGCGGCGCGAAGCTGGAACTCAAGTTCAGCGCCGGCATCAATCGCAGCGACAGCGACAGCCTGCGCAACAACTACGGCGAAGGCGGCACGCTGAATCGGGTCCTGAGCGACGTCGATCGCGAGCGCCAGCGCAGTTTCTCGAATAGCGGCAAGTACAGCCGCCCGCTGGGCGAAGGCCATCACTTCGCGGCGGGCTGGGACGGCGAGGCCGGGCACCTGGCGCTGGTCCACCGGGCCGAAGGCGACAACAATCCCCTGTACGAGGCCTCGGGCGCGAACCTGTCCGCCGACACCCGCCGCCTGGCCCTGTTCGCACAGGACGAGTGGGACATCACCAGCCAGTGGTCCGGCTACCTGGGCCTGCGCTGGGAAGGCATCCGCAGCACCAGCGACAGCCCCGGCTACGCGGTGAAGAACACCAGCAGCGTATGGAGCCCGGTGCTGCACACCGTGTACCGCATTCCCGGTTCCAAACGCGACCAGGTGCGCGCCAGCCTGACCCGGAGCTACAAGGCGCCCGTTCTGGACGACCTGATCGCGGCGCCTTCGTTCACCAGCGATAACCACCCGACCCGTCCGGACCGCACCGGCAATCCGAATCTGAAGCCGGAACTGGCAACGGGCATCGACCTGGCCTATGAGCACTACCTGAGCCGCAGCGGGATCCTGTCGGCCAGCGCCTTCCTGCGCGACATCGACGACCTGATGCGTCGCCAGACGGCGCTGCAATCGACCAGCATCGGTCCGCGCTGGGTGTCGACGCCGGCGAACATCGGCCATGCTGTTACCCGCGGCGTCGAGCTGGAAGCCAAGTTCCAGCTGGCCGAAGTGCTCGCCGGGGCGCCGGACCTGGACCTGCGCGCCAATTACAGCCGCTACTGGTCGAGCGTCGACGACATCCCCGGACCCAATAACCGGCTCGAGCGGCAGGCCAGGCAGACCGCCAACTTCGGTCTCGATTACCGCGTGAAGAACGCGCCGCTGACGGTTGGCGGCAACCTCAACTGGACGCCACCGACCGTGGTCCAGAGCAGCGTGGCCGAGCTGTACACGACCGGCATGAAGCGCCAGCTCGACCTGTATGGATTGTGGAAGTTCAGCGCCAATACGCAGTTGCGGATTTCGGGGAACAACCTGCTGCCGCGCAGGTATGAGACTGCGCGGGTGGATGATCTCGGTGAACTGGTGCAGGCGCTGGATACGTCGGTGCGCACTTACACGACGCTGGCTGTGCGGCTCGAACTGAAGATCTAAGGAAGCTGGGTGGGCACTCCATACCCACCCAGCGAA
Organism: Massilia sp. 01N410; assembly: GCF_056399665.1. Classification (NCBI taxonomy): domain Bacteria; kingdom Pseudomonadati; phylum Pseudomonadota; class Betaproteobacteria; order Burkholderiales; family Oxalobacteraceae; genus Massilia; species Massilia sp. 01N410. The sequence goes on along the minus strand of NZ_JBFTRV010000013.1, from coordinate 5,615 downwards.
TTCACTGCGGGGCCTTCTGCGTTCTCGCTGCAACGGCTACCTGCGCCGCCGCCTTCTCCGGATTCAACACCACCTGCACGTAGTTGTCCGGCTTCAGGTAGCGCTGCGCCGCCGCCTTCAGGTCCGCCACGCTCAGCTTCTGCACTTCCTTGTCGAAGGTGAGGATGGTGGCCGGGTCGGTGCCCTCGGTCAGCGAGGTCTGCAGCGCGGCCAGCCAGTAGCCGTTTTCCTTGAGCGACTTGCGGTAGGTCTGCAGCCAGTTGGTCTTGACCTTGTCGAGGTCGGCCTGGTCCGGGCCCTGGGTGCGCATGCGCTCGATTTCGGCGAAGGTTGCGCTGAGCACCTTGTCGACGTTTTCCGGACCGGTCGGCAGGGTTACGCCCACCGTGTAGTGGCTGTAGGGGATGCGCGTCATCGAGGCTTCCATGCCGCCGCCGTAGATCAGGCCCAGCTTCTCGCGCAGCACGTCGATGATGCGGATGTTCATCACCTCGGTCAGGGCCGACAGGCGCAGCTCTTCGAGCTCGTTGACCTCGGCGGCGCCGGTGAAGGTCAGCGAGACCGTGCTCTTGTCTTCCGAACCGCTGTTGACTTCCTTCTTGACCACGCCTTTCACGGGGCGGATGCCGAGGTCGCGGAAAGCGACCGGAATGCTAGGGGTCGGCAGGCTGGCCAGGTAGGTGGACAGCAGGGGCTTGATGGCGTTGACATCGAAGCTGCCGACGAAGATGAAGGTCAGGTCCTTGGCGCTCGAGAAGCGCTGGCGGTAGATGGCGATCGCGCGGTCGAGGTCGATGCTGGCGAAGTCCTCGGGCTTCAGGGCGCGCGGGGCGCGCGGATTGTCGCCGTACAGGGTCTTGACCAGCACGTCGCCGAACAGCGCGCCCGGCTGCGAGGCGCGGTTGCGCGCCAGTTCGATCTGCTTGCCGATGAAGGATTTGTACAGGTTTTCGTCGCGGCGCACGCCGGCGAACTTCAGCCACACCATCTGCAGCATGGTCTCGATGTCGGTGGCGCCCGCGGTGCCGGCGACCACGTCGGTGTTGTTGCCCAGGCCGGCGCTGACGGCGGCCGCCTTGCCGGCCAGGATCTTGCGCATGTCGAGGGGCGAGAAATCCTTCAGGCCCATCGCGGCGACGATGGTGTCGGCGTAGCGCGCGTTGAACATGTCCTTGGTGTCGAACAGGCTCTGGCCGCCGAAGCGGGCGGCGCTCATCAGCACCTGGTCGTTGCGGAAGCTGGTCGGCTTGAGGATCACCTTCACGCCGTTCGACAGCACCAGGCTGGTGGTGCCGAGGCGCTCGTCGCGGCTCTCGGCGACGATGCTGCCGGGAGCGGGCGGCTTGTCCATCAGCTGCGCCGCCACCGCCTTCTCGGCGTGGGCTTTGACGTCGCGGCGTTCGGCGGCGGCGACCGCGGCCAGCAGCTGCTCGCCGGTCGGTATCGCTGCGGCTTCCTTGGCCGGGCCGGTATAGATCACCAGCTTGCCCGAATCGGCGGGGATGGTGCGGCGCGCGTAGGCGTTGATCTCCGCGGCCGTGATGCCGGGCAGGAGTTCGCTCACGTAGCGGTATTCGTTCTCGATGCCGGGGATTGATTCGCCTTCGAGGAAGTTGCGGATGTATTCGGCGGCCAGGCCGCCCGAGTCGGTCTTGTCGCGTTCGTTCCAGGCGCGCTCGTAGGTGCGCATCACGCCTTTCTTCATGCGATCGAGTTCGGCCTCGCTGAAGCCGAAGCGGCGCGCGCGTTCGTTCTCCTGCACCAGGGCGTCGATCGCCGGGTTGGCGCCGCCTTCGCCCAGCGCCGCCATTGCGTTGTAGGAGCGGTAGCGCGGCGTCAGGCGGCCCAGCGCGCTGCTGGCGCCCATGAAGGGCGGCGAGGGCAGCTGCGCCAGTTCGGACAGGCGCTGGTTCAGCATGCCGGCGAACAGGCCTTCGACCAGCTGCTCGCGGTAGCCGCCGATGGTGGCGCGCTCGCTGAAGGACATCACCGGATAGCGGATCAGGACCGAGGCCGGGCCGGCTTCCTTGTCGGTCACGACCAGCGCCTCGGTTTCGAGACGGGGCGGGATCTGGGCATAGGCGCGCGGGCGCGGCGAGGCCGGGTTCTTCAGGCCGCCGAAGTGGCGCTTGATCAGCTGCTCGGCCTGGACCGGGTCGATGTCGCCGACCGCCACCACGGCCATCAGGTCGGGACGGTACCAGTCGCGGTAGAAGCGGCGCAGGGCTTCGGGCTTGAAGCTGCGCAGGGTGTCTTCCTTGCCGATCGGGAGGCGCTCGGCATAGCGCGAGCCGTTGTACATCTTCGGCATCAGGACCTTCTGCATGCGGTCGCCCGCGCCTTTGCCGAGGCGTAGCTCTTCGAGCACGATGTCGCGCTCCTTGTCGATGTCGGCATCGTTCAGGGTCAGGCCCTGGGCCCAGTCCTGCAGCACCTGGAAGGCTTTGTCGAGATCCTGCTTGCCCTCGGCCGGCACCGGCAGCACGTAGACGGTTTCGTCGAAGGAGGTGTAGGCGTTCAGGTCGGCGCCGAATTTCACGCCGATCGACTGCAGGTAGGACACCAGCTCGTGCTTCTTGAAATGGGTCGAACCGTTGAAGGCCATGTGCTCCGTGAAGTGGGCCAGGCCCTGCTGGTCTTCGTCCTCGAGGATGGAGCCGGCCTTCACCACCAGGCGCAGCTCCAGCTTGTGCTCGGGCTTGCGGTTCTTCTGGATGTAGTAGGTGAGGCCGTTCGGCAGCTTGCCGACCTTGAGCTGGGGCGCGACCGGCAGTGGGGCATTCAGGTCGAGGCTCGCAGCGACAACCAGCGGCGAGGTGAGCAGGATGGCGGTGAGCAGGGTGGTGCGGGCAAGGCGGACGAACATGCGAGATGCTCCGGTTGAGCAATAAAAAATCATTCTACCCTGCGCGGCCCGCAGCACAGTGGTTGTCGAACACCATAGTTGCACCGAAAGAGTGCAGTGATCGTTGTCAATATGCAACAAGCTTCCGAGCCCGGCGGTGGCCGGCTGCGCCCCGGGCTGCGATTGCCGCCATCCGGCCCGGTGCAAGGCTGGCAAATCCATTAAAATAGCGGGTTTCCGCACTGCCCCCGAGGAACCCGCATGCCCATGTCCACCACCCAGGAAATCGTCGACGAACTGCGCGCAGGGCGCATGGTCATTCTGGTCGACGAGGAAGACCGTGAGAACGAGGGCGACCTGGTGCTCGCCGCCGAACACGTCACGCCCGAAGCGATCAACTTCATGATCCGCCACGCGCGCGGCCTGGTCTGCCTGACCCTGTCGGAAGAGATCTGCGACCGCCTCGAACTGCCGATGATGACGACCCGGAACGGTACCTCCTTCGGCACCAATTTCACGGTCTCGATCGAAGCGGCCGAAGGCGTCACCACCGGCATCTCGGCGGCCGACCGCGCCCGCACCATCCAGGTGGCGGTGGCGAAGAACGCGAAGCCGGAAGACCTGGTGCAGCCGGGCCACATCTTCCCGCTGCGCGCAGTGAAGGGCGGGGTGCTGATGCGCGCCGGCCATACCGAGGCGGGCTGCGACCTGACCGAGATGGCGGGCCTGACGCCGGCTTCCGTGATCTGCGAGATCATCAAGGAAGACGGCACCATGGCGCGCCTGCCGGACCTGCTCGAGTTCGCCGAGGAGCACAAGCTGAAGATCGGCACCATCGCCGACCTGATCCACTACCGCAGCCAGACCGAATCGCTGGTCGAGCGCGTGGCCGAGCGCCAGCTGTCGACCGTGCACGGCGAGTTCAAGCTGGTCGCCTTCCGCGACAAGCCGAGCGCAAGCGCCCACCTGGCGCTGGTGCACGGCACGCCGGAAGCCGACAAGGAAACCCTGGTGCGCGTGCACCAGCCGGTCTCGATCGTCGACCTGCTGGACAACCGCGCCACCTCGCACTCGTGGAACCTGTCGACGGCGATGCAGGCGATCAAGGCGGCGGAAGCCGGCGTCATCGTGCTGCTGAACTGCGGCGAGACGGCCGACGAGCTGTTCGCCCAGTTCGCCGACAAGTCGGCGCCGCGACAAGGCGGCCGCGCGGCGAATCTCGACCTGCGCACCTACGGTATCGGCGCCCAGATCCTCAAGCAGGTGGGCGTGTGCAAGATGAAGCTGCTGGCGAATCCGCGCAAGATGCCGTCGATGGTCGGCTTCGACCTGGAAGTCACGGGTTACCTGGCCAAGCCGGAAGCGTAAACATCGAGCGTATCAGGCGCGAGCGATGCGCCTGACGCGCTACCATTCAAACATTTACAGTAAACAGAAAAAGAGGCAGCCATGACGGTAGGAACTTTTGAAAGCAATATGCAGGGTGAAGGCCTGCGCATCGGGATCGTGCAGGCACGATTCAATGCCGACGTCGGCCATGGCCTGCTGTCGGCCTGCCTGGCGGAGCTGAAGCACCTGGGCGTGGCGGACGAGGACATCCTGCACGTGACCGTGCCGGGCGCCCTGGAAATCCCGCTGGCCCTGCAGAAGATGGCCGAAACCCAGCAGTTCGACGCCCTGATCGCACTGGGCGCCGTGATCCGCGGCGAGACCTACCACTTCGAGCTGGTCTCGAACGAGTCGGGCGCCGGCATCACCCGCATCGGTCTGGACTACGGCATGCCGATCGCCAACGCCGTGCTGACCACCGAGAACGACGAGCAGGCCGAAGCGCGCATGGCCGAGAAGGGCACGGACGCCGCCCGCGTCGCCGTCGAGATGGCCAACCTGCTGCTCGGCCTCGACGAGCTGCAGGCCGAAGAAGAATAACCGGTAGCAAGGTAAGAACATGATTGACAAGAGCATTCACGCCAACCCGAACAAGAACCGCACGCCGCGTCACCGCGCGCGCGAGTTCGCGTTGCAGGGCCTCTACCAATGGCTGCTGAACAATGAGCCGGCCTCGACGGTCGTCAACCACATCCGCGCCGCCCACGGCTTCGACAAGGCCGACGCCGAGTACTTCACCGAGCTGCTGAACGGCACGATCGCCCAGTCGGTCGAACTGCGCGAGACCCTGGCCCCGACCTTGGACCGTCCGATCGCCGAACTGTCGCCGATCGAACATGCGGTACTGCTGCTGGGCGCCTGGGAGCTGAAGAACAAGATCGAGATCCCGTACCGCGTCGTGATCAACGAAGCGGTCGAGCTGACCAAGTCCTTCGGCGGCATCGACGGCCACAAGTACGTGAACGGCGTGCTGGACCGCCTGGCGGGCAAGCTGCGCCCGGACGAGGCGGCGGCGGACGCAAAGCGCTGATTGCCGTACCGCACTATATATATGTGCACAAGTGAAACGCCCCGGGAGACCGGGGCGTTTTTTTTGGCGCTGTTCGCGCTAAGTGTTGAATCTGCCGAGCGCCGCTCTCAAAAAGGCGCCGGGGCTGGCAATACGCTGGCCATCCAGCGCCCAGCGCCAGCCGAAGTAGTGGCCCAGGTATCGGCTGGCGATGCCGCGGAACGGCAGCAGCCAGGTGCGCATCCGGCTGTGATAGGCGTTCACGTTCTGGATGTGCAGCGCACCGCGCTTTCGTTCGCCGGCGCTCGCGTTGATGGCCTCATGTGAAATCCCGACCTCCCGCGCGAATGCCGGGTAGGCCGCATGGCTATC